>NZ_BCUY01000009.1 GCF_001591465.1 Cytobacillus firmus NBRC 15306
CCTCTGAGTCTTGAAGTGGGGTCTTACTGCCCGTTAGACTGCGATAAACTAAACAAACAAAAAAGCAAACGGAGTTTTCCGTTTGCTTTTTTTAGCGGTAGTTAACGAATTGAACATCAACTGTCAAATCTGCCTCTTTAACAGCAGCAATAATTTTCTGCAGGTCATCGCGGTTTTTGCCGGTTACACGTACCTGATCATCCTGAACCTGGCTCTTTACCTTTAATCCGCTGTTTTTAATCAGGTTATTAATCTTCTTGGCATTTTCTTTATCAATACCCTGGACAAGCTTTGCTCTTTGGCGGACCGTTCCGCCTGATGCTCCCTCAATCTTGCTGTAATCAAGATTTTTTACAGGAATGCCCCGTTTAATTAACTTGCCTAATAAAACATCCTTAAGCTGGTCAAGTTTAAATTCATCATCAGATAGAAGCACAAGCTCCTCTTTATCCAGCTTTATATCACTTTTGCTGCCTTTAAAGTCATAGCGGGTGGAAATTTCCTTCATGGCAATATTAATGGCATTGGTTACTTCAGAAAAGTCAACTTTAGATACAATATCAAATGAGCTTTCTTTAGACATGACAGCCTCCTTGGCGATTACAATTTAAGTTTCACTTCTTGTCCTTATTATAGTAAAATATAGCAGTTCAAACAACTTTAGGAGTTATGTGATCTTTTTTGGGAAAGATTTAATATAATGAATATTTGCTGTTTACTGCTGAGAAGGAGGAAAAGAGATGGCTATAGAAGAGAATTTGGGGCGTGCTGTTAAGCTGATCGTTTCAAGGGAAGCAGCGTTTGGCTATTTTTTGACAGATGGAGAGGAGGATGTTCTTCTTCATCAGAATGAGACGGATGAAAAGCTCGAAGAAGGGCAGGAGGTTGAGGCTTTCCTTTACATGGACTCACAGGGAAGAATCGCAGCAACAACTGTCATTCCAGAGGTTCAGGCTGGTACATATGGGTGGGCACATGTAAGCGATGTAAAGCCCGGCATCGGTGTATTTATCAATATTGGCATTCAGAAAGACATGCTCCTTGGGGAGGAGGATCTTCCTGTCCATGAAGCTGTGTGGCCGATTGAAGGAGATAGATTATACATTACACTCCGGGTAAATAAGAATAACAGAATTTATGTGAAAATGGCTACTGATCCTGTCATTACCGATATCTCAATTAAAGCATCCAAAAGTGACTATAATAAAAATATTCACGGACATATTTATAGAACCGCAAAGGTGGGAAGCTGGATTTATACAGCTGAGGGCTTTAAAGGCTTTATCCATGAATCCCAGCGAAAAAAAGAGCCCCGTCTTGGAGAGAAAGTGGAAGGCCGCATAGTTGATGTGAAAGAAGATGGGACAGTGAATGTTTCTCTTATTCCAAGAAAGCATGAAGCTCTTGATGATGATTCGGAAAAAATCATCTCTTATCTTGAAAGCCGAAGCGGTGCGATGCCATATGGCGATAAAAGTGCCCCGGAAGATATCCAGGAGCGTTTTCAGTTAAGCAAAGCTTCTTTTAAAAGAGCTTTGGGCCGGCTTATGAAGGAAGGCAGGATTTATCAGGAAGAAGGATGGACATATATTAAGAAAGACTAATCAACTTCAAAAAATAATAAAACGGACAAGCCAATGCTTGCCCGTTTTATTATTAAAGATGATCTGTCTTTTTCGAATATTGGTTTTTCCCGGCTTTGCGGTTTTTCTCGCGCATCATATTTTTTTCGTGAAGAAGCGCATTATTGTCTTTCGCTTTCTTATCATTATCGGAAGTATGCGGCATAATAAAAATACTCCTTTCATACTGATGGGTTTAGCCTTCAGAAATATAACTGAAGTACAGTCATATTGTCTGTCAGAATGAAATGGAGTATGTATCCTGCACTTATGGTTTAAATTTGCTTAAAGTAGAATATCGCTATAGTTCCTGGGCCTGTATGAGCCCCGATTGCTGAGCCAATGGAAGTAATATAGACTTCTTCGGCATTAAGCTCGTCCAGTATCAGCTTTTTCATTTCAAGAGCTGTGTCTTCATCATCAGCATGGCTGATGCCGACAGTCTGCATCTCAAAGGAATTCCCATTTTCCTTCATCAGCTCAATAATGCGGCGAAGCAGCTTTTTCTTGCCGCGCAGTTTCTCAATCGGCACAAGTTTGCCATCTTCTACTGTTAAAAGAGGTTTAATATTCAAAAGTCCGCCCAGAAAAGCCGAGGCTTTCGAAACGCGGCCGCCTTTTGCGAGGTATTCAAGATCATTTACTGTAAATAAGCTCTCGAGGTTTCGGCAGCGAAATTCGATTACTTTCTGGAGGTCTTTCTTGGATGCGCCTGATTGTGCTGCAGCTGCAGCAGCCTTCACAATTAATCCATATCCCAATGAAGCAGCCTTGGAATCGACTATGGTTAATTGGAAATCGGGATATTTCTCTTTTACTTGCTCCAGGATCATGACAGCGGTCTGGTATGTACCCGAAAGTTCGGAGGAAAAAGCAATATAAATGCCGTCTTCATTGTTTTCTGCCATTTTATTGAACGTGTCTTCAAAAAGAAGAGGGGATACCTGAGATGTTTTAGGCATTTGGCCTTCCCGTATAGCTCTATAAACATCCTTAGGTTCTATGGTGACTAAATCTTCATATTCTCCATCATTCAGTTGAACCTGTAACGGAAAAAGTGTGACACCATGTTCTTTATAAAAGCTAAGCGGCAAGTCACACGCACTGTCAGCTAGAATTTTTACTGACATTATCTTTCACCTGCTTTCAAACTATATGAATTAAGTTTATAGAAATCAAGGAGAAAACACAATGAATTGTGTTGAAAATGCACCTTATTGGGGTAAAGAAATTATAAAAATTCAGGGGGTAAAAAATGGTTTGGCTAGAAACTAAGAAAGTATTTATTGTTTTAATTGGCGCGATATTGAATGCAATCGCTATGAATTTTTTTCTTATACCCGCTAATGTATATGCAAGCGGTTTTACAGGGGTGGCACAGCTCTTATCAAGTATTTTGGGTGATTTCGGATCAACAGGGATATTGCTGTTCATTCTAAACATTCCTGTTACCATATTGGCCTGGAAAAAGGTTGGCCGTTCGTTTACGATTTATAGTTTTCTAAGCGTCTTCCTGATGTCTTTCTTCCTGGAAGTGATACCTGTAATCCATGTATCCGGGGATATTCTGCTTAATGCCGTTTTTGGAGGTGTCATAGCAGCTGTAGGTGTAGGGATTACACTTAAATGGGGGGCTTCCACAGGAGGAATGGATATCATTGCGATGGTCTTGTCCAGGATGAAAGACAAACCTGTCGGTACATTTTTTTTTACTCTTAATGCCATTATTATTATAACAGCCGGTTTTTTGTATGGCTGGGAAAAAGCACTATACACCCTTGTAACCCTTTATGCTTCTACAAGGGTTATTGATGCCATTCATACCAGACATGAAAAACTTACAGCTCTGATTATCACGAAAAAATCCGAAGAAATGAAAAGAGCGATCCATGACCATCTTGTCAGGGGAATAACAACTTTCCCTGCAAAGGGAGCTTTTACAAATGAAAATAAGGAAATGATGATGATTGTCATCACCCGCTATGAGTTATTTGACCTTGAAAGAATCATTAAAGAAGTGGATCCGAATGCTTTTACAAATATTGTTCAAACCACTGGTGTATATGGTTTCTTCCGCAGGGATTAAATGAATGGAGGGATGAAGGATGCTTCGTCTTTTGGCTGCTGCTGTAATTATCCTCACTATGCCTATGCAAAGTTTTGAAGCTTCTATTAAGGAAATGCCTTTTGATTTTAATGTAATGCCTCAAGCAGGACAGGAAACACTAAAGATCGATTTGCTTCTGAGGAATAAGGCCAATTATCCGCTGAGCTTTGAGTTTGGATCCTCTCAGTTTTATGAAGTGGAGATTTTCACTCAAGAAGGCGAAAAGGTATATTCCTCCTCAGAAGGAAAAGCATTTTTACAAGCTATTCAAACCATTGCCGTCAAACCGGATGAAAGCAAGGTATGGGAAGAGCAGTGGGATTACAGGCATAAAGGGAAAAGAGTTCAGGAGGGAGAGTACATAGTAAAAGCCAGGCTTCTGGCATCAAACTTAAATGGCAAAAAGTTGGAGACAAAACCTGAATCTGAAGCATCTGTTTATATCCCGGGCCAAAATCCTTCCTTTAGCCAGGCAAAGGTTACAGGCAGGAACGGCGAATATATCATATTATTTAAAGCTCGTCCAAAAAGTGGAAAGCTATGGTATACAGTTGAAGACGGCCATAATGAGCTGCAGTCTGAAAAGACCATATTGGCTTCACCAAATGATTGGAAGAGCTTTAGGATAAAGATAAGCCTTCCTTCTGAAAACATACCTGAAAACAGAACAGTGGTTTTGCATTTATATGAAAAAGATGAAGACGGAGATATTATGAATTCTTATCCTGTTATACTGGAAAGCAATTAACAAGAGCTGGCAGCCATTGAGGCCGCCAGCTCTTTTTAGCGATACTGCGAATATTGTTCAAGTTCCTGCTGCATCTCCCGGAGCTGAGCCTGTTCAGCCGCTGTGGAGTTGGCAAATGCAGAACTTAAAGCATTTTTCGCCCGGGAAACAGTTTCTTCGCCTGCAGAATTTTTGGCTATTTCCACATATTTTCTGGCTTCCTGAAATAATCTGTTACCCATCGCTATATTCCTCCGAGGGATGATTCTTTCACATTATCTAGTTTTTGGGCTTCCGCCTCAGCATAGGTCATGTGGTACGGGATACGCTCATCATGCTTACTAACAGTATCAGCACCCTGTTGAACGAAGCGTTTTGATTTATTACGTTTACCCATTCGAATCCCCTCCATGAAAGAGTTTGAAGCCGCAATTGGGCTGCTTCATCTTTAGTATGCTCTATAGGAAGGATTTAAAAAGGGGATTTAATGGTTTCAATCTAATTCTTTTTGGTCAGCTGCTTAAAGAGCTTTAAGATTTAATAAGTCATTTAGATAAATGCCGATTCCATCTTCCTCATTGGTTAATGTGACCTCTTTGGCAATATTTTTCACCTGGTCGATCGCATTGCCCATGGCAATCCCGTAGCCTGCAAATTCAAGCATTTCGAGATCATTGTCTTCATCGCCAAAAGCAATGATCCGCTCGGGCGGTATTTGGAAATAATCAGCTGCTTTTTTGAGGCCAACAGCTTTATTCAGTCCTGTTTTCACGATTTCAATGACATGCCAGGGAGCAGCCCATCTGCGGTGGTCAATTACTTCGGCATGGACCTCGGAAAGATGATTCCTGATGGATTTTACATGTTCCTCATCAGTATGTATCAGCATGCTTGTCGGATTCTCTTTTAAGTAACTGCGCAAATCTCCCGTCGTAATATTCGGATCGCCAAAACCGAAGATGTCGAGAAGCTTCTCATCATGGTAGTGCAAATAAACATCATCAATAACTTCTGCTACGATATTATGAATAGTATAGCTATTAACGGCTTCGACAATTTCCTTAGCCACGTTCATTTGCAGTGGTGTGTGGTAAACACCCCAATTATGGTCTTTAGGATGATGTATGTATGCACCATTGAAATTGACAATCGGCGTAGTCAAACCCATTTCACGATAGTAAATTTCACTCGAGCGAAATGGCCTTCCGGTGGCAATCATTACTTCATGCCCTTGTTCACGTGCCTTTTGAATAATCGTTTTAGTTTTAGCAGAGATGGTTTTGTCATCTTTTAATAATGTGCCATCAAGGTCCAGTGCAATTAAATGTTTTTCTGCCATAAGATCTCCTTCTAAGCGCTCAGCACTTTTATAATAATAAAGTAATTGCAGCCAGCGGACTGCAGCGCATTGCTTATATTGAAGTATGCCCCGCTTTTCTTTTTAAGTGTAAAGGTTTTGGAAAAGAAAAGTCCACATGTTAAACTGAAAATATAGAAAGAATTTACATAAAGACAAGAGCTTAAGCTTTTACAAAATCATTTTATACATATATGTTATCAATATTATTATAATTTTGTAAAAAAGTTCATCTTGGTACAACAGGTTTAGGAGGAAAAATTGTGGTTGTTATTGAACATAAGCTTATCAGAGAAATTCCTGTTCTTGAACTTGCCAGACAGGAAATAAAAGGGGAACCCCTGCCTTTTATCATTTTTGTTCATGGTTTTACAAGTGCCAAAGAACATAATCTGCATTATGCCTATCTCCTTGCAGAAAAGGGGTTTAGGGTAGTGCTGCCGGACACCTTATTTCATGGGGAAAGATCCGAGGGCTTATCAGGCAGCGATTTAAACTTCAAGCTTTGGGATATTGTTCTGAATACCATTGCGGAATTGAACATAATCAGGAATGTCTATGAGGATTGTGACTTGATTGATGAGGGAAGAATAGGACTTGTAGGCACCTCCATGGGGGGAATAGTCACTTTGGGCGCCCTGACACAGTATGAATGGGTCAAAACTGCAGTTAGCCTTATGGGTATGCCGTATTATGAAAAGTTTGCTCAGCTTCAGCTCGATGAACTGAAGAAAAATAATATTAAGGTTCCGCTCACAAATGAAGAACTAGCAGATCTTCTGAGAATCCTTAGGGAGCGGGATCTGAGCCTTCAGCCAGAAAAGCTTGGCGGAAGGCCGCTCATGTTCTGGCATGGCAAAAAGGACCCGGTTGTTCCTTATTCCTATACATACCAATTTTATGAGACCATCCAGCCCCTGTATAGTGACTCGCCTGAAAACCTCCTGTTTATATCAGATGAACAGGCGGGGCATAAAGTCAGCAGGGAGGGGCTGCTTGAAACAGTTAAATGGTTTGAGGAACATTTATAACCTGTATTTTTTCATTTCATTTAAATTTTTGTTAAGATAAAGATAGTAAATAATGAAGGAGTGCTGCAGATATGGATCAGGATTTAAAAGACAGCATTATGGGTGCACTGGAGCTTGTAGTAGACCCTGAGCTGGGCATAGACATTGTAAACTTAGGCTTAGTATACGATGTGAAAATGGAAGAGGAAGGAAAAGCTATAGTTGATATGACTCTTACTTCCATGGGCTGTCCTTTGGCAGGCACAATTGTTGAACAAGTAAAGTCAGCGCTGGCAGATATCCCTGAAATAAAAGACACTGAAGTGAATATTGTCTGGAACCCGCCTTGGTCCAAGGACAAAATGTCCCGTTATGCAAAAATTGCACTTGGCGTACGGTAAAATTTAAGCTCAAAACAGCAGGAGTATTTCCTGCTGTTTTTTTGTGCCCTTGTGAGGTAGTTCACTTATTTCACATGCCGATTATCCTATAATAACAATGGAAAGACAAAATATAGTTTGCTTTGCGTTGACAAATGGCTGGGAGTGAGGCCATCAAGGAGGCATTTTTAATGGGATTTGATAGAGATTTTAATAAAGACCCTTTTATTGTGATATGGGAATTAACAAGAGCATGCCAGCTAAAATGTCTGCATTGCCGTGCGGAAGCGCAGTACAGGAGAGATCCGAGAGAACTTTCCTTTGAAGAAGGGAAGGCTCTAATTGACCAAATCAGGGAAATGAACAACCCTATGCTTGTTTTTACGGGTGGAGATCCATTAATGAGGCAGGATGTTTTCGACATAGCTGAATATGCCGTGAAAAAAGGCGTTCGTGTTTCCATGACGCCCAGTGCTACACCAAATGTAACGAAAGAAGCTATTGAAAAAGCCAAACAGGTCGGCTTAGCTCGATGGGCGTTCAGCCTTGATGGGCCAAATGCAGAAATTCACGACCACTTTAGGGGGACTTCCGGTTCCTTTGATTTAACGATTGAAAGGATAAAATATTTACACGAGCTTGAAATTCCAGTCCAGATTAATACAGTTATCTCGCGTTATAATATCGATTACCTTGAGGAGATGGCCAAGGTTGTAGAAGAACTCAAATGTGTCCTATGGAGTGTGTTCTTCCTCGTCCCAACAGGGAGAGGGCAGGAAAAAGATATGATCTCGCCGGTTGAGCATGAGAAGGTATTTACATGGCTGTATAACTTAAGCAAAAAGGTTTCCTTCGATATTAAGACAACAGCTGCCCAGCATTACCGCCGAGTTGTCATTCAGCAAAAAATGAAGGAAGCAAAAGATCAAAATGAGGATATTCAATATCTCGATGCACTTACACAGCAAGGGCTGACGGGTTCTATAGATGGTTTAGGCAGGGCGCCAAAAGGAGTAAATGACGGAAACGGGTTTGTTTTCATTTCACACATTGGGGACGTTTATCCAAGCGGGCTTTTGCCTGTTAAAGCAGGAAATGTAAGGGAACAGCCGCTCGCCGAAATATACAGGGAATCGCCCATTTTTAAAGATCTCAGAAATCCTGATAAATACAAAGGGAAATGCGGTCAATGTGAATTCCGGTATGTTTGCGGAGGATCAAGATCACGTGCATTTGCCATGACAGGGGATTATATGGAAAGCGAGCCGTTTTGTGTATATATTCCTAAGGCACTTAGAAAGAATGCGGCAAAGGCATAAAAGGAATAGAGGAGTGCAGCATGACTGCGCTCCTATTCAATGCTGCAGTATACGGCAGGGCAATTTTCACAGCCTATTTCACTTTTTAAATATTGAAGATCTTGAACTGTAATTTTTCCATTTATGATCGTAATAATGCCGTCCTTCTTCAGTTCACCTAGTATCCGGTTGGTGCTCTCTCTGGAGGTGCCGCAGAAATTCCCAAGCTCCTGATTCGTAAGGGGCAGATCAATTAGTATGCCGCCATTCACCTTTACGCCATAGCTGTTAGTCATTCTGATAAGAGTTGAATACAGGGCACCTTTTTTCCCATTAAGCACGAGGTCTCTGAATTTGGTCTGTGTATTGCGGAAATGGTCGCTCATCCATTTCATAAATTCATAGGCCAGAGTACTATTTTTAAAAATCTCCCTTTCCAGGACATCTTTTTTAATCACAGCTACTTCACCAGCTTCAAGAACTAAAGCATTCAATAAATATTTTGGGTCGCTGGTAAATAAGGTCAGCTCACCAATGATTTCATTTTCTCCGCATAACCTGAAGGTGAGTTCCCTGCCATCTGCTGTTATCTTGCTGATTTGTATCTTGCCGGAAAGGATGATATACAGTTCATCTGCATCCATGCCTTCCTGAAAAATATAAGCCCCTTTCTGGGTTTTCATATGCCGGTCAGCGAAATGAAGAAGCTCTTTAATCTCAATGGAATGTGTCTGTTTAATGGCTGTATGAGCCATGGTAATCCTCCTTCATAAAACAACTGTCTTTTCTCACAATAATATCATTTGTATAGTGAAAACATCGCCGGCTTTTGTGTCTTTATTGTGGCATTTTCTATAGAAATGGCTAGTCACAGCTATTAAAAAACAATTTCCTATTAACATTGCATCGATTGTATGTTCTAATAGTAAAAGCCCTTAATTTGAGATACTGGGTTATTTCTGTTATTTTAAGGGAAAGGCTAAAATATACATCTGTATAGATAGCTTAATAAAGTCACTCTTTAAATGGAGTTGAACGGAATGGCTAAAACAATCGTTAAAGATAAATTGAATAGACCTTTAAGAGACCTGCGTATTTCTGTCATTGACCGCTGTAATTTCCGCTGTCAATATTGCATGCCGGCAGAAATTTTCGGTCCTGATTTTGCTTTTCTTCCAAAAAGCGAGCTTCTCAGCTATGAAGAAATTGAACGGCTGGCTAAAATTTTCGTGAGTCTTGGAGTGGAGAAGATCAGGTTAACAGGCGGGGAGCCCCTTATGAGAAAGGACATGCCTAAACTTGTCAAAATGCTTTCAGACATTGAGGGATTAAAAGATATTGGACTGACCACCAATGGTGTATTGCTTCCCAAACATGCGAAGGATTTAAAAGAAGCAGGACTGTTGAGGGTTAACATCAGTCTTGACAGTCTGGATGATGAGCTTTTCGGACAAATTAACGGACGCAATGTGGGTGTCAAACCAGTCCTTAAAGGGATCGAAGCAGCAAAAGAAGCAGGACTTGGCGTGAAGATTAATATGGTCGTCAAAAAAGGCCTGAATGATTCTGAAATTGTCCCGATGGCTAAGTTCTGTAAAGATAACGGCTTACAGCTCCGCTTTATTGAATACATGGATGTCGGCAGCACAAACGGCTGGAAAATGGATGAGGTAGTAACTAAAAAAGAGATTTATGAGCTCTTAAAGGAACACTATTTTTTAGAGCCGGTAGATCCGGATTATTTCGGAGAGGTGGCCAAGCGGTACCGCTATAAAGGCACCGATGTAGATGTTGGGTTTATTACATCTGTTTCTGAATCTTTCTGTTCAAGCTGCACTCGTTCAAGATTGTCAGCAAACGGCCAAATTTTCACGTGTCTATTTAATGGTGAAGGGCACGATTTAAAGGAATTTATGAGAAAAGGCGCCACGGACGAAGAAATTACCGATCGGATTATTAAGATTTGGAATGGCAGAAAAGACAGGTACTCAGACGAACGGACAGAAGAAACCGCTGCAAACAGGAAAAAGATTGAAATGTCCTATATTGGGGGATGAAAAAGCATGCTTTGCTGTGTCATGAGAAATAGGCACAGCGGGCAGGCTTTTATTTTTGCCGTTTGAATGCACAAAAAATCTGCAGCCGATATTGGCTGCAGATAAAGCATTGTTTAAATATATCGAGGGAAAAGAATATTATTTTCCAGATGAACATGCATGAACGTTTGGCTTTCCAGATCTTCAAGCCGCTTATATACAAGACGATAAGAACCGCATGCATCTGCTGGAGGAGTAAAATCAGCTGTAATTTCCCTCAATTCCTTTAAAATTGAACCTGCATGATCATGCTCCTTCTCAAGCTCCCGGATATAGCTGATGATTTCTTCGCGATTTTCAACTGTAGGGTCTTCAAGCTTCAGAAGAAGCGGAAAAACTGACTCTTCCTCTTTGGAAGTATGTTCAAGAAGCTCGTGCTTCAATTCAAAGAATAATTGATGGACTTTAAGAAGCTCCTCATGGCTTTCTCCATGAACTCTTGATACCTTTGTTACATATGGGCTCAATTGTGATAGTTCTTCTTCAAGAGGACGATGATATCGATTGATGACATGTTCAATAATGTCTTCTGATGTACTGTCTGTCCAAACCTCTAAATCATCGGTTTGGTTTTCCTTTTGAATTACATCGTTTAATTCGTTAATCAGAACGTCCATATCTGCTGACTGCTCTGAAACAGCACGCGCCAGCGGAATATTGCCGCCGCAGCAAAAATCAATGCGATGACGTTTAAAAACATCGCTTGTTTTTGGAAATTCATTTACGATATCTTTTACCAGACGATCTTTTGTAATTTGTATAGTCATTGAATTTTTCCTCCTTCTATCTTGTGAACTATCTAAAGAATAAACGAATCTCCTTTTTAATTTGGTGACGGGCATCACACTTGCAGGCTTTTTATAAAGTTTTTTGAGTAAAACCTTGCACAGATGAAAACTGAAAGTGTGATGATTGTCATGTTATGGATTTTCATGTACGTTTATAATAATTAAATTAGAAAAGACATTAAGAAAAGTACATAGGAGCTGATATCATGCTGGAAAAAAGAACTCCCATTCCTGTTGCTGAAGCAGTAAAAAAAATCATGGCATATCAATTAAACGGATGTGCAGAATACGTATCCATTAATGAAAGCAGCGGCCGTTTTCTGGCAGAAGATTTAAAAGCGACACATGATGTCCCTCATTTTGATCGATCACCATATGATGGTTTTGCTGTCCGTTCTGCAGATACAAAGGAAGCTTCAATGGAAAATCCCGTCGTATTTGAGGTGGTAGACCACATTGGGGCGGGGCATGTGACTTCTAGAAACATTGGTCCATTCCAGGCTGTGAGGATCATGACCGGTGCGCAAATGCCTGAGGAATGTGATGCTGTTGTAATGCTTGAACTGGCAAAAGCATACGAAGAAGACGGTAAGAATTATATGTCCATAAAACGCTCCTATAAAACTGGAGACAATGTTTCCTTCAAAGGAGAAGATGCAAAAAAAGGAGATTCTTTAGTTAAGAAGGGGACAAAGATCAATCCCGGAATTCAGGCCATTCTCGCAACCTTTGGTTATGCAGAAGTGCCTGTTGCCAAAAAGCCTGTTATTGGATTATTTGCAACAGGCACTGAACTATTGGAAGTCCATGAACCGCTGGAACCGGGGAAAATCAGAAACAGCAATGCTCATATGATTACAGCGCAAATTGAACGGGCCGGCGGGGAAGTTATTTATTATGGAAAGCTTCCTGACGAATTTGAAACATGTTTTAATGCTGTAAAAGAAGCGTTGAACAGCGTGGATATGCTGATTACTACAGGCGGTGTATCTGTGGGCGATTTTGATTATCTGCCGGGCATTTATGAAAAACTTGAGGCAGAGGTGCTGTTCAATAAAGTTGCCATGAGGCCAGGCAGTGTAACGACTGTTGCCCAGCATGAGGGAAAACTTCTGTTTGGACTTTCGGGAAATCCTTCTGCCTGCTATGTCGGGTTTGAGCTTTTTACAAGACCAATCATCCGGAAAATGCTGTTCTCTGAGAAACCGCACTTAAGGAAAGAAACTGCTGAACTGGTTGCAGAATTTCCAAAAGCAAACCCATTTACACGATTTGTCAGGACGTCTGTAAATTATTTGGAAGGACGACTGGTGGCAGCACCAAGCGGAGTGGATAAATCAAATATTGTGATGAGTCTTGCCGGTGCGAACTCGCTAATGATTCTGCCAGGCGGAACGAGAGGCTATGGCAAGGGGGACATCGTTGAAGTACTATTGCTTGAGGACCATGAAGGAAGCAAATGGCCATGGTAAAGGGAGCTGTTATCTTTCAGGTATCCGGCTATCAAAACAGCGGAAAAACAACGTTGATAAATAAATTGATTTCCGGATTAAAAGAAAAGGGGCTTTCTGTCATTACCATTAAACATCATGGTCATGGCGGCAAACCGGAAACTCCGGAAGGGAAGGATTCCAGCAGCCATATCGAGTCAGGAGCTGCCGCTTCACTTGTAGAAGGGGGAGGCAGACTTCTTATGCATGCTGAGAAGAAAAGCTGGAGCCTGGAGGAGCAGGTAAGGATTGTGCTGCAGCTGCAGCCGGACGTCGTGCTTATTGAAGGTCATAAAAAGGCATCATATTCTAAAGCACTCTTGCTCAGAAGTGAAGAAGAAATGCACCTTATGAAGGAATTGACAAATGTTTGTGCAGTGATCAGCTGGGATGCTAAAGTAATAAAATCAAACGATGCAAATTTTGAAACGCCGTTTTTCAGCATTGGTGATCCCAAAGGCCCTGATTGGATTGTTGAGTATTTAGTGAGCGAAAGAATGAAAAAAAGATAGAAGCAGAACAGCCCAATTCTATTTTGGGCTGTTTTTAATATCCTCTCAAAATTGAACTTTTTGTGGCGTTGTGTGTATCAGTGATAATCTTCACTTTATATTTACCGGGAAGATTATATATTATAGGCAGAAAGCAGCGGGGAGGTATTATAGATGAAGTTATTTATGCCGAAACAGCATGGCGCCTGGGCAATGCTGTTTCTGCCATTTTGGCTCGGAGCGGCTGCATCTGATATTATTTGGTCTCATATCCCGTTTTTTTTAGGATGGATATTACTATATCTGGCCACTTATCCGGGCCTTCTGCTATTTAAAAGAAAAAGAATGGCTTTATATGCAAAATGGACGGCCATTTATCTGGTCCCGGCTATTTTACTCCTTATAATTCCTTTACTGGAAAGGCCATCGATTATCATTTTCGGGCTTCTTATGGTTCCTTTCTTTATTATTAATGCGTTCTATTCTTTCAAAAACAGAGATAGAGCATTGGGCAACGACTTTAGTGCCATTTGTGCATTTTCAATAGCGGGTCTTGCGAGCAGCTGCTTGCCGCAGGGGGGAATTTCACCGATGGCCTGGACAGTGTTTGCAGCATCTATTTTATTTTTTGCAGGAAGCACCTTCTATGTAAAATCAATGATCAGGGAAAAGAAAAATAGTTCCTTTAAATGGATTTCCTGGATCTTTCATACTGCGGTACCGATACTTTGGCTCCTGGCGGGCGGATGGATTGTATCTGCTGCGTTTCTTCCCAGCCTTTTCAGGTCCATTGCATTTTACGGGAAGTCATTTACACCAAAAAAAATTGGCGTTTATGAAATTGCTAATGCTTCAATATTCTTCTTCATGTTATTACTTGCCATACACACTTGAGAACCGGCCAGAAAAGGCCGGTTTTTTCAATTTATCAAGAAAAGCGGATAATAAATATTAGAAATCTTTAAAACTTCAGTAAAATAGGTTGCAATTTTTCAAACCAGTTTCTATAATAAGAGAAACATAAATTCATAAATATGTATATAAATGATTAAATATACAACAAAGTGTGAAAGGAGCAGTTATGAACGTTTCAATAATCGGAACAACCGGATATGGGGGTGCTGAATTGCTCCGTATCCTCAAGCAGCATCCGGAATTTAACATTATATCAATTCATTCAACCAAAGAAGACATCCCCATTTGGAATGAATATCCGCATCTATATGGAATATTAGACAAAAATTTGCAGGGAATAGATTCAGATCAAATAGCTGGCCAATCTGATATTGTTTTTCTGGCTACACCATCTGGGGTATCGGGAAAACTTGCTGAAGATTTTTCAGGTAAAGACGTTAAGGTAATTGACCTATCCGGTGACCTTCGAATTCCGGCTCAAGCCTATCTGGATTGGTATAAACACGCTCCTGCAAACGAATCTCTTGTAGAAAAAGCAGTATATGGGCTTCCTGAGTGGCATCATGACGAAATAGCTGCCGCAGACATCATATCTAATCCTGGGTGCTATCCAACAGCTGCTCTGCTAAGTCTTGCACCGGTTGTAAAAGAAAATTTAATAAAACCAGATAGTGTTGTTGTCGATGCAAAATCCGGGGTGTCCGGGGCAGGACGGGCGCTTTCGCGAACAACAAGCTATGCGGAAGCAAATGAAAACCTGCGGGTTTATAAGGTAAACCAGCATCAGCATACACCCGAGATCGAACAGCAGCTGATGAAATGGAATTCCGCATTGATGCCGATCACCTTCACAACCCATCTTCTTCCGATAACAAGGGGCATTATGACAACCAGTTATGTTCAGATGACCAAAGAATACACTTCTTCTCAAATTCTTGAACTTTATCAATCAGTCTATGAAAACCAGCCATTTGTCCGGATTCGTCCGGAAAATACCTTTCCTTCTGTAAAAGAGGTGGCAGGCTCTAATTTTTGCGATATAGGTGTCCATATGGATTCCAGAACGGGCAGACTGACAATCGTTTCAGTGATTGATAATTTAATGAAGGGTGCTGCCGGGCAGGCTGTGCAAAATGCCAATATTATGAGCGGATTGGATGAAGCAGCGGGTCTCGGATTTGTTCCGCTCTATCCATAAGGAGGAAAGAAAAATGCAATTAGTATCTCAAACCGAAGTAACCGAACTGCCGACCGGAAGCATCATAACACCGAAAGGCTTTACAGCAGCTGGGGTCCATGCAGGGCTGCGCTATTCAAAAAAAGACTTAGGAATTATATTAAGCGATACTCCTGCACAATGTGCAGCTGTCTATACAACAAGCCATTTTCAGGCGGCCCCTCTAAAAGTTACACAGGAAAGCATTGCAGCAGAAGGCCTCATTCAGGCTGTTATTGTAAATAGTGCATGTGCCAATGCCTGTACAGGGAAACAGGGTCTAAAGGATGCTTATCAAATGAGAAAATCAGCTGCAGATAAATTCAATTTAAAGGAACAGCATGTGGCGGTTGCCTCTACCGGTGTCATTGGCGAGTATATGCAGATGGATAAGATAGAAAAGGGCATTAAGATGCTGAAGCCCGGCAATGAGGCATTACACTCAGAGGATTTCCAAACAGCCATATTAACAACAGATTTAGTGATGAAGAAGTGCTGCTATTCTGCAGTCATTGATGGAAAAACAGTCACGATGGGCGGGTCGGCTAAGGGTTCTGGAATGATTCATCCCAATATGGCAACCATGCTTGCGTTTATCACAACTGATGCCAATATAGCAAGCTCTGATTTGCAATTTGCTTTAAAACAGGTTACTGATCGAACGTTCAATCAGATAACCGTTGATGGGGATACCTCAACAAATGACATGGTAATGGTTATGGCCAATGGAGCCAGCTGTACCAATAAACTTTCACAGGAGCACCCGGAGTGGGATGTATTTATACAGATCCTTTCCAAAACTTGTGAGAGTCTTGCCAAACAGATTGCAAAAGATGGCGAAGGAGCTACAAAGCTGATTGAGGTGGAGGTGTCGGGAACAAAAAACGATGAAGAGGCAAGAATAATTGCCAAGCAGATTGTCGGCTCTAACCTTGTTAAGACTGCTATATATGGAGCAGATGCCAATTGGGGCAGAATTATCGGGGCAATTGGACAGAGCCAGCCTGCTATTGATCCGTCTTCGGTGGATATTGCAATCGGACCTATAGTCATGCTGAAAAATAGTGTTCCACTGGCATTTTCAGAGGAAGAAGCAAAAGAGTACTTATCTAATTCCGCCATTCAAATTACTGTGGATCTTCATCAGGGAGCAGGCAAAGGGAGGGCCTGGGGATGTGACTTATCCTATGATTATGTCAAAATCAATGCAAGCTATCGAACCTGAGGGGGATGCCATTTGAAAAGTATAGTCATTAAGTGCGGAGGCAGTGTAATGGAAGAGCTGGGAGAAGCTTTCTTTGATAGTCTTTTAGAGTTGAAGAAGGAAGAATACCAGATTGTTTTTGTTCATGGGGGAGGCCCGGCAATTAACAGGATGCTGGAACTTTATAATATCCCTCATGAATTTGTTAATGGGCTAAGAAAAACGACTCCGGAAGTTCTGGAAGTAGCAGAGATGGTTTTGTCAGGACAATCCAATCGCAAACTTACCTCAATGATCGAACTGCATGGTTTGAGAGGTTTTGGTGTAAATGGCAGTGATGCGGGATTACTAAAGGCAAAATGTATCAATCAGGATGAGCTTGGACTTGTTGGTGAAATAACGGCTGTTAATCAGTCAGTACTTGAAATGTTATTTAATGAAGACCTGGTCCCTGTCATTACTCCTATTGCAGCTGCAGAAGATGGCACGAAACTGAATATCAATGCCGACTATGCTGCGGCAGCCATTGCCAATGCCATTAAAGCTGAACATTGCATCTTTGTAACGGATGTAAAAGGAATATTCATTGACGGTAACCTCACTCACCAGCTTGACGCGGATGAAATTGAACAGCATATTAAAAATAAAAAAATTACAGGCGGAATGATTCCAAAAGTTACCTCTGCCTTGAACCTAATCAGTAAAGGACTAAATAGCGTAATGATTGTATCAGGTAAAGAAAAGTTTTATGAGGATGGCATATGGATCGGGACGAACGTATCTGCCAAGAAGGAGGTCTTAACTTGAGTAATCTATTTCCAACGTATGCCCGGTGGGAAGTGGAGCCGGAAAAAGCAGAAGGAAGTTATCTTTTTGATAAAAGCGGTAAGCGCTATTTGGACTTCACCTCAGGAATCGGAGTCTGCAATCTCGGTCACCGTCCAGCAGCTGTACAAAAATCAATCAACGAACAGCTGAATAAATTCTGGCATGTTTCCAATTTGTTCATACAGGATCAGCAGGAGACTGCAGCAAAGGCTCTCTCCGAAGCTGCGGGTATGGATCTTGTATTCTTTGCCAATAGTGGAGCAGAAGCAAATGAAGCAGCGATTAAACTTGCCAGGAAAGCTTCGGGACGGGAAAAAATCATTACTTTTCAGCAATCATTCCACGGGAGGACCTTCGCCACTATGGCTGCAACTGGGCAGGATAAAATAAAAAACGGCTATGGTTCCATGCTGGAAACATTTAAATATGTTCCTTTTAATGATCTTAATGCATTAAAGGATGAGATGGATTCAGAAACAGCCGCTGTAATGCTGGAAATTGTACAGGGTGAAGGCGGGATTCACATTGGGGATCAGGAGTTTCTGGCAGAAACAGAGAAGCTTTGCAAAGAATACGGTGCGCTGCTGATTGTAGATGAAATTCAGACCGGCATTGGCAGGACGGGTAAAGCCTTTGCATTTCAGCATTTTGGCCTTGCCCCCGATATCGTAACCGCAGCTAAAGGCCTGGGAAGCGGATTGCCAATCGGCGCTGTGGTTGGAAAAAAAAACATTAGAAGGAGTGTTTGGACCAGGAAGCCATGGATCAACATTTGGCGGAAACCCGATCAGCATTTCTGCTGCTATTGCTACAATGAAGACAATATTTCATGATGATTTTTTGCAGGACGTCCGGGAAATGAGTGAGTATTTTGCTGACAAATTGGCAGAATCGCTTGAACAGATTGCAGCTGTTAAGGAGATTCGCTATCTTGGTTTGATGGTCGGTATTGAATCAGATATTCCCCTTCCATCATTGTTAAAGGAATTAAGAGGCAAGGGCTTGCTGGCATTGCCTGCAGGGGTAAATGTTTTGAGGCTGCTGCCTCCCTTGACAGCATCCAAATCTGAAATAGATGAAGCTGTACAAATTCTGCAATCCACACTAAAGGAATTTTCAAAATCAGCTGTGTAGGCTGTATTATTTTTCAAATGGATGAATAAAAATTAACAAAGTTATATAAATATACAGATAGCTTCGAGGTGTTGATAATGGAAGGATACCTTCATTTAAATAGCGGCCATTCCTATAAGGGCCAATGGCTGACGGATCAGCCTGAAAAGGATATAAAAGGGGAAATCGTTTTCTTTACAGGAATGACAGGCTACCAGGAAGTATTGACAGATCCTTCTTATAAGGACCAAATTATTGTGTTTACGTATCCTTTAATCGGAAATTACGGAATAAATGAGAATGATTTTGAGAGCAAGAAACCTCATGTGGCAGGGGTTATTGTATATGAAGGAAGCAGAAATCCTTCGCATTACAAATCGACTTATTCGCTTCAGGAGTACCTTCAGAAATGGAATATTCCATTATTAGGGCATATGGATACCCGTTCCATTGTAAAGAAAATCCGTTCAGAAGGCAGCATGCCGGCAAAAATGTCTTCTTCGGAAACGGCAGCCGCCGGATTGCTGCTTCCAAAGGATGAAAAAGTTTGTAAAGTATCATCACAAACTATGGAATGCTTTGGGGAGGGCGGCATTCATATAGTTGTCATGGATTTTGGAGCTAAAAAATCAATTGTGGATTCTTTGCTGAAAAGAGCGTGCAAGGTTACATCTGTTCCTTATAATACAGGCTTTGAACAGATAAAAAAACTAAATCCAGACGTGTGGTGCTTTCAAACGGGCCTGGAGATCCAAAAGAATTAAAAAGCATCCTCCCGGAATTAAAAAAGGTGCTGGAGCAGTATCCGGCATTGGGAATTTGCCTTGGCCACCAGCTGGCAGCTTTAGCATTTGGAGGCAACACAAAGAAACTGTCCTTTGGACATAGGGGTGCCAACCACCCGATTGCGGACATGAAGAAGGGCACTGTCTTTATGTCATCACAAAATCATAGCTATGTGGTTGATGAAGAAAGCATAATAGATACAGGGTTTAAAACCCGCTATGTAAACCTTCATGACCAGTCAATTGAGGGACTGATGCATAAGGTGCTGCCAATCCATACGGTGCAATTCCATCCGGAAGCCCATCCCGGCCCTGCGGATGGTGATTATATTTTTGATGAGTTTATGAACATGATTCAAGAGGAGAATAGGAGAGTTTTCGCTTATGCCTAAAGACATCAGTATCCAATCCATATTAGTAATTGGCTCAGGCCCGATTGTCATCGGGCAGGCAGCAGAATTTGATTATGCAGGAACACAGGCCTGTGCAGCATTAAAGGAAGAAGGCTATAAGGTTATCCTTGTTAATAACAATCCGGCTACCATCATGTCTGACAAAGCTTTTGCTGATAAAGTCTATTTCGAGCCGATGACTGCTGACAGCCTTGAGAAGATTATAAAGAAAGAACGTCCAGATGGCCTGCTTGCCACACTGGGAGGCCAGACAGGATTAAATCTTGCTTTTAAACTGAGTGAATCAGGTGTGCTTGAACGCTATGGAGTGAAGCTTTTGGGCAGCAGTATTGAATCCATTAAGAAAGGTGAAGACCGGGAAGCTTTTCGTAAACTGATGAACGAGCTTAACGAACCTGTTCCTGAAAGCATCATTGTCCATGAAGTGGAAGAAGCCATTCAATTTGCCCATGATATTGGATTCCCTATTATAGTCCGTCCAGCTTATACCCTTGGCGGAACAGGCGGTGGAATTGCAGGAGATTTTGATGAACTGGCATCCCTGGTGCAGGGCGGCTTAAAAGAAAGTGCGATTAGCCAATGTCTGGTTGAAAAAAGCATAGCAGGGTTTAAGGAAATAGAGTATGAGGTTATGCGGGATTCCCAGAATACGTGCATCACGATATGCAATATGGAAAATATTGATCCTGTAGGGGTGCATACCGGTGATTCAATTGTTGTAGCGCCTTCCCAGACCTTAACTGATGATGAGTACCAGATGCTCCGAACGGCATCCATTAAAATCATTTCAGAGCTGGGCATTATTGGAGGGTGCAACATTCAATTCGCCCTGGATCCGCATAGCAGGAATTATTACTTGATCGAAGTAAATCCGAGAGTCAGCAGGTCATCTGCCCTTGCTTCCAAAGCAACAGGCTATCCAATTGCCAGAATGGCTGCAAAGCTTGCAGTCGGGTATAACTTATCGGAGATCATAAACCCTGTAACAGGAGACACATTCGCAAGCTTTGAACCAGCTCTCGATTATGTCATCGTTAAATTTCCAAAATGGCCTTTTGACAAATTTCCTTCTGCAGACCGCAAGCTCGGAACACAAATGAAAGCCACCGGAGAGGTAATGGGTATTGACCGGAATCTGGAACGGGCTCTTTTAAAAGCAATCCATTCACTTGAAGGGAATGGATTGGATTTAATATCACCTGTCTTATCAGCTAAATCGGCAGATGCGCTTGAGGAACTGCTATTAAAGCAGACAGACGAAAGATTTTTTACCGTGATTGAATTATTGCGGAGAAATTACTCATTAGAAGCGTTACACTCTATCACAAAAATAGATTATTTCTATCTCAATATACTCAATGAAATGGTAAAACTGGAAAAACAAATCTCTGCCTTAACACTTGATGAAGCAACAAAAGAGGAGCTGCAATTTTTTAAGGAAAAGGGCTTCAGTGATAAGTTTCTTGCATGGGAATGGAAAGTAACGGAGAAAGCAGTCAGGGAAAAACGGAAAGAGGCTGGCATTCTTCCAGCATATAAAATGGTTGACACATGTGCTGCTGAATTTGAAGCACAATCTAATTATTATTACTCCAGTTACTTTGGCGAAAATGAACAAGTAAAGAGTGATAAGAGGAAA
Organism: Cytobacillus firmus NBRC 15306; assembly: GCF_001591465.1. Classification (GTDB taxonomy): domain Bacteria; phylum Bacillota; class Bacilli; order Bacillales; family Cytobacillaceae; genus Cytobacillus; species Cytobacillus firmus. Next base: position 21,480 of record NZ_BCUY01000009.1, read on the forward strand.
GTGCTTATTATCGGAAGCGGCCCCATCAGGATTGGCCAGGGCATTGAATTTGATTATTGCTCCGTTCAGGGAGTGTTTGCTCTGAAAGATGAAGGCGTTGAGACAATTATGATCAATAATAATCCTGAAACGGTTAGTACGGATTATACAACCGCTGACAGACTGTATTTTGAACCGCTAATCCTTGAGGATATCTTAAATGTGATTGAAGCAGAAGGGATTTCAGAAGTCATTGTGCAGCTTGGAGGGCAGACAGCTCTGAATCTCGCATCCGAACTGGAGGATTATGGAATTATCCTGCTCGGAACTGACTCAAAGACTATTGATGCATTAGAGGACCGCAAGCTTTTTTATCAGTTATTGGATGATTTACATATCCCGAGGATAAAAGGCGATGTCGTCTACTCAGAAGCAGAGCTGAAAGAAGCGGCCGAAAAAATTGGATTCCCGATTCTGGTCCGGCCATCCTATGTTATAGGCGGCAGAGGAATGGAACGTATTTCTTCTTCAACTGAGCTGGAACGTTATTTAATGAAAGGTAATGTCCCTTACCCGATTTTAATTGATCAATTCGTGCATGCTGTAGAAGCTGAACTTGATCTGGCAGCAGACGGAAATTATATCTGTGCACCGGCAATTATGGAGCATATTGAAAAAACCGGAGTGCACTCAGGAGACAGTATGTCCGTTCTCCCGCCGCAAAATCTTTCGGAAAATGTCCAGAATAAAATGCTGGCCTATGCGAAAGCGATTGTGCAAAAGCTCCATTATAAAGGACTTATGAATATTCAGTATATCGTGAATGGTGAAGAGGTATTTATACTTGAAATTAACCCTCGTGCAAGCAGAACGGTACCCATTATCAGCAAGGTAACAGGCGTGCAGCTGGTGGAGGTTGCGACAAAAATATTGCTTGGGAAATATAATTTGTCGAAAGATGAAATTCCGGCTGCTGCAAATCTCCCCTTTGTATGTGTGAAATTCCCCGTCTTCTCGAATTATGCATTAAAGGGATTGGACAGCAAAGTGGGTCCTGAAATGAAATCAACAGGTGAGGGCATTTCACTGGCGCCAAATTATGAGGAAGCTGTCAGAAAGTCCTTCCATGCTGGTTTAAGTGGTGTAAAGGGCAAATGTGTCGTAATAGCAAACTCTCCAATAACAGAAGAATTAACACATTATATCAATCAGGCTAAAGCTGTGCCAGTTTTCCTGACTCAAGACAATATGGACTGGAATGCCCAGGAAACCTTTGCTTTATACAATCCCGGAATGAGTGAAAGTGATAAAAAAATGAGAGAAATGGGAACCAAAAACAGAATTTTGACTTTCAGTGAAAAGGAAACACTTATCGCCTTATTAAAATCAATGACGGTCGGTGAGTGGGATGTTAAATCCATTGAGGATTGGCAGGGCATTAAAAATAATGACGGAGAAAAGGAAGTGGGCGTCATATGATTTCAACTCAGGCGGATAAGAGCTTAAATATAAAAGGGAAGGACTTTCTAACACTTGCAGACTTTTCAGCAGACGAGATAAAGGGGCTTTTGGAAAAAGCAAAGCAATTAAAAGAAGCTCATCTGCAGGGTGCAGAAACATCTATCCTAAAAGGGAAAATTCTTGGCATGATTTTTGAAAAGTCATCAACACGTACAAGAGTTTCCTTTGAAGCAGGGATGCTGCAGCTTGGAGGCCATGCCTTATATTTAAATAGCCAGGATCTGCAGCTTGGAAGAGGAGAAAGCATTGCGGATACAGCTAAAGTGCTTTCACAATATGTTGATGCGATTATGATCCGCACCTTCTCCCATGAGAAGATCCAGGAACTCGCTTATCATGCGGACATTCCGGTTATTAACGGCCTTACCGATCTTTATCATCCATGCCAGGCTCTTGCCGATCTCCTTACAATTGAAGAGAAAAATGGGGAGTTAAAAGGCCAAAATCTGGCATATATAGGCGATGGCAATAATGTGGCCCATTCTTTAATGATTGCTTCTGCCAAGATGGGGGTAAATATCACGATTGCCTGTCCTGCAGGGTATGAGCCAGATCAATCTATTTTCCAGCAATCACAAGAGTTCGCAGAACTAAGCGGTTCAAAGGTAATCGTCACACACAATCCTGAAGAAGCCGCTGCGAATGCCGATGCCATCTACACAGATGTCTGGACGAGCATGGGACAGGAAGCAGAGAATGACAAGAGGCTCAAAGACTTTGCTGATTATCAGGTTAATGAATATCTTGTCCAAAATGCCAAAAAAGATTACGTCTTTTTGCATTGCCTGCCTGCCCATCGCGGTGAGGAAGTTACAGCGGAGGTCATAGATGGAAACAATTCCGCTGTCTTTCAGCAGGCTGGGAACAGGCTCCATGTTCAAAAAGCCATTCTTTCAGAGATATTATAATGGAAAAGCCTTCTCTGCGCTGAGAAGGCTTTCTTCATTAAGATAAGAAATAAACAAGCGGCCCAACAATAAAACAGTAAATCGCAAAATACTTCAGGTTCCCTTTAGCCATAATATTCATAAACCATTTCAGGGAAAAGTAAGATGCAATCAGTGAGGCAATAAAGGCTATTGTATAAGGCAAAGCCAATTCAGATAAATTGGGATCTGTTAAAATGTCGTTGAAACCCAATATCATTCCGCCGGCACTTACGGGGATATATAAAAGGAAAGAAAACCTTAATGCTGTTTCCTGTTTCATCCCAAGTCCCATAGCGGCTACAATGGTAGCACCGGAACGGCTGATTCCCGGTATCAGTGCAACTGCCTGGGCAAGGCCAACAATGATTGCATCCTTATAAGATAATTCAGCATCATTTTTCCGTCCTCGTAAATTCCGGATCAGCCACAGGGCAAGTCCAGTTATGATAAGTGTAATCCCTACTGTTTTAATATTGGCAAGATGATCATCAATAAAATCCTCAAACAAAATACCAATAACACCTGCGGGGATGGTTCCAATAAACAGGTAAATGATAAACCGAAAATCAGATTCCGCCTGTTTATCTTTGGTTGTGACGTATGCAAATCCATTTCGAAGCAGTCTTATAATATCCTCCCTGTATATAAGCAAAACAGCTAATAAGGAGGCAGTATTTACAAGAAGGGCAAAGCTGAGGCCTTTAATGTCCAGATCGAAAAAGTACTGGGCAATTTCCAGGTGCCCGCTCGATGAAATGGGAATAGGCTCCGTAAATCCCTGAAACAATCCCAAAAACAAGTACTTAAGCAATGTCAGAAAATCAGTCACAGGTAAATCCTCCATTATGAAATCTCATACCTCCCATTTAACAATAAAAAGGACCGCAGAGTAAAGTGATATCCTTATCATGTTTTTACGCGATGCCAATAGTTTCCCTCATGAGAGATGCAAGAATGGAAATAATAATAAGTGATTTACGATTAAAGGAGGTATTCAGCATGGGGCAAAACAGACAATTTAAGCCTGGCCAGAAAGCACCTAATAATGGAATTTATATAGAAATTGGCGAAACAGGAAGCAACGTCAATAATCCGCAAATGCTTAAAATGAGAGCTGGGGACCAATTTCCGGAAACATCCAATCATAACCGGCTATGGACATATAAAAGAAAGCCCTGATTGTGATTAATTAAAAGAAAATGGGGAAATAGGAAATAGAGCCATCCCAATAGCGGATGGCCTTTTAGACATGAAAAAAGGCTGAAAACTTTACATATGAAAAGATTGAATTATAATAAAATTAAAAGGTCAAAAAAGGTCAAAAAGGAGGTAGCATAATGGATGTAAATCGGATGACAGAGCGACTCCAGGAAGGGTTATTGAATGCGCAGTCCAGAGCTATTCGCGAGCAGCATCAGGAAGTGGATGAAGCCCATTTATTCCTGGCTTTACTGGAGCAGGAAACCAGTCTTGTTTCATTAATACTGTCAAAAATGCAGATTTCTGCGGAGTCCTTTTCCAATAAAATGCAGGAAGCGCTAAGAAAGAAACCGCAAGTATCCGGTTCAGGAACAGAACAAGGGAAACTGTATATAACCGGTAAACTGCAGCGGATGCTGGCGGACGCAGAAAATTATATGAAAACTTATCAGGACGATTTCATGTCAGTGGAGCATGTATTCATGGCTGCTGCAGCGGCGGAAACCGAAACGGCAGCAATTTTAAAGTCATACGGGATCAGTAAAGAACAAGTGGAGCAGGCGATTAAAGAAGTTAGGGGGAATCAGAGAGTGACATCGCAAAATCCTGAATCAACATATGAGGCATTAAAAAAGTATGGAAGGGATCTTGTCTCAGAGGTAAAGAAGGGAAAAGTTGATCCTGTGATTGGCCGGGATAGCGAGATCAGGAATGTCATTCGCATCCTTTCAAGGAAAACCAAAAATAATCCGGTTTTAATAGGCGAACCTGGGGTTGGGAAAACCGCTATAGTCGAAGGTCTGGCACAGAGAATTGTCCGTAAGGATGTGCCTGAAGGCCTTAAGGATAAAACCATTTTTGCCCTTGATATGAGCGCTTTAATTGCGGGAGCCAAATTCCGGGGTGAATTTGAGGAAAGACTGAAAGCGGTTTTAAATGAAGTTAAGAAAAGCGAAGGCAGAATTCTTCTCTTTATTGACGAACTGCACACCATTGTAGGTGCGGGCAAAACAGAAGGAGCCATGGATGCAGGGAATATGCTGAAACCCATGCTTGCAAGAGGAGAATTGCACTGTATAGGAGCTACCACACTTGAGGAGCACCGCAAATATATCGAAAAAGATCCTGCGCTGGAACGGCGTTTTCAGCAGGTATTGGTGCAGGAGCCGGATGTAGAGGATACAATCTCTATTCTAAGAGGGCTGAAGGAGCGCTTTGAAATACATCATGGAGTCAACATCCACGATCGTGCTTTAGTGGCTGCCGCAACCTTATCAGACAGGTATATTACAGACCGTTTCCTCCCTGATAAGGCGATTGACTTGGTTGACGAAGCCTGTGCTATGATAAGGACCGAAATTGATTCAATGCCATCTGAGCTGGATGAAGTCACAAGAAGGGTCATGCAGCTGGAAATAGAAGAAGCGGCACTAAGAAAAGAAAGTGATGAAGCAAGCAAACAGAGACTCGGAGGCCTGCAAAAAGAACTGGCTGAACTAAAGGATCAGGCAAATAGCATGAAAGCTAAATGGCAGCTTGAAAAAGAAGGAATCCAAAAAGTACAGGAAAAGCGGGAGCAGCTTGAGATAATGCGCCGTGAACTTGAGGAAGCTGAAAATAATTATGACTTGAATAAAGCAGCAGAACTTCGCCATGGAAGAATCCCGGCTTTGGAGAAGGAATTGAAAGACCTTGAAAAAGCAGTTAATGAGAATCAAGGGGACCGGCTGCTGAGAGAGGAAGTCACAGAAGAAGAGATTGCTGGCATTGTGGCAAGGTGGACAGGTATTCCCGTGGTTAAACTTGTTGAAGGTGAACGTGAAAAGCTTCTTCGCCTTGAAAATATCCTTCACGAAAGAGTGATTGGACAGGATGAAGCGGTGCAGCTTGTGTCAGATGCTGTCCTAAGAGCAAGAGCAGGCATTAAAGATCCGAACCGCCCGATTGGATCTTTCATCTTCCTGGGTCCAACCGGAGTGGGAAAAACAGAATTGGCTAAGGCACTTGCACAATCATTGTTCGATAGTGAAGAACAAATAATCAGAATCGATATGTCCGAATATATGGAAAAACATGCTGTATCAAGATTGATTGGTGCTCCTCCGGGGTATGTAGGTTATGAGGAAGGCGGTCAGCTGACAGAAGCTGTCAGAAGGAAGCCATACTCAGTAATTCTGCTTGATGAAATTGAGAAGGCTCATCCAGAAGTATTCAATATCCTCCTGCAGATGCTTGATGATGGAAGGATCACTGACTCACAGGGCCGCACGGTTGATTTTAAAAATACGGTTATCATTATGACTTCCAATATCGGCTCCCACTTTCTTCTGGAACGCTCTGCCAATGAGGCAGATATAACTGAAGAGACCAGAGACAATGTACTTGGACAGCTGAGGAGCCATTTCCGCCCGGAGTTTTTAAACAGAGTGGACGAAATTATCTTGTTTAAGCCTTTAGCTCTCAATGAAATAAAGGGTATTGTATTAAAATTAATTACTCAGCTTCAAGCAAGATTATCAGATCAGCATATTAAGTTAAGTATAAATGATGATGCGAGAGAATATATTGCAGAAAACGGATTTGATCCTGTTTACGGCGCCAGGCCGCTCAAACGGTTTATCCAAAGGAACGTAGAAACAGCACTCGCCCGCAAAATCATCGCAGGAGAAATTAAAGATCAAAGTGAAGTTATTATATCAGCAGAAAACGGCAGAATTGAACTGCTGGTAAAATAAGGACACAAATGAAAAGAATCATCCTGAGTTAACAGGATGACTCTTTTCATTTCCTGCAAAAGCTGCAGATTAATGAATTCCTTCTTTCTCAACAGGACCTTCAGGAATGATGGAAGCGACAACAAAAATTAAAACGGTTGTCCCAGCTGCCAGAATGGTGCCGGTTACAAAATCGTATGGCGCTCCAAGCATTGAGGAAACTACGTACGTTAACATTTGAACAAGAAGGAAAGTCCAGAAGAATGTCCAAAAGTATCTCATCTATTTCACCTCTAACATAATTAATCCCTTTTCATATTAGCATAAGCCATTAAAGAAATAAATTTATTTTTTCTCTTTTCAGCCCATTGATGAACTTGTCTAAAACTAGGCTAATCTCCCTTTCATTTTAAGTTTATTTACATACATTATATTATGCAAACTTGCAAAGGAGTTTTACTATGGAAAGCCGGAACTTCCAGCTGGATACAGAATGGTGCATGATTCATTACCCAGATAAACCAAGTGGTTTCGGTATTCTGATAATTGGGGATGATCGGCACTTTGTTGATAGAAACTGCAGTTTTTGGACTCAGAATGAAGGGAAATATTCATTAATTAAGAAACTAAGACAAGATGGCTATACGATCTTTTATTCAAATTTATACGGAAGGCACTGGGGATGCGATCGGGCTGTTGAGAAGGCTAAGTACTTGTATGAACATATCACGCGTACAGAAATTATAAACGAAAAGATCCATATTATTGCTGAGGGAATGGGAGCATTGGTTGCCCTTAGGTTGCTGCATGAAATGAGTGATTTAATCCGTTCAGCCGTATTAATAAATCCTATACTTTCACTAAAGCATCATCTCGACCAGGAAAAAGAGCATAAGTTCTTTTATAAGAAACTATTAAAAGAACTGGCAGCTTCCTATGAAATAGAAAAGGAAAACATAGCAGAACAGCTCAGCAAACATGAAAAAAACCTCACATCCGGCCTTAAAGTCCCCGTCAGAATCATTCAGGTTCTGGCCGGCGGAAGAGCTTACAAGCAATCGGATTATTTAAAGAAACGATCCATACAATGGGAAAATGAAAATAGCCCTATCTCAGTGTTTTATATCCTCCCAGATAAAAAACAGCGAATATCTTCCCAAATGACAAGCTTCTTTAATAAATATGAAAAAGTCCTATAATACTGCTGCAATTCCCGCAAAGAAATAAAGACAATCCTTTGAGCATAGAATACATTAATATGCTTCCAAGGAGGAGTGAAGATGGACAGGGCAGTCATATTAGGGACATTTGAATTTATAGGATTCAGCCTGTGCAAGCATCTTCTGGAACAGGGCTGTGAGATAGATGGAATTCATTTCGACAAAGAAAAAGATGACGCTTTAATTCACGAAAAACGTCTGACAATCGGACGAAATGCCAATTTCAATGAAAAAAACTATTCTGCATGGATTAAATCTGGAGAAATACTAAAAAATGACATGATTTTCATAGATATATACGACTTATATATTAGGAATGAGCTTGCCGCTTTAAGGGAGAAGGAGCTTATTGAAGGATTTTTTCTGAAAAATATGGCTTTATTCCAGATCCTTCAGGTGAAAATTGTATTCCTTCTCCCTATTCAGTGGCTAAAAGACATCAGCAGAACACACAGCAAGCTCGAAGATGCTATTGAAATACTTCAAGAAAACAATATTTCAGTTTCATCCTTTTACATGCCTGTCATTTATGGTCCCTGGCAGCCTAAGGAATTCAGTTTTCATCAGTCTATTGCGAAAGAAAGAGTAATGATAAGTGAAAGAGAATGGATACATGATGCTATCTTTATTGATGATCTCATCAATTTCTTATCAAATTGTGCAGATAGGTCTTTAGATGAGTCTTACCTATTAAAAAGCAGTATCACCAGGCACTGGCGAAAATGCGCTGACTATCTTTCATTTGACTATAATGAAAATTGGAGATATCCCGATTTGGCAATAGGGAAAGTAACTGAAAGAACGATTCAGTGTTCAGTAAAATTCTCCGATGGTCTCGAAAAGCAAAGAAGACATTTTATTTCATTAGAAAGCCCGGATGGCTGGTAAATTGGAAAAAAATCTTTCCATTTGAGATAAAGAAAAGGTAGAATTGAATTAGACTGGTAAATTAAACCGGCAGCAGGAAGCGAAAGACAGAGAGGCGGAGAAAAAGAAGATGCATAAGACATTAAAGAAATTAGGGATCCTTCTTTTGTGCCTTCTTTTATTGGCCTCCTGCAGACAGCCGATGTCTGCAGGAAAACTTGAGAAAGCTGGATTATTAGTGCCCGATACTGTCAATGACCAAGTATGGGGGACCAAAGGCTATAAAGGCATGCTAAAGATTCAATCCCATTATGATATTGAGGTTTATTATAAAGAAGGCATGAATTCAGAGATGGTTGTTGAAAGAGCTGTTAAAGAGTTTGACCAAAAAGGTGTAAACCTGATCTTTGGACATGGCAATGAATACGCTGCATACTTTAATAACATCTCAAAAAAATATCCTGACATTCACTTTGTCAGCTTTAATGGTGACGCCCAAAATGAAAACACCACCAGTTTGAACTTTGAAGCATATGCCATGGGTTTCTTCGGAGGCATGGTTGCAGGACATATGACGAAAACGAATAATGTAGGAATACTGGCGGCTTTTGAATGGCAGCCGGAAGTAGAAGGTTTTTATGAAGGTGCAAACTATATCAATGATAATGTAAACGTGCAGATCCAATATGTCGGCAACTGGGACAATGATAACAAAGCCATCGCTCTTTTGGACAAACTTATTGCCAATAAGACAGATGTTGTCTATCCGGCCGGAGATGGGTATAATGTTCCTGTCATCGAAAAGCTGAAAGAAGAAGGGCTCTACGCCATCGGCTATATTTCCGATCAGTCTGATTTGGGTGAATCAGTCGTCCTGACCAGTACAATTCAGCATGTCGATGTTTTATATGAACTAGTGGCAGAAAAATATAACGAAGGCGAACTCGAATCAGGAAATCTATTTTTCGATTTCGAGGATGAAGTGATTTCACTTGGAAAATTCAGTCCTGACGTTGACGAAGATTTCAAAAAAGAACTAAATGCTGCCATTGAGAATTACAAAAAAACAGGCAAACTGCCTGAATAGTAATTACCATACATAGGAGGTACTGCAAGATGAACGAAAAAAACATGGAATTCATGCAAATCGCCATGAAATACCTGCCAGAAGCCAAACAGCAGCTCGACGAAGCAGGCATCGAACTATCCATGGAAATGATCCAGCCATTCATGAACCTATTCATCAAAGTTATGAACGAAGCCTATGAAATGGGTAAAACGGATGCTTTGAATGAAAGTGAATAATTTGGGAAACCAGCCTTTTGGGCTGGTTTTTGTTTTTTGGGGAAACTCTGCCCCTACTTCTTCCAAAACATCTCCAGCAAAGGACCCGCTTTTTTCAGCAATGGCTTTAAATGATGAGCTGAAGACATCAGTGTATCAATGTTGCCCATGAGTTCCTCTACGTTTATGTTGTTCAGGATATTGTTTACATTTTCTTTGCCGGAACTCTCTGTTTCAGTAGTTTCTCTGCTTTTTCCCCCTAAGAGCCAGTCGTCAGCTTCATGAGCATTTCTGCTTCTGCCTCCGAAAAGCCACTCGTTTTTCCCGTGATATTCTTCAGCACTGCTGTCGAATTCAATTTTGCCTTCAGCTGGCGTATGGTTTCTGACTTTTTCTCCAAATAAAAAATGGGTTAAAGGGTCTTCTGTATTTCCCATGTCTTTTTCATCCTTGTTAAGCATATGCCAGTTCCCTCCTTCCAGATGCCTATATTATCAGCATATGAAGAAAAGTTGACAGGGTATAGACATTTGTGGAGTAAAAGTACGGAAAGGTAAAAAGTGTTGCGTTATTGTATAAACTTTTGATAAAATTAGTACCAAGTCATAATAATTGATAATAATATTTAAATAGAGAATACTTATGGGTTTGTAATTATGAAAGGGAGTGGGGCTCCATGAATGCTGGAATTATAGGAATCGGAAGATATCTTCCTGAAAAAGTGGTAACAAATGCTGATTTGGAGAAAATAGTTGATACTTCTGACGAATGGATCCGGACCAGGACTGGAATTGAAGAGAGAAGAATTGCGGATGACAGCATAGATACATCAGATATGGCCTATGAGTCGGCATTAAAGGCATTGGATAATGCAGGCATTGAAGCAGAGGATTTAGATCTGATTTTAGTTGCAACGGTTACACCGGATAAACCCTTTCCATCTGTTGCCTGCATGCTCCAGGAGAGGCTGAAAGCAAGCAAGGCGGCGGCAATGGATATTAGTGCTGCATGTGCAGGATTCATGTATGGTATCATAACGGCAAAACAATTTATTGAAACTGGGACATATAAAAATGTTTTAGTAGTAGGTGTAGAAAAGCTTTCAAAAATTACAGACTGGAATGACCGTAATACTGCCGTTTTATTTGGAGACGGAGCAGGTGCAGCTGTAATTGGGCAAGTCTCGGATGGCCGGGGAATATTATCATTTGAATTAGGAGCAGATGGCACTGGCGCAAAGCATCTATACCAGGATGAATATATCATCATGAACGGGCGTGAAGTGTTCAAATTCGCAGTCCGCCAAATGGGTGAAAGCTGCATCAACGTACTTGATAAAGCTGGATTATCCAAAGAGGATGTAGATTTCCTAATCCCTCATCAGGCTAATATCCGCATCATGGAAGCTTCCCGTCAAAGATTAGAACTCCCTGTTGAAAAGATGTCCAAAACAGTGGATAAATACGGAAATACTTCTGCTGCATCTATTCCGATTGCATTGGTGGAAGAACTGGAAGCGGGTAAAATTAAGGATGATGATTTGCTTGTGATGGTCGGCTTTGGCGGAGGGCTGACCTGGGGAGCCATTGCGATGAGATGGGGAAGATAAGATACCTCATTTTAAATATGATGATAATTTAAAAGGAGCTGCATCAAAATGAATAAAAGAAGAGTTGTCGTTACAGGCATCGGAGCTGTAACACCGCTTGGAAATAATACAGAGACGACATGGAACAATATTAAATCAGGGGTTTCAGGCGTTGGCCCTCTGACTAGATTAAATGCAGATGAATATCCAGCTAAAGTTGCTGCAGAGGTAAAGGATTTTAATCCGGAAGATTTTTTTGATAAAAAAGATGCTCGAAAAATGGACCGCTTCACACATTACGCTGTTGCTTCATCCATGATGGCTGTTAGAGATGCAAACCTTCAGATTACAGATGAAAATGCTCATCGCATCGGTGTTTGGATTGGTTCAGGCATCGGCGGAATGGAAACATTTGAAAATCAATATGAAATATTTATGAAACGTGGATACAGAAGAGTCAGCCCATTCTTCGTGCCAATGATGATTCCGGACATGGCAACTGGCCAAGTCTCGATTTATTTAGGGGCAAAAGGGTTTAACTCATGTACAGTGACAGCATGTGCCACTGGTACAAACTCAATCGGAGATGCCTTCAAGGTGATTCAGCGCGGCGATGCCGATGCAATGATTTCAGGCGGTGCAGAAGCGCCAATCACAAAAATGTCTGTAGCCGGGTTTTGTGCGAACACCGCGCTTTCAACCAATCCAGATCCAAAAACAGCGAGCCGACCATTTGATCAAAATCGTGACGGGTTTGTTATTGGAGAGGGTGCGGGAATTGTAGTACTTGAAGAACTTGAGCATGCACTTGCACGCGGTGCAAAAATTTATGCTGAAATCGTTGGATATGGCGCTACCGGGGATGCTTATCACATCACTGCACCTGCTCCAGGCGGAGAAGGCGGAGCAAGAGCCATGAAAATGGCGATAGAAGACGGCGGTTTAAAGCCGGAAGATATCGATTATATAAATGCCCACGGTACAAGTACTGATTATAATGATAAATTTGAAACATTGGCAATCAAAGAGGTGTTTGGAGAGCATGCCTATAAATTGGCAGTAAGCTCGACTAAATCAATGACAGGACATCTTCTGGGAGCTGCAGGCGGAATTGAAGCCATTTTCACAGTTCTGGCACTGAAGGAAGGAATCCTTCCGCCTACCATTAATCTGGAAATCCCGGATCCTGAATGTGATTTAGATTATGTTCCAAATAAGGCCAGGGAAAAAGAAATAACAGCTGCAATGAGCAATTCACTGGGCTTTGGCGGCCACAATGCAACCATTGTTTTTAAAAGATATGAATAAGAAATAACCAAAGCTGATTTAAGGGAAGTCAAACCTCCTTTGAATCAGCTTTTTTGATTAACAAAATCCTTATACCTACATATTATCGAGTATAAGGAGGTGCAGAAATGGGATAGTTAGAACAGATTTATGGCTCGAGGAAGGCTTTAAGGAACCTCTTAAAATATGTGAAAAGCTTACCGGCCCCTTCAATGATGATAATCCCCGAAAAATCTATGAGTATCTAACAGGCTTCGGCATGTATACACCTGACCGGTTCAGCAGGAATATTTTCAATGAGTTAAAAGAAAAGAAAGTGTGGGATCTGGCAAAAAACATTCACTTAAAATATAGGAGGAAGTGGGCGGGGCCTGACATCAATGTTTACATTTTCCCGTCTGCTGGAGGCGGACTATTTTCGCGTCATTCTGGTAAATCGGGAGTATCCTTTGCAAATATGCTCTTTCTGTTTCTTCCTTCAGAAATAGAAGAAGCTGAACTAGAGGCTTTATTTGTGCATGAATATCACCATGTCTGCAGAATTAACTCACAGAAAAAAAAGATTGAAGAATTTACGCTGCTCGATTCCATTATACTGGAAGGGCTTGCCGAACATTCAGTAGAAATATACTGTGGAGAGAAGTTCAGGGGATCCTGGTGCACCAGATATTCAAAAGAAGAAATCAGGAATTTCTGGGATAAATTGATCAAAGCTCAGTTGAAATTAAAAAAGAATGAGAGGCTCCATCAGAAGATACTGTATGGTGAAAGACCCTACCCTACATTACTTGGCTATGCTGCTGGCTACGAAATTATAAGGGAATTTAGAGAGAAAAAAAGTTTTTCTACAAAACTATCTTTTAGTGCGCCATCCGAATATTTTGTAGACCAAACTTTATATAAACTGGAGTCGTAATCGCTTTAAAGCCCTAAAATGCGGGCTTTTTTTTTAGTATAGAAAAATGAATTTTAACAAATTTTAAAAAAATCTTGCAATTGTAATAACTTTGTAATAATATTTTAGACAAATAGAATGAATTAACAGAATAATTCGAAAAGGTAAGAGGTGTCCTATGAGCACAAATCCCCGTCAACATAAAGACGCACCATTACTAGAGGTGAATAATTTAGAAACGGCTTTTTCCATAGATGGTACATTCTATAATGCAGTTGATAATGTTTCTTTTAGAGTTAAACCCAGACAAATAGTTGGAATCGTAGGAGAGTCGGGCTGCGGTAAATCTGTAATGAGCCTCTCTGTCATGAAGCTCCTGCCTAAGGGCATTGGTCAAATCCGTAATGGAGAAATCATCTTTGACGGTGTTCATTTGGAGAAGATGACAGATTCAGAGATTAATAAAATCAGGGGAAAAGATATCGCGATGATATTCCAGGAACCTATGACTTCTTTAAATCCCGTTTTCTCTATCGGGTTCCAGCTGCAGGAAGTATTATTCAATCATATGAAAATCTCCAAAAGAGAAGCGCGGCTTAAAAGTATCGCACTTCTAAAAAGTGTGGGAATTTCAAGACCTGAAAAAATTGTAGATGAATATCCGCATCAGCTTTCAGGAGGCATGAGGCAAAGGGTCATGATCGCCATCGCCATTGCCTGCCAGCCGAAGCTGCTGATCGCCGATGAGCCGACAACTGCCCTGGATGTAACTGTACAAGCCCAAATTCTTGAACTTCTAAAAGAAATCCAGGAAGTCAATGATATGTCTGTCATACTGATTACACATGATCTTGGTGTTGTGGCCGAGATGTGTGATGAGGTAATTGTTATGTATGCAGGGAAGATAGCAGAGCGGACTGATGTAGATTCCTTATTTCACAATCTAAAACATCCGTATACTCAGCTCCTGATGGGAGCTATTCCGAAAATGGATGAAGAAGTGGAAAAGCTAAGCACAATAAAAGGAATTGTGCCTTCATTAAAAAATATGCCTAAAACAGGGTGCAAATTTGCGGCGCGCTGCCCTAAGGCAATGCCTGAATGCCTGACAGTTACACCTCGATTGGCAGAAAATGAAGCAGGACATGAGGTTGCCTGTCTGCTTTACGAGACAAGCCAGCCAAAACAAGAGGTGAACACATGATGAGTACAGAACATAATAATACAGCTGTTTTAAAAAAGGATAAAAGCAGCAATGAAGTGCTATTAGAGGTTAAGAACCTAAAGACTTACTATCCAATAAAAGGAGGAATCCTGAGAAAGACTGTGGCGGTCGTTAAAGCTGTCGACGATATTTCCTTTGAAATTAAGAAAGGGGAGACGCTGGGGCTGGTGGGAGAATCAGGCTGCGGAAAATCAACCGCAGGCAGAACGATCCTCAGACTCCTAGAACCAACAGACGGACAAATCATATTTGACGGACAGGATATCACAAATGTAAGAGGAACCAGCCTGAGGAAAATCCGCCAGGACTTCCAGATGGTTTTCCAGGATCCTTATGCATCATTAAATCCCACGATGATGGTTGGGCATCTTGTGTCAGAGCCCATCAGGAACTATAACAGCAAATCCGAAAAAGAACTTAAGCCGGAAGTAATGGATCTTCTTGCGAAAGTTGGGCTGCCTGAAGATGCTTACTATAAATACCCGCATGAGTTTTCCGGCGGGCAAAGACAGCGTATCGGAATCGCAAGGGCACTGGCTTTAAGACCAAAGCTCATTATTGCGGATGAGCCTGTTTCCGCCCTGGATGTATCGGTCCAATCTCAGGTATTGAATCTGCTGAAAGAGCTTCAGGATGAATTTGATCTTACTTTCTTATTTATTGCCCACGATTTGAGTGTAGTTAAACATATGAGTGACCGGATAGGGGTTATGTATCTGGGAGGCCTTGTAGAAGTCGCTGAAAAGGACAGCCTCTATGCAGATCCTCTGCATCCATATACTCAAGCTCTAATATCCGCAATCCCGGAACCGGATCCGCGCAAGAAAAAAGAAAGAATCATTTTAGAGGGCGATGTGCCAAGCCCGATTGATCCTCCAAAAGGATGTACATTCCATCCGCGCTGCGCACATGCAATGCCGGAGTGCCAGAGTGTAAAACCGCACTTAAAGGAGGTGAAGCCTGGGCATAGAGTCGCTTGTCACTTATATAAATAAGGCTTTGTCAAAAAATATTTTTCGGGGGGAAACCAATGAAGAAGTCAGCATTATGGCTGCTTTCGCTTCTGCTTGTCATGTCTGTATTCCTGGCAGCATGTTCCGGCGGCGGAGAGAAAGCCAGCACTGATAAGGAACCAAAAGATGATGGGAAAGCATCAGGAGAAGCTCAAGAGGGTGGAACAGTAACATTCGGTTACACTCAGCCATTCAAAGGTGTTTTATCTTATGCTTACTATGAGGGTGAAGATGATGTAAATGCCTTGAAATTTATGCATGAAGGCATCTTTAACACAAGCGAGGAATTGACTACTGTTCCTGGTTTAGCTGATTGGGAAATGTCTGAGGATAATACTAAACTAACAATTAAGTTTAAAGAAGGCATTAAGTGGCATGATGGAGAAGAGTTAACAGTTGAGGATTTGGAATATGCTTGGTACTTAATAGCAGACCCAACTTATGAGGGAGCTCGATTTGCTAATGTGGAAATGATTAAAGGAGCTCAAGAGTACAAAGATGGAAAAGCTGATAAAATTGAAGGTATTAAAATAATTGATGATTATACTATCGAGGTAACAGTTAAATCACCTACTGTTAACTTAATTGATAATATTTGGTCATATCCCGAACCAAAACATTATTATGGAGATATCTCTTCTAAGGAACTTCCTGATTCAGATCAAATTCGCAAAAATCCAATTGGCATAGGACCATTTAAAGTAAAGAATATTGTACCTGGAGAAATGATCGAATTTGAACGTTTTGATGACTACTGGCAAGGTAAGCCAAAGTTAGATGGTATTGTTTACAAAATCATTGATGGATCTCTTACGCAAGGTTTAGTACAAAACGGAGAAATCGATGTTATTGAAGCTCCAAAAGATCAGTGGGAAACAATTAAAGCTCTTGATAATGTGAATCCTCAAGAAGTGGACGCATTGTCTTATAGCTATATAGCATTTGACTGGGGTCATTATGACACGAAGAAGGGTGTAGTTGTTTCTGACAACAAGAAGTTCCAAAATAAGAACCTTCGCCATGCAATGGCACACGCCATTGACCGTCAGGCATTCATCGATGGTTTCGCAAACGGTTTAGGAAAACCTTTAAATACTCCTTTCCCTTCAGTCTCATGGGCGAAAATTGATGAATCAGAAATCAATGCTTACGAATTTGATCAAGAAAAAGCAAAGAAATTACTTGACGAAGCAGGTTATGTTGACAAAGACGGCGACGGCTTCCGTGAAGATCCAGAAGGCAAGCCATTCACAATTAACTTTGATGCAATGGCAGGCGCTGAAACTTCAGAGGCCCGTGCTCAATTCATCCTGCAATCCTGGCAGGAAGTTGGCTTAAATGCAAAGCTTAACGGCGGTTCACTCAAAGATTTCAACCTATTCTATGACACGATTGAAGCAGATGATCCATCAGTTGAAACATTCATGGGTGCATGGGGACTTGCCAGTGATCCAGATCCAGCTGGCATCTGGTTGTCTACTGACAAATGGAATATGTGGAGATGGTACAGCGAAGAGTCTGATGCACTTATTAAAAAGGGGGTAACTTTCCCAGAAGATCCTAGCAAGGATGTTAAAGAACACAGACAGGAAATTTATAACGAATGGCAAAAGCTAGTAAATGAAGAATTACCAGTTATTTTCTTTGAACAGCGTGTAGATGCTTGGGCTGTTAATAAGCGTGTTGGTGGAGTTAAGTTGTACGCGGACGGAGTTATGCCAAATGAAGTTTATAATTGGCACATTGTAGAGTAATAGAATTAAAAGAACCTGTATTCCTTGGGGGAATGCTCCTCCAAGGAATACAAGTTTAACCAGCGAATAAATTTTTGTTTGGTAAGGGGAATGGAAATGCTACAGTACACAATTCGAAGACTCATAGGTATGATTCCAATAATTTTCCTTATCTCAGTAGTGGTATTTACTTTGGCTAAGCTTATGCCTGGAGATGCACTATCTGGAAAAATTGACCCTTTAAACTCAGATCCGGAGTATATTGAAGAAATGCGTGAGAAGATGGGATTGAATGATCCTATACCTGTACAGTATGTCCGCTGGATGAGTGGAGTGGTCCAAGGAGATTTTGGAGATTCATTTATTCATAAACGCCCGGTTATGGAATTAATTGGTGACCGTTTGCCGAACACAATAATTTTAGGATTATCAGCACTTGTAATCACTTATTTATTAGCCTTTTTAATGGGCCGGTACTCTGGGCGATTTGCCTATAGCATTGGCGATTATCTAATTTCTGCCTTTAACTATTTAGCACTTGCAATTCCCAGCTTTGTTGCAGCTTTGGTTGCCATTTATGTTTTTGCCATCAATCTTGGATGGGTTCCGGCCAGTGGAAGTATCGGCAGCGGGGTAGAAGCAGGGACACTGGAATATTACTTAAGTAAAGCAAAACATACAGTTTTGCCGGCTATCGTCCTGGGAGCCATGGCTACAGCCGCTTATACACAGTTCTTAAGAAATGATATGATCGAAAGCTCTCGCAAGGATTATGTTCGTACAGCAAGAGCTAAAGGTACGAAGGAATCTGCGATTTATAATAAGCACATTCTAAGAAACTCAATCATACCTATTGTTACTCTGCTTGGATTCGATATTGCCAACCTATTTGGAGGGGCAATTATCACAGAAACCATTTTCACATACCCTGGAATCGGTTATTTATTTGTAGAATCAGTTCATGCCCGTGATTATTCTGTTATGATGGCGATTACCATGATGCTAACCATTTTAACACTAATTGGAAATTTAGTTGCAGATTTACTTTATGGTTTAGTAGATCCGCGTATTCGTTTAAGTTAGGTAGGTGAGAGTATGGAACCGTCAATTTCACAGCAAACTTCGCCTGGTTTAGCAGAGCCTGTTAAACCTCCGAAGAGTCAATCACCATGGGCTCTCGCCCGCCGCAAGTTTTTGCGCAATAAAGCAGCAATGATCAGTCTTGTTTTCCTGCTGCTGGTCTGTGCAATGTCCATATTGGCTGAGCCGCTGACTATGCCGGTTGAGGAGACAGCTAAGATCAATTTAACACAAATGAGCAAAGAACCATCTGCCGAGCATTATTTCGGTACGGATAAGTCTGGTAGAGACGTATTTGCCCGTACATTGCATGGCGGCAAAACTTCACTCCTGCTTGCGTTTTCAATTACAAGCGCTGTAATAGCATTAGGTACACTCGTAGGTGCCACAGCAGGATATTTTGGCGGATGGGTCGATAATGCTCTTATGAGATTTACGGATTTTATGATGAACTTTCCATTTTTGCTCTTTGTAATCGTTTTAAAATCTATTTTTATCGAATCAAGCACTGGTACCTTGATTTTTGTAATCAGTGTTTTAAGTTGGACCGGTACCGCCCGTCTTGTGAGAAGCAAGGTTATGGCAGAAAAGGAAAATGAATATATTATGAGTGCCGTTTCAATCGGCTGTTCAGCGCCAAAAACGATCTTTAAGCACTTGTTGCCTAATGTGATGTCGACCATTATCGTCCAGGCGACGATTACCCTGGCGGCAATGATTGTGGCAGAAACAGCACTAAGCTTTCTGGGATTCGGTGTACCTATGAACATTCCAACCTGGGGGAACATGCTTCAGGAAGCAAGGAGCCCTGATGTTTTAACCAGTAAATGGTGGATATGGATTCCGCCAGCTGCGGTTTTAACATTTACCATTCTATCGATCAACTTCATTGGTGAAGGCTTAAAAGATGCGTTCAACCCTAAATCCAATAGATAGCCAAAAAAACGCCTATAATCAGGCGTTTTTTACTGTCTTCAGGCAAATAGCTTGTACATATCCGAACTGAGTTTTTCATATACATGTAAAAAAAGACTGGGAGTGAGTTTATGGCAGCAATAAAACCTTTTATGACTCACAAATATTGTAAAGAACATGTTTTTTAGGGCATTTTGGCTTTTAACGGGGTTTGGAGTTTCTGTTTCGGGAGGAGTCAGTGTTATAGGGTATTTAAATTTGCTTACAACTGGACATACCTTCAAAGAATATTGGAATTTTATCACCTATCGTCCAGAATGCTATTTGCTTCCGATCGGAATCTTTATAATAACAATGAGCATATATTTACCCTATTCAAATGAGGATGATTAAAAGTCGTCTCATCAAATATAAGGAATGTTAATTACAAAAAATGGATTGCGAGTGCAATATAGGAATAATTTTACTGCCTGATGCCCATACTGAGTGACAAATAGTTTGTTGAAGTGGGGGTTGAAAAATGTTGTATCTTCATGATGTTTGGGTGAATTGGTTTGAAGGAGAAGAAAATGGATACAATGTATGCCATTTTCATGAATGGAGAAAAGATGATGGCGTAGAACTGCTTGACCAGGTTCCGCTGCTAAAGATTGACCCGGTCCTTTTTAATTATATTGAAAATGATCTTTCTGAGCTGCCACAACAACTGCTTGATGACATTTATCAAAAAGCTTACTTAAGGAAAAATCATGAACGAATCCAATTGGAGTATTGCTTTGTTGTATCAGATGGGACAGGCATATTGGCTGTAGATACAATCGGCTACAATATTCCAATCAGAAAAAGCAGGTTAATACCAAGGCAGGAGCAGCTGGCATATGAAATGCTGGAAAACCAGGAAACGGCTAATTACTCTTTTAATGATCAAACAGCATTGAAGGAATTCCATATTCTTTCTCCTTCTCCGGACTTGATGGCAGGTCTGACAAGAAAAGAAAGACAGCTTAAACAGCTTCTGTTTATGGCGCTGGATCAGCTTCATTCCTCCAAAAATGATGCTGAAATCCGTTATTGGTATACGGAGTGGAGCCCTGAACGTTATACGAAAATACAATCAATGAATTTCGAAGAGGCCTGGTATGAATTATTTGATGAAAGTAAATACGGCTGGTCAAGTAAACATGAAAAGTTTTGTGAAAACTTAATAAAAGGACAGCCGTTTTTTGAGAAGTTGTGGGAAATGGAGCATGGTCCAAAAGTAAATTAAAAAAACAGCCCAAGGCTGTTTTTTTATTTTCTCTTTCTGCCTAGTCCCATGGCGTTTTCCATTTTTTTAATCATTTTGTATGCGACTCTATTAGCTTTTTCTGCTCCTTGATCAAGTACAAGATCAAGTTCTTCTGATTCCATTAATGCATAGTATTTATCCTGAATAGGTTTAATTGTTCCAATAACAATATCAGAAAGGCCGGCTTTAAATTCCCCGTATCCTTTGCCTTCATATTCTCCTTCGATTTCCGCAACGGTTTTACCTGAAAGTATTGAGTAAATGGAAAGGAGATTAGATACTCCTGGTTTGTTTTCCTTATCATACTTAACAATGCCTTCAGAATCTGTTACGGCACTTTTTATTTTCTTTTCAATTTGTTGTGGGTCATCTAATATTGAAATAAATGATTTTTTATTTGGATCAGATTTGCTCATTTTCTTTAATGGATCCTGAAGTGACATTACTCTTGCGCCTTCTTTGGCGATTCTGACATCTGGAATAGTGAAGATGTCATTGTACTTCTTATTGAATCTCTCAGCAAGATCGCGGGTTAATTCCAAGTGCTGTTTTTGATCCTCTCCAACCGGAACCAGGTCTGTATTGTATAGAAGGATATCTGCAGCCATCAAAGGGGGGTAGGTCAGCAGTCCTGCAGATACGGCATCTTTACCTTCTGATTTGTCTTTGAACTGAGTCATGCGCTCGAGCTCACCGATGTAAGAAACACACTGCATCATCCAGCCTGCCTGGGCATGGGCTGGAACTTCCGATTGGATGAACAGTGTGGATTTCTCAGGGTTGATTCCAACAGCCAAATATAGTGCAGCAAGACTTCGAATGTTTTTCCTCAATTCCAGTCTGTCCTGGGGAACAGTTATGGCGTGCTGATCAACAATGCAAAAATAGCAGTTGTAGTCATTCTGCAGTTCAACAAATTGTTTCATGGCACCAATGTAATTGCCAAGGGTAATTGTGCCGCTGGGCTGGATGCCGGAAAATATAGTTTTCATGTTTTTCCTCCTTTAATCGGCTTAAAAGATCATGAATTGTCAGGCGTTGAAGAGAAATTTTTGTTGTAATCATAAAAAAGGCATAAAAAAGAACCATTCATCCCTATTAAATAGGGACGAATGGTCCGCGTTGCCACCCTAATTACTCAAATACTGAGTCACTCTGCCCTATGCAGAAAAATGCATAGGTCCCCGATAACGCAGGGAAGCGCCTAAAAAATTCAGAGGCTCAAAAGTCCATTCGATTTACCGGGCTGCCTGTTTCCACCTTCCACAGACTCTCTGCTAAACCCTGGGTAAATGTACTACTCTTTTTTCATTGCCGACAAGATAATTTAATTTTACTGTATTATATTATAAGGTAAACTATACCGATACAAAAATCAAGCTCATAATAAGAATTTTGAGGGCAGTCATAGCCTGCACTTAAAGGCTTTGTTTTACCAATATGCGGCTGAAAATTCCTAGTAAAAAATAGCAAAATAACTAAAAAGAAAAATTTTTTTATTATCTCAAAAATCTTAATTTATAAGACCTTTTGACGAAAAATGTCGTACTTCACGGAATTGCATGTACAAAAAGCCACTTGCAATAAGTTTTTAAACTATTTATAATAAACGTAACAAACATAATCTTTACGAATTTGTTACATTTAAAACAAAACTATATCACTCCAGATAGCGAGAATATGGTGCATATTAGTAAGTTTATAGCTTACATATTATAGATTACACCTTTTAATCTGAATTATCAGAATATAAGGATAATCTATCTTTAAGAGAATATAAACTTGCTTTTTTTGTTGCCTTCTAAATAGTCTGCAAATTTTTTAAATTGAATTAACAGACTATTTAAGTAATATATCTGGGGCGCACAGTTGTGTTTTTCATGAAAGGCAAATGGTAAAGAGATTG
This sequence comes from Cytobacillus firmus NBRC 15306, assembly GCF_001591465.1. Taxonomy (GTDB): domain Bacteria; phylum Bacillota; class Bacilli; order Bacillales; family Cytobacillaceae; genus Cytobacillus; species Cytobacillus firmus. The sequence continues at coordinate 44,124 of NZ_BCUY01000009.1, forward strand.
TTTGAGGAAATTAATAGGGGGTTAATACCGTGAACAAAAGATTATCGATCTTTTTTAGCATGCTGCTTGTGCTAAGCATGTTCCTTGCTGCATGCAGCGGCGGCGGAGACAATGCTGACGGCGGCGAAAAAGGCGGAGATGACGGCGGAAAGTCTGATGTACCGCAGGAATTAAGAGTAAATATCAACACTGAACCACCATCATTAAACCCAGGACTTGCAGAAGATTCAACTTCTGGAACTGTGCTTCGTAACGTGTTAGAAGGTCTTACTCGCATCAATCAAGATGGTAAGCCTGAGAAAGCAATGGCAGAAGACATCAAAGTTTCTGAAGACGGAAAAACTTATACATTCACAATTCGTGATGCAAAATGGTCAAATGGCGATCCTGTAATCGCTAAAGACTTTGAATATGCTTGGAAATGGGCATTAGATCCTGCCAACAACTCAACTTATGCATACCAGCTATACTACCTTGAAGGTGCTGAAGCTTTCAACACAGGCAAAGGTGAAAAGGATGCTGTTGGTGTTAAAGCTATCGATGATAAAACTTTAGAAGTTAAATTAGTAAATCCAACACCATATTTTGAAGAATTGACTGCTTTCTATACTTATCTGCCAGTTAACAGCAAAATTGCTGAAGCTAACCCAGAATGGGCAACTGACGCTGGTGAGAATTTCACTACTAACGGTCCTTTCCATTTAGTTGAATGGGCTCACAGTGACAAGATCGTTCTTGAGAAGAGCGAAACATACTGGGATGCTGAAACAGTTAAGCTTGACAGCATTGAAATGATTATGATCAATGATCCTAATACTGAATTATCTATGTTTGACAACGGTGAACTAGATTGGGCTGGAGCTCCAACAGGTGCCCTTCCAACTGACGCTATGCAGGCACTTAAAGACGAAGGCCGCTTAGTTACTCAGCCGATTGCAGGTATTTACAACTACAAGTTCAATACAACTGTAGAACCATTTAATAATGTCAATATCCGTAAGGCGTTTGCACATGCTATCAACCGTCAGGAGCTTATCGATAACATCCTTCAGGGTGAGCAGCTTCCTGCAATGGCAATTGTTCCACCTTCAATGTTTGAAGAAAACGAAAAGGGTTATTTCCCTGATAATGATGTAGAAAAGGCTAAAGAATATTTACAAAAAGGTCTTGAAGAGCTTGGATATAAAGATGCGTCTGAACTTCCAGCTGTAACTCTTTCATACAATACTTCTGAGGCGCACCAAAAGATTGCACAGGCAATCCAGGATATGTGGAAACAGAACCTTGGCGTAGAAGTAACACTTGATAACGCAGAATGGAATGTATTCCTTGATAAAGTAAACCAAATGGATTACCAGGTAGCTCGTATGGGCTGGTTGGGTGACTTTAACGATGCTATCAACTTCTTAGAAATGTACCGTGACGCTGATGGCGGTAACAACAATACTGGATGGGAAAGCAAAGAGTTCCAGGATCTGCTTGCTAAATCTGCAACAGAAACTGACCCTGAAGCTCGCCAGCAATTGTTGAAGGATGCTGAAGCAATCTTCATGGAAGATATGCCAGTAGCTCCAATCTATTTCTACACTAACAATTGGGTACAGGCTGAAAACCTTAAAGATGTTGCAGTATCCGGTCTTGGTGATGTTCAGTACAAGTGGGCATACTTTGAATAAAAAATAGTGATTAAGACGAAAGGTATATGGGATTAACTGTCCCATATACCTTCGTTTCTGATTAAGGCATAGTAATAAATTGGAGGTGTTTGACAATGGCAAAATATATTGGAAAACGCTTGCTGTACATGCTTCTGTCCTTATGGATGATCGTTACGGCAACTTTTTTCTTCATGCGCATTGCACCCGGAAACCCTTTTGCATCTGAGAAAAAACTTCCTCCCGAAATTGAAGCTAACCTGAATGCTCATTTTGGCCTGGACAAGCCTTGGTATGCACAATATTGGGAGTATCTTGTTCGTATCGTGAATTGGGATTTCGGACCGTCATTTAAATACAAAAGCCAAACTGTTAACGACTTGATTAATGAAGGTTTCCCAGTTTCATTTCTTCTTGGAATGGAAGCCATTTTTATCGCCGTTGCAGTCGGAGTTCTTTTAGGAATTATTGCCGCATTAAAGCACAATAGATGGCCGGATTACACAGCAATGATTGTAGCTGTATTAGGGATCTCAGTACCTTCCTTTATCATGGCATCATTCCTGCAATATTTCCTGGCAATAAAAATGGGTATTTTTCCTGTAGCACGGTGGGAAACTTTTATGCACAGCGTCCTGCCAGCAGTGGCATTGGCTTCAACACCAATGGCATTTATTGCGAGGCTGACTCGTTCGAGCATGCTTGAAGTTCTGGCGAATGATTATATTAAAACTGCTAAATCAAAAGGTTTAAGCAGGGGAGTAATTACAGTAAAACACACAATTCGTAATGCCCTTTTACCAGTAGTAACTTATATGGGGCCATTGACAGCGGGGATTTTAACAGGAAGTTTCGTTATTGAAAGAATCTTCGGTATTCCTGGACTTGGTGCGCACTTTGTAACTAGTATCAACAACCGTGACTATACGGTCATAATGGGTGTAACCGTTTTCTACAGTATTCTGTTGCTTGTATCTATTCTCCTTGTTGACATTGCATACGGAATCATCGACCCACGCATCAAACTTGCAGGCGGGAAGAAAGGAGAGTAATTATGCAGATTTCGAAAGATAAGTTTAAGTTAGTCGGAACACAGCTTGGTGAAGCTGAGAAAATTTCAAAACCAAGTCTTTCTTTCTGGAAGGATGTATTTATTAGATTTCGAAAAAACAAGCTTGCCCTGTTTGGATTAGTGTTATTAGGACTTCTGATCTTCATGGCAATCTTTGGACCATATATGACTCCATATGATTATGCATCAAATGATCTAAGCAACAAAAACCAGCCGCCTTCTTCTGAACATTGGTTCGGAACGGATGATCTTGGCCGTGACATGTTTGCCCGTACTTGGGAAGGTGCGCGAATTTCCATCTTCATTGGAGTTGCAGCAGCTGTAATTGATTTGATTATTGGTGTGCTTTGGGGCGGTATTGCCGGTTATAAAGGCGGACGCACAGATGAAGGAATGATGCGCTTTGCCGATATTTTATATGGTGTACCTTATCTATTATTAGTAATCTTGTTAATGGTTGTACTTGGACAGGGATTGTCGACTATGATTATAGCCATGTCCATAACTGGATGGATCAATATGTCACGTATTGTCCGTGGTCAGGTGTTATCTCTTAAAAATCAGGAATATGTCCTGGCTGCCAAAACGCTTGGTGCGGATACAAGCAGGATTATGGCCAAACACTTAATTCCAAATTCAATGGGGCCTATTCTAGTCACAATGACGCTGACTGTCCCTTCTGCTATTTTTACAGAAGCATTCTTAAACTTTATTGGTCTTGGATTAACACCGCCGATTGCGAGCTGGGGAACAATGGCCAATGATGGACTTGCGGCTATGCGTTACTACCCATGGCGCTTATTCTTCCCTGCTGTGTTTATCTGCTTAACGATCTTTGCATTTAACGTGGTTGGCGACGGCTTGCGTGATGCTCTAGATCCAAGAATGCGTAAATAAGGAGTGAGAACATGGAAAAATTACTTGAAGTAAAAAATTTAGAAGTCTCATTCCAAACATATGGAGGTACAGTAAAAGCAGTCCGTGGAGTCAGCTTTGACCTTCATAAGGGAGAGACGCTTGCGATTGTTGGTGAATCAGGGTCAGGCAAAAGTGTTACTTCCCAGTCTATTATGAAGTTAATACCTATGCCGCCCGGCCGAATTTCAGGCGGGCAAATACTGCTTAGCGGTGAAGACATCGTACCCAAAACAGAAAAGCAAATGGAAAAGATCCGCGGTAAAGAAATCAGTATGATCTTCCAGGACCCAATGACATCATTAAATCCGACGATGCGAGTTGGAACACAGATAATGGAAGTGCTGATTAAACATCAGAATATGTCTAAAACTGATGCCAAAAACAGAGCAATTGAATTGCTGAGACTTGTTGGTATTCCGATGCCTGAGAAAAGGGTAAATCAATATCCTCATGAATTCTCCGGCGGTATGAGACAGCGTGCGATGATTGCGATTGCCCTTGCAGCTAATCCAAAGCTGCTTATCGCTGATGAGCCGACAACTGCACTTGACGTTACGATTCAGGCACAAATTCTGGAACTTATGAAAGATCTGCAAAATAAAATGGATACATCCATTATCTTTATTACACATGACCTCGGTGTAGTGGCAAATGTTGCGGACCGGGTAGCTGTAATGTATGCTGGCCAGATTGTTGAAATGGGTACTGTAGATGAAATATTCTATGACCCGCGTCATCCTTATACTTGGGGATTGCTTGCATCCATGCCTAGCTTAGAGAATGATGAGAAAGCTGAATTAGCTGCTATTCCAGGGACACCTCCGGATCTGACGGATCCTCCAAAAGGAGACGCGTTTGCAGCCAGAAATCAATATGCACTTGCAATTGATTTTGAAGAAGAGCCGCCGATGTTCCAAATCTCAGAAACACATTTTGCAAAAACATGGCTTCTTCACCCGGATGCTCCAAAGGTTGAGCCGCCGGAAGCAGTAAAAAAACGTATGCGCCAATTATCCTCCACTTTTGAAAAGCCTGTAGTAGTTAAGGAGGGAAAATAATAATGGCAGAAAAATTGCTCGAAATTAAAAACTTAAAACAGCATTTTAATGTAGGCCGTCCGAATATGGTAAAAGCAGTTGATGGGATTACTTTTGATATTTATAAGGGAGAGACCCTTGGACTTGTTGGTGAGTCTGGCTGCGGTAAATCAACTACTGGACGAACTATTATCAGATTATACGATGCAACAGATGGGCAGGTTCTTTTTGAAGGTGAAGATGTTCACGGCAAAAAATCTGCAAAAGAACTGAAAAAGTTTAACCGGAAAATGCAAATGATTTTCCAGGATCCTTATGCTTCCTTAAACCCGCGTATGACGGTTGCCGATATTATTGCTGAAGGAATCGATATTCACGGCTTGGCAAAAAGCAAAAAGGAACGTATGGAGAGGGTTTACGAACTTTTGGACACTGTCGGTCTGAACAAAGAACATGCTAACCGTTACCCTCATGAATTCTCTGGCGGACAGAGACAGCGTATCGGGATTGCCCGCGCGCTTGCGGTTGACCCTGATTTCATTATTGCCGATGAGCCAATTTCAGCATTGGACGTTTCCATTCAGGCTCAGGTAGTAAACCTTATGAAAAAACTGCAGCGTGAAAAAGGATTGACATACCTGTTTATCGCACATGATTTATCTATGGTTAAATACATCAGTGACCGCATCGGTGTTATGTACTTCGGTAAACTGGTTGAACTTGCACCAGCTGAAGATTTATATAATAACCCTATGCACCCTTATACTCAATCACTGCTGTCAGCTATTCCGCTTCCAGATCCAGAAACAGAACGTACCCGCAGAAGAAAATCTTATGATCCAGCAGTTCACAATTACGCTGACAATGAAAAGCTGGAAATGCGCGAAATAACACCTGGTCATTTTGTTTATTGCTCTGAAAAAGAGTATAACGAATTAAAAGCTAAATATGCCAAATAACAAAAAACGATCTCGACTGAGATCGTTTTTTACATCCTGGAAAAGTAAATGTTCGCTATAAAGGAATTACCAAGATGTAAATTACCCAGTCAAATGTGTAGAGAGTGGAAATTCTCTTTAACACTTTTAATCGCTAATGTGTACTTTTCTATATAATACATCATTTTCCTGAATATTACTATGAGAATTTTCAATTATTTATATTTTTCCATCAATTTGTTTATTTAAACAGGATTTTGATATTTTTTTAATAAAATTGGTTTAAAGAACACTTTTAAAGATAATTTAGTATAAAGATAGTTCTTAATTCTTTGAGATAATTTTATAATGAAGGTATCAAGCAGAATACTAAGAAAAGGGGGCATAACATGTGAACAAGACATTAAAGTTAGGTGCAGCCTTAATGTTAGTATCAGCTTTATTCATATCAGCCGATCCAAGTGAGGCAAAAGAACAGGAAAATAAGGAAACAGGACAAAACCCCCAAAGGGAACATGTTTCGCTGGTGAAAACCCTTCCGGAAAAAGTAAGCCGTTTTCAATTTGATTCCGGCTATCATTTTCAATATCCAGATGCTGTAAGGGGCATATATGTCACCGGACATTCAGCAGGGGGTGAAAAGTTTAATAAATTGGTGAAATTGATGGATGATACCGATTTGAATGCGATGGTAATCGATATTAAGGACGATTGGGGCAACCTAACGTATATTCCAGAAGACAAATCACCATATAATGATATCGGCAAGTCTTACATAAAGGATCCAAAAAACGTCTTGAAAACTATGGAAGAAAAGCAAATTTATCCGATTGCAAGGGTAGTCGTTTTCAAGGATTCAGTTCTGGCGAATAAAAAGCCTGAATGGTCGTATAAAGAGGGAAATACAGTATGGAAGAATGGCAGAGGTGAATCCTTTGTAAATCCATTTTTAAAAGAAGTTTGGGATTACAATATTGGAATTGCAATCGAAGCTGCAAAAATGGGATTTCAGGAAATTCAATTTGATTATGTCCGATTTCCTGAAGGTTTTGAACACCGCGATAGCTCCTTGAAATACAGTATGGGTGACTACGAAGATCTTAAAATTGAAAATGTAAAAAAGCGTGTAAGTGCGGTTACTGACTTTGTCGAGTATGCCAGGAAGCAGCTTGAGCCATATGGAGTAAAGGTCTCGGTTGATATCTTTGGCTACACGGCGACCCTTCCTGAAGCACCGGGAATAGGCCAAAATTTTTCTAAGATCTCAGAACATGTGGATGTAATTTCTTCTATGATTTATCCAAGCCACTGGACATCTTATTTTAGCATAGCCAAACCGGACCTGGAACCTTATAAGCTTGTTTCTGAATATGCTAAACTTGAGAATAAAAAGTTGGGAGAGTTGGATAGTCCGCCTGTTTCCAGACCATGGCTTCAGGACTTTACAGCTTCTTATTTAGGAGCCGGAAATTATAAGAAGTATGGAAGAACGGAAGTTGAAGCGCAAATAAAGGCACTGAACGAACAGGGGATTAATGAATTCCTTTTATGGAATGCAGGTAATTCGTATACACAAAACGTGGATTATACACCATAAAAGCAAGAAAGAGGCCGATTATTTCGGTCTCTTTCTTGCTTTGTTTATCAATTAATTAAGTTACATATTATTTGACACGAATTTTGTATACGGTATCATAGTATAGAGGCATGGGCTACTGCTTTTTTTGTCCGCCTACGCTTTTCCATCCAGTCTGCACCCTTGCGGATTGATCCACGAATTCGGATTTATTTTTACCGCCAAAAAACTTTTCTCCAATACCATTAGTTAGTACACCTAACAAGGCAGTAAATCCAATTATGAGCAGTGCAACAATTGTTAAATCAGTTATGTAACCAACCATGATAAACCTCCATCTTTCTTTTCACAGTCTCCTGTGATTAGTTAGTGTATAAACATCCCTAATCTTATTTTATTCGAAATTTTCCAGTATTAAAAGGGGAAATTCCACAAATACTTAATCTGATTGGAAATAATACAAGTCTAAGTATAAAAGAAAGTGGAAAGGAAAGCTGGGAGCTTATCATGCTGGAATAAATATTCATGCTCTTTAAATAATACGTTGTTTGACGGGCATAAAAGGAGAAGATCCATGCATTGGTATGAAAAACTGAATCAATATTTCCCAATTGAAGAAATGAAATCAAGAGAACATATGGAAACCTTATTAAAGGAACGGTCAGACATCTATCATAAAGATGAAGGTCCACACCATGTACTTATGTATGTTGAACTGGATAACTTTGTGTTTATTGATTATCTGTTTGTTTCGAAGGAATCCAGAGGACAGGGACTTGGCCATAAGTTACTTCAAACACTTAAAGCCAAAGGCAAACCGATCATATTGGAAGTTGAGCCGGTTGATTATGAAGACACGGATACTGAAAAGCGGCTCAAGTTCTATAAAAGAGAAGGATTTGAGCACGCACAATCAATTGGGTACAGCCGGCGGTCTCTTGCGACCAATGAAATCAATACAATGGAAATTCTATATTGGTCCCCTGAAAACGAAAGTGAAGAAATGATTTATGAAGCCATGAAGAAAACCTATGAAATGATTCATACTTATAAGGATTCGCATTTTTATGGAAAGTCATATCAGCCTGTAGATGAGGTTTTGACTTATGAAGAAAATAAAAATGGAACGGATGTTTTAGAGGATTTATAAGTATTTGGAAAAACACAGTCATTTTTGTAAATGGCTGTGTTTTCATTTTCATTCATTAATTGAGAAAATATTAATAAGCACTTTGGTTTATTTAAAATTAACAAGGGTATATATAGAATAATTTAGTATAAACAAAAAAACTTCATACATAAAATTCCCCTTAGGCTCAGGCTTAAGTAACTTTATGGAAGCAATTATAACAAAAAACATTTAAAAAAATGAAACTTTTTGCTTGTTCATTCGTCTTATTAAGTAGATTCTAATTCTTAATCCATTTGTTTAATGAATGTTTAATACTTTTATCATATTTATAAAAAGTTATACCAAATAAATATTGTTTAGTGTATAATTAATAATATAAATTCCTTGATTAAAGTTATTTTAATCTAGAAGACTCTAGAAATATTTGATTAAACAAATATAATCTCTGATAGTTTCATATATGTCTAAATTTAAGGAGTGTGAATTTGTAAAATGGTCACATTATACACTTCACCAAGTTGTACATCCTGCAGGAAAGCTAAATCATGGTTGGAAGAGCATGAAATTGCCTATAAAGAACGAAATATTTTTTCAGAACCGCTATCGATTGATGAAATTAAAGAAATTCTTCGAATGACTGAAGATGGAACAGATGAAATTATTTCAACTCGCTCAAAGACATTTCAAAAGCTTGATGTAAACCTTGAATCAATGCCTCTCCAAGATTTATTTGAGCTAATTAAGGAAAACCCGGGGCTGCTTCGCCGTCCAATCATTCTTGATGAAAAACGTTTGCAGGTTGGATATAATGAGGATGAAATAAGACGTTTCCTTCCAAGAAAAGTCCGTACTTACCAGTTGCGTGAAGCACAGCGTATGGTTAATTAACAAAATGCATTTTATAATGCTTAAAATTGAGAGGCCTTCTTTCTGTTAACAGAAGAAGGTCTTTTTGTCTATTATGTGAAAAAAGAAAAAGGAAAATGGATATAATAAGAGAATATTTAATTAAGCCAAATGAGATAAGGTGTACCACCTGGGACAATATAGGCATTTAACGGTTTTTTTAAACATATGACTTTTTAATTCCCTTTATGATCAATTTGTCATAAAATAAAAGTACAAGGTACAAAATACATTTTACCTTCAATTTAATCGGGGATTAACCAATTGATTTACGGGTAAATGGATAACACATGACTGCTGGGGGTATTTAGTCCCTTCAATCATAGCCAGAAGGGAGAGTTGCTGCATGGAAATCGAACGTATTAATGATCATACCGTTAAATTTTATATTTCTTATCTTGATATAGAAGAAAGAGGCTTTGACCGTGAAGAGATTTGGTACAATCGTGAGCGGAGTGAGGAACTCTTTTGGGAAATGATGGATGAAGTCCATCAGGAGGAAGAATTTCTTGTTGAAGGCCCTTTATGGATCCAGGTTCAAGCACTAGATAAGGGTTTGGAGGTTCTTGTAACAAAAGCTCAGCTATCAAAGGATGGTCAAAAGTTTGAACTTCCTGTCCCGGATGAAAAAGTGAAAGATTTGCCTGTGGTTGAACATATAGAGGAAATGCTTGATCATCATTTCCGTAAATCCGATGATAATGATAACGAATATGTGGGAGATCTTGAGTTCCTATTATCATTTAAAGATTTTGAAGACATTATTTCATTATCAAAGCGGTCAATTCTTGATTCCATTACCACAAAGCTATATTCCTTTGAGGGGAAGTATTATTTATTCGCAGAGTTCCCTGAAGAGCTTTTTGAAGAGGATGACATAGATAACATGCTGAGTATTCTTCTTGAATTCGGGCACGAAACAAGTAAAACTATTCACCGTGTAATGGAATATGGTAAATTGATTATTGAAAGTGATGTTTTTGAAAATTTGAGAAAACATTTTAAATAGTAAATGAAAGTAGATTTCATATTTGAAATCGGCTTTTTTTGTATGCGAACTTTTTCATTGCAGCAATTAATGAGCATAAGAAAGAACTTTAAGAGAATATGTCGGATAAAAAGGAATTTAGCCATTAAAAATAGAACCATAAGGAAGAAAGGAGATGATCATTTGTTAGTTGCCTCAACAGAGAATGGGGTGCGAATAAACCTTATAGGTTCACACAGTATCCCTTCTTTACAGCAATACAGGGAAAAACACAACTTTTTCTGCCCGGAATGCAAAGAGAAAGTAATAATGAAAATCGGAAAAAAGAGAATCCCGCACTTCAGCCACAGTAAGGGTTCTGAATGTCCGGAAAGGTATGAAAGGGAATCAGAATACCATATTTCCGGAAAGGTGCTATTGTTTAAATGGCTAAAGAAAAAAGGTTTAAATCCAACTCTGGAGCCATATTATCCGGAAATATCACAGCGGCCGGATATCAGTGTCCATTATGAAGGTGTACATTATGCTCTGGAATATCAATGTTCAAGCATTTCGGAGGAGTTATTTATAAAGCGGACAGAAGCATACTTTCAGGCAGGCATCGTTCCAATTTGGATACTGGCTGGGAAAAGTATTAAGCGTATTGGAAAATCAAAAATTTCTTTATCTGGTTTCCAGTACCTATTCCTTCGGCAAACACCTTCAGGCCATTGGGTAATCCCTTCTTTTTGCCCCACCACAAAATCGTTTATCAATATTCACAATATCCAGCCCCTCACCGTCAGAAATGCCTGCGCGCATTATGATGTAAAACCTATTTTCCATGCAGAAGCAGATATATTATTTGATCCATATTTTAAAAATGATATAAATATAGATGAATGGAAGAAAGAGGTTCGGAAAATAAAGAATTCCCTTTCACAAAATAGCGGTGCTATTAAAAATAACTTTCTTCAGTATTTATACTCCCGCTCAATTGCTCCTGCGTTCCTTCCGCCTGAAATTGGCCTTCCTGTCCGTCATTCTCCATTTATAGAAACCTCACCTATACAGTGGCAGAGTTATTTGTTTATGGATATAATCGGCAAAGAGAGGCCCTTCTCACTTCCGCAGATGATTGCAGCCTTTTGCAACAGGGTAAAGAATAATGATATAAAAATCAGGTCAATCCCACTTGTGCAAACCGGGTCCGAAATCCATGCAATTAAAGAATATCTTGATGTCCTTATTAACTTAAACATTGTTAAACATGCAGAAAAAGGTTTATACAAAAAAGCTGCATTAAGCGGTGAGCCTGGTTATTACTCCGGTATAATCCAAATAGAGGACGATTTTTATAGAGGCATCACTCAAAGGATTTTGCAGGGCAAATAAATGAAAAAGACTTATTTAACATAAAATAATCAAAGACTTCCACTTTTGCTCTTTAAAAAGCAGGAACTTTTTTCTTCAAAGAGAAGATAGTGTAATGGGACTTTTGAATGGAGGATGAATTTATGAATAATGAAACAACTGTAAAGAAACTGCCGGCAAGGAATGAGATTTCACCTGAAGATACCTGGCGTTTGGAGGATATTTTCCGTTCTGATGACGAGTGGAACAAAGAATACAATGAAGTACAGAAGCTGATTCCGGATGCAGGAAAGTATCAGGGCAGGCTCGGGGAAAGTGCTGAAACATTATATGCAGCGCTTCAATTCCAGGATCATTTACTTTCGCGCCTTGGGAAGCTTTATACATATGCCCATATGCGTTATGACCAGGATACAACAAATTCATTTTATCAGGGATTGGATGACAAAATTAAAAATTTGTATTCTGAAGCTGCTAGTGCACTTGCCTATATTGTTCCTGAACTGCTTGCTGAAGATGAAGAGAAGATTGCCGGCTATTTAAAGGAAAAAACCGAGCTGCAATTATATAAACATTCCCTGGAGGAAATTAACCTACAAAGACCTCATGTATTATCTGCTGAGCAGGAATCCCTTCTTGCTCAGGCTTCCGAGGTGCTTGGGGCTTCCAGTAATACATTTGGCATGCTGAATAATGCTGATTTGGAGTTTCCGTCCATTAAAGATGAGAATGGGGAAGAAGTCGAAATTACTCATGGACGATTCAGCCGTTTTCTTGAAAGTGATGAGCAGCGTGTCCGGCATGATGCTTTCAAAGCTGTATATGAGACTTATGGGAAGTTTCGCAATACATTTGCAAGCACTCTAAGCGGAAACGTAAAAAAAGATAATTTCAACGCAAAGATCCGAAATTATGACTCCGCGCGCCAAGCTGCCCTTTCTGCGAACAATATTCCTGAAAGTGTTTACGAAAATCTGGTCAATACCATTAACGATAACCTGCATTTGCTGCATCGCTATGTCAAACTCCGCAAGAAGGTTCTTGGGGTTAAGGAGCTTCATATGTACGATCTCTACACTCCTTTAGTGAAGGAAGTAAAAATGGAGATTCCTTATAATGAGGCGAAAGATCTGATTTTAAATGGATTAAAGCCACTTGGTGAAGACTATTTAAATATTTTAAAAGAGGGTTTTGAAAATAGGTGGGTTGATGTTCATGAGAATAAAGGCAAAAGGAGCGGGGCTTATTCTTCGGGAACCTATGGCACCAACCCTTATATACTAATGAACTGGCAGGACAATGTGAACAACTTATTTACTCTGGCTCATGAATTTGGCCATTCGGTTCACAGCTACTATACAAGAAAATATCAGCCATACCCTTATGGAAACTATTCAATTTTTGTTGCAGAGGTTGCCTCTACTTGTAATGAAGCCCTCTTAAACGATTATCTGCTAAAAACAATTGATGATGATAAGAAGCGGCTGTATCTGCTGAATCACTATCTTGAAGGCTTTAGAGGCACTGTTTTCCGCCAGACCATGTTTGCAGAATTTGAACATCTTATTCATCAAAAGGCGCAAAACAATGAAGCCTTGACTGCAGATTCATTGACTAAAGAATATTATGAACTTAATAAGAAGTATTTTGGGGATGAAGATATCGTAATTGATGAGGAAATCGGCCTGGAATGGTCCAGAATTCCGCATTTCTACTATAATTATTATGTTTATCAATATGCAACAGGCTTTAGTGCGGCTACGGCATTAAGCAAGCAGATTCTTCAGGAAGGTCAGCCTGCAGTTGACAGATATATTGAATTCCTGAAGTCCGGCAGCTCGGATTACCCAATTGAAGTGCTAAAGAAAGCCGGAGTTGATATGACGAGCAGCAAGCCGATTGAAGATGCCTGCAAAGTATTTGAAGAAAAGCTTAATGAAATGGAAAGCTTGCTTTCTTAATAGTAAAGGTGCCAGGCTAAATTGCCCGGCACCTTTTGTGATGTTCAAAACCCCTTAAATCTCCTTCGGTCATTCAAATATAAACATAAGATCAGGAGTGAAATAAATAGAATAGGTGACGTAATGAAGATGGGTATAAGTTTCATGAGGCCAAAAATATTCAAAATAAAGGAGACTAAAATGAGCATCAGCATCAGAAATACAGGCAGCTTTTTCATATTGCAGTCTCCTCCTTGTACATATTTACAATTATTTTATGCGGTTGTCCAGAGTGTCATGACTTGATTTTGACAATATTGTGAAAAGGGGCACAAACTAATTGCCTTGTTCATTTTGGTCATGATATAGTACAGATGTGAAGTTGATCACATGCAAGCATTTACCCCTTTTGTTTGGACGTGAAAAATTTCTCCCATCCCCTTTGTTCGTAAAAAAATAAATTGTGAAAGAGCCGTGCATTAGACTGCATGGTTTTTTCATGAAAAAATAAAGCTGTGCAGTTTGCACAGCTTTGAGATTACCCGGAATATCTCCAGAAATTACCGTATTTTGCAGGTACATATTCAGCGATTTGCTTTAGCTGAAGCTTTTTCATTTCCTTGTTCACTTCGCTGTCTGTCATATCGTATACTACGGAGATCTCCTTACTGGCCACCAGCTTAAAATATTTCAAGAAATATTCCAGGGGCGGCAGAGGAGCACGCTCAGGTTTAGCAGGCAGCATTTCTTCCAAAATCTGTTCATAAATTTCATAAGGATAATATCCGGTTACTTTGATGCCTTCATCTTCTATGTTTTCATTGAAAAAGACAAGAGTGGGTATTTCTTGAACATCCATTTCAGATGTTATTTTTAAATCGCATTGAAAAGCTTTGGCTGCACTATCTGAATGAATATCAGAAACAAATTCTACTACATCAAGACCGACTTCCTTAGCACAATCCTTTAAAACTTCAAAATTTGACACATTCTGCTTTTCAAGAAATAAAACCTCCTGAAGCTTGCGTAAAAATCTGATGCCAGCTTTTCTCCCTTGTAATTCAGCCGCTTTAATTGCAACTGAAGCCAGATGTGGTGAAGAAATTGGATTCTCGAACCAGAGGTTTCCATCACATGACATTCCAGAGCGGCTTGCTGTCTTTTCCCACAAATCAGCAATGTTTTCATAGTTTTGTCTTTTCCCCATATTTAAAGTTGCCAGCCTGCCGCTTAATACATGCTTTATGGAAAAATAGCGGCCGTATTCAATCAGTAACTTTTTTAAGGTTGGCTCCAGAGCCCAGCATTCAGGGCAAAGGGGGTCAACAAACATATAGACTTCTATGGGTTTTTTTTCACTGCCGTAGCAATGTGGTGATGTAAACTTGATTTCATTGGATTCTGGCATATTCACGGGCTATCACCTTTCACGCCGGCATCAGGTGTATTGATCATATGCTGAGCAGTGAGCACAAGTCTGGAAAAAAAGTCTTCCCTCAAATGTCCATCCAGCCCGATTTCGTCCATCGCTTCATTCATGCATGAAAGCCAGGCCCTAGCCCGGGTTTCTGTTATAGGAAAAGGCATGTGCCGCGCGCGGAGCATCGGATGTCCATGTTCTGAAGTATATAAAGGAGGCCCCCCTAAATACTGAGTCATAAATTGTTTTTGTTTTCTGGCTGTCTCTGTCAGGTCATCTGGAAAAATAGGAACGAGATCAGGATGTTGTCCTACGCGCAGGTAAAAAGCGTCAATCAGCTGGTGAAGCTTTTCCTCACCAATAGCGTCGAAGGGAGTGTGCATTTTCTCGGCCATATTTAAAACTCCTTTTATGAGTTAATCATTTGAAAAAACTTCTTATTTAATATCAATTGCTGTGATCTCTTTATATTTTAACAATGAGGGATTTATATCTCAAACAAATAGCTTACTGTACCCTATTAACGTCTCCTTGGCCAGCTTATTTTTTAGTATGGGTTAAGCCCTTTCTGTCAATCCGGAACATTTTCTAAAAAAGCACATGAAAAAGCCGCCCGGTAAATCGGGCGGCAGTCAGGAAGCTTAAGCCATAAACGAAGTGGTAACTTTCTTTATGTAATTTAGGGTTTCTCTAAAAGGCGGTATACCCCCGTATTTATCTACATTTCCAGGTCCGGCATTATAGGCTGCCAGTGCCAGTTCAACATTATCCCCATATCTGTCCATCATTTGCCGTAAATATTTGACTCCTGCAAAAATATTCTCTGCAGGGTCGAAGATATTTCTAACACCAAGCCCCCTGGCTGTTTCCGGCATTAGCTGCATCAAGCCGGAAGCACCTGCATGACTGACGGCATTCGGATTAAAGTTTGACTCCTGCTTAATGACTGACTTAATCAGATTTACAGGTACATTAAACATATCTGATGCTTTTTGAATCAGATCATCAAAATCACTTTTTGAAGATTCGGCTAACTTGGTTAGCTTAACAGGCGGTAGAGCAGCAGCTGCAGGAGAATCGGTTTGTAAAGCGCTAATATAAGGCTTTAAAGACACAACTGCTCCAAGTCCGCCAGTGGTTTGATGTGATGAACCATTGTTTTCCGAAACCAGCCCTGCCAGCAGCTCTTGAAACAGAGGGTTAGAAGCATTTGTTTGTTTAGAGTTATTGAAGCCTTGCAGTGCCTGCAGCTCCATCAATAGTTTTAGCTGATCTATGTTCATTGTATTGCTCCTTGGCAAAAGGCCAGTTTCTATTAGGCCTTTTGCTGTCTGTATTTTTCGTTATAAAACCTCTTAATTTTATTTTCGGTCTTCCTGACAGGAATGTTAAGCTGCTGAAGTAAATTAAGAAAAACCATTTGGCCTTCCTTCCGATCATCTACTTCAAATTCTATCTCAAAATCTTCCTTGTTTAAATAGCGGCTGTGATCAAGAACAGCCAACCCTTTATTGTATTCCTTTTCTGCACGTTTTGTTGTGAGAGTGCCAAAGTATCGAAGGTTATCTGTCTTTATGCCAAGCTCTTCTAAGGACTTTTTTATCTGTTCCCTTGGGATATTCCCGGTCTGAATCATTTCTGCTGCTTCAGACTCAGAAAGATCCTCATTCGTCTCCAGCAGCCCTTCAGGGTGGGGCTGTTTAAGAGTCAATTCAAACGAGCCGTACTTCTGCCTGATCCTTAAGGCACTTCCTTTTTCCTTCAATAAAAAATCAGGTGTATCGAAATAATGATTCTCCTGTTCAGAAAAATCTTCACTTCTTAAATTCAAAAAATTCATTAAAGCGGTAAATTCATCTGTGGTGATCATGTTTTTAAATTCGATTTCAATATTTTTATTAGACAAGCCTGTACACCTCAGCTATAAGTAATTATCTGTATTATCTCCTTATTAAGCATGGACTTCAATCCTTTGAAGATCTTTTTAGGCTTGTGATAAATTCATTCAGGGGAGTTTGCTTCCTGCTGCTGTAAAAATTGCAGCAGGGGTTTTACTGTCCATAAAATCTGCGATAGAATAGTAATGACAATGGAGGTAGAAAAATGAAACAGAAACTTACAATTGTAAATGCAGAATGGATAGGAAAAGAATTAATCTTGGGAATAGAGTCTGGGACCGTTTCAGGTTTAACCGCTATGCAGCAAATATTAGCTGATTCCGACAATCTTTCATTTATTTATATAGCAGAGAAAAACGATGACTATACATATATTTCCCTTCCGGAAACAGTCTGGCCGGAATTAAAAAAGGCACTTGATGGCCACATGAGGGTTTATGCTTCTGACATTAATCAAGTTCGCCTTGAGCTTGCAGGATTTCATGAGGAATTAGGAGACTTAATAGAAAATATCCGAGGGAACAGCAATTACGGAAATGAAATGGTAGAAAAAGTAGAGAATTTATTCCAGCTGAATGTTTAAGCGGCTTAATACTTGGATATAGAAATAGGCTATGTATTTGAACAGATATCTATTTTGCTGATTTACAGGAGCATGTAAGCACCTGCCAGCAGGTGCAGTACGGTTGCCATCTTTTTTATTTCGGATATTTGGTGGTGTTGCAGGTGAAGCATTGGGACTTATTTTTGGCGCCATATAAGCAGGCGGTTGAAGAGTTGAAAATAAAGCTAAAGGGCATGAGAAGCCAATTTGAAATGGATTCTTCCCATTCTCCGATTGAATTTGTTACCGGAAGGGTAAAGCCAATTGCCAGCATTTTAGATAAGGCAAATCAAAAAGGCATTCCACTCGACAGATTGGAATCAGAAATGCAGGATATTGCCGGTGTAAGAATGATGTGCCAATTTGTTGATGATATTAAGAGAGTGGTTGAACTATTAAGACAAAGAAATGACTTTGAAATTGTTGAAGAAAGAGATTATATATCTCATAAAAAAGCCAGCGGTTACCGTTCTTACCACGTCGTGATCCGTTATCCAGTTCAGACGATCAAGGGAGAAAAGAAAATACTTGCGGAGATTCAGATCAGAACTCTTGCCATGAATTTCTGGGCCACGGTTGAACATTCCCTCAACTACAAATATAAGGGCCAATTTCCTGAGGATATTCAGATGAGGCTTCAGCGGGCGGCAGAGGCTGCTTTCAGGCTTGATGAAGAAATGTCACTCATTCGCGGTGAAATCCAGGATGCCCAGGCATTCTTTACAAGAAAAAAAGAAAAACAGCAAAAGGGAGAAAACTAACAGTATAAAAGAGGAGCTTGGATAAGATGAAATTTGCCATTACCTCAAAAGGAGATTCAAAATCGAATACACTCATGCACAAAATGAGAACCTATTTATTGGACTTCGAGCTTACATATGATGAAGAAGAGCCTGATATAGTCATATCGGTAGGCGGGGATGGCACTTTACTCTATGCCTTTCACCGATACAGCAGCCGCCTGGACAAGACCGCCTTTGTTGGTATACACACAGGCCATCTTGGGTTTTATGCAGACTGGGTTCCGGAGGAAATAGAAAAGCTTGTCATTGCAATTGCCAAAACCCCGTATCAGGTAATTGAATATCCGCTCCTTGAAGTGATTATCCGCTACCAGCATGGCGGGAAAGAAACCCGTTATCTTGCATTAAATGAATCTACGGTCAAGGCTGTAGAAGGTACCTTAGTTATGGATGTGGAAATACGAGGCCAGCATTTTGAACGGTTCCGCGGAGATGGCCTGTGTGTTTCTACACCATCAGGAAGTACAGCTTATAATAAGGCGCTGGGAGGGGCTATTCTGCATCCTTCTTTGCCTGCCATCCAGCTTGCTGAAATGGCTTCCATTAATAATAAGGTATTCCGTACAGTGGGCTCGCCCCTCGTACTGCCGGCCCACCATACATGCATGCTGAAGCCTGTGAATGAACCGGATTTTCAAATTACTATTGATCATCTGACACTTCTTCATAAAGATGTAAAATCAATTCAATTCAGAGTGGCAGATGAGAAGATCCGTTTTGCCAGGTTCAGGCCATTTCCATTCTGGAAAAGGGTCCACGATTCTTTTGTTGCTGATTGAAGAAAGGTCACCATCTGACAGAACAGGAGCCTACAGCTCATGGCGCGTTTTGAATTACAATGGAAAATTACAGCCCGGCAGGCGGGCTTGTTAATCAGGGAATTTTTAAAAGACAATCATATTTCCAAAACTGCATTGACAGATATAAAATTTGCAGGCGGCTTCATTCAAGTGAATAGTCAGGAAGTCAATGTCCGCTATGTGTTAAAGGAAGGTGATGTCCTTCAGGTTGGTTTCCCTGAAGAAGTTCCGAGTGAAGGCATGAAGGGGGAAGACTTGCCCCTGGATATTCTTTATGAAGATGATTATCTTCTTGTAGTAAATAAACCGGCAGGTGTGAGTTCCATTCCTTCCAGAGAACATCCCTCTGGAAGTCTGGCTAATCGGCTGATTGGATATTATCAGCGAATTGGCTTAAAGTCTGCTGCCCATATTGTGACACGATTGGATAGAGATACATCTGGCCTGGTTCTGATTGCTAAACACAGGCATGTACATCATTTGTTTAGCGAACAGCAGCGCTCACGGAAAATCCATCGCATGTATGAAGCCTTTGCGGAAGGCTCAATCTGCCCGGATGCAGGAACAATAGAACAGCCGATTGCGCGTAAGAAAGACAGTATAATTGAGCGGGAGGTCAGTGAGGAAGGCCAGTACGCATGTACACATTATCAGGTCATCAGCCGGCATAAAGAATTTACGCATGTAAAACTGAAACTTGAAACTGGCAGAACTCATCAAATCAGAGTTCATTTGGCATGGTTTGGTTTTCCTCTTGCAGGTGACGAATTATACGGGGGCTCAAGGCGGTTCATCAGGCGGCAGGCGCTGCACTGCTGCAGTCTTTCCTTCGAACATCCCTTCCTGGACAAAACCCTTGAATTTGAACAAAAGCTTCCTGAAGATATGAATTGTCTTCTTTAAAAGCCGGCCTTTGCCGGCCTTTTTAGTTATATCTTCCTGAATTTCTCTTCAACATAAGGCATGCGGGACTGGACAGATAGTAATTGCATTTCCGGATATCTAAGCGCGGTTAATTTATTGCCAAAAACAGCGCCTGTATCAATATTATAGGTGTTATTAATTCTCCTCACTTCCTTTAAGGGAGTATGGCCATAGACAATTAAAGCCTCACCCTCATACTCTTTTGCCCAATCCCGCCTTACAGGTGTGCCGTCAGGATTTTTTTCTCCTGTAATATCACCATACAAAACAAAGGTTTTTACTTTTGAGGAATGTTTGCCGATATAGCTTTCCTTAATTCCTGCATGAGCGATAACCAGTTTGTTGTTATCGAGTACCCGGTATAGAGGTGCGTTTTCATATAACTCCATAAATTTCTGTCTGACCTCCTGCTGTTTTTGGGAGGCCATCTGCTCATATTCAGCGACCGTTGTTTCAAGTCCATGTGTAATTTGCACTTTATTCCCTAAAAAGAAGCGGTAGAGTTTATTGCAATGGTTGCCAGGGACATAGTATCCCATGTTGTTTGCTGCAAGGTTATATACTGCATCAATGACTGCAAATGATTCTGGGCCTCTGTCTGTTAAGTCTCCGACAAAGGCCAGTTTTCTGCCGCTTGGATGGACAGGGAATCCCTTTTTCCAGCTATAGTCCAGCTTTAAAGTCAGCTCTTTAAATTCAGCAAAGCAGCCGTGGATATCACCAATAATATCAAGTCTCATTTTTTAGGCTCCTTTAAAGTTCTACTGTTATCATATCAATTTTCATAATCTTTATCATGACACTTTATTTTTCAAGCAGCAGAAAAAGCTTGAACGGTTTTATGTTCAAAGAATGGGAAAATTATATTTGTGGATTGCTCAGAGACGACAAAAAAACAAAGATTTGCTAGTATAGTGAAGTACATTTTCCTGTTATTCAACAGAGTATGGATGCTTTATGGCATGAGAGGAGGTTAATTTTGTATGGAAGATCGTGCAGAGGAAAAATCAGGTTCCCACATCAATGCCAGTCTTTTAATCCAATCTTTACAAAATGAAGAAATTGATACCTTCAGGAATGAATTTCTTGATATGCATCCATATGATCAGGCTTCATTTTTTAAAGATCTGGATGAGGACATCCGTGCAAAAATTTATCTTTATCTATCTCCTGAAGAAATGGCAGCTCTTTTTGAAAATCTGGAGATTGAGGAAGAAGATTATAAAGACGTTCTTGCAGAAATGAATCCCCATTATGCAGCAGATATGCTTTCAGAAATGTATGCCGATGATGCGGTTGATGTTTTAAATGAACTTGATAAAGACCAGGTTGTCAGCTATTTAACCATTATGGATGATGAGTCGGCAAAAGAAATTAAGGATTTGCTTCATTACGAAGAATATACAGCAGGAAGTATTATGACAACCGAATTTGTCTCTCTGTCAGCCAATCAGACTGTTCGTTCTGCTATGTATATTTTAAAGAATGAAGCGCCAAGGGCTGAAACTATTTATTATGTGTACGTTGTTAATGACGAAAAAAAGCTTATGGGCGTCATTTCATTAAGGGATTTAATAGTAAGTGACGATGATACGATGATTTCGGAAATAACCAATGACAGAGTAGTTTCGGTATCGGTGGGTGAGGATCAGGAAGAAGTTGCAAGAAAAATTAAGGACTATAACTTCCTGGCTGTTCCGGTTGTGGATTTTCAAAACCATTTGCTGGGCATTATCACAGTTGATGATGTCATGGACGTCATGGAAGAAGAAGCATCTGATGATTACTCCAAATTAGCTGCTGTATCCGATATGGATCATATTGACCGGAATCCAGTTTCTGCTGCGCGTAAACGGCTTCCCTGGCTTATCATCCTGCTGTTTTTGGGTATGTTAACTGCAAGCCTTATAGGCAGGTTTGAGGACACATTGGATAAAGTGGCCATTTTGGCTGTTTTCATTCCGCTTATTGCAGGGATGGCTGGAAATACCGGGACTCAGGCATTGGCCGTTGCTGTACGGGGGATTGCAACAGGCGACCTGGAAAAAGAAAATAAATGGAAACTGGTAATAAGGGAAGCCGGTACTGGATTAATTAATGGAAGCATTTGCGGTATCCTTGTTACTTTCATTGTTTACTTCTGGAAAGGAAATTTCTTCCTGGGCGTGTTAGTTGGCGTTTCAATTTTGTTTACATTAATTGTAGCTACCCTTGCCGGTGCGCTTATCCCTTTACTAATGCACAGAATGAAAATTGACCCGGCTGTAGCGTCAGGTCCATTTATTACAACCATCAATGATCTGATCAGTATTTTAATTTATTTTGGAATGGCGACATTATTTATGAGTTATTTAACAGGTTAAGGGGGTTATATTATGGAACATGGGGCATCGGTTGCATCGCTTGTCATTGTTATTCTAGCCGCTTTTATTACGCCGATTATACTGCACCGGCTGAAGGTTAATTTTATTCCGGTAGTGGTGGCTGAGATTCTTATTGGTTTAATTATCGGTAAAAGCGGCTTTGATATTGTCCATGAGGATATGTGGCTGGAAACTCTTTCGACACTTGGATTTATATTTCTAATGTTCCTGAGCGGACTGGAGATTGACTTTACAGCTTTTTCTTCGGCAAAGAAGAGAGAAAAGCTGCCCAGCGGAAAAATTGAGCCAAATTCATTTGCAGTGTCTTCAATTGTTTTTATAGGGATATTTTTTGTTTCATTAGGACTTTCTTATTTATTTGTCTGGGCAGGTTTCATTGATAATGCCTTTTTAATGACTTTAATTATTTCAACCATCTCTCTAGGAGTTGTGGTTCCGACTCTCAAGGAAGCACATTTAATGAAAACAGGCATTGGCCAAATTATTCTTTTAATCGCAGTTATAGCAGATTTGGCTACAATGATTCTGCTGGCTGTATTTGTTTCTCTAAATGATAAAGGCGGAGGAAATACATGGCTGCTTCTCATCTTATTTGTTGTAGGCGTACTGCTGTATTTCCTGGGCAGAAGGTTTAAAAACCTTAATTTTCTTGAGGCGATGTCGACAGGGACAGTTCAGATTGGAACAAGAGCAGTATTTGCACTAATTATTTTCCTTGTGGCATTATCAGAAACAGTCGGGGCAGAGAATATTTTAGGTGCATTCCTTGCCGGGGTTCTTGTATCCCTGCTGGCGCCAAATCAGGAAATGATCCAAAAGCTGGATTCTTTTGGATATGGGTTCCTTATACCGATTTTCTTTGTAATGGTTGGGGTAGGGCTGGACGTATGGACTTTATTTGGAGATCCCAAAATGCTTATGCTTATACCATTGCTGCTGATTGCTCTGCTGCTGTCAAAGCTTATCCCGATTTATATTTTAAAAAGATGGTATGACATCAAAACGGTTATCGCCTCAGGTTTCTTGTTAACGTCAACTCTTTCCCTAGTTATTGCTGCAGCAACTATAGGTGAAAGAATGGGTGTTATTACCGCAGAAATGAGCGGCACATTGATTTTAGTTGCTGTCATAACAAGTATATTCACACCTGTTGTTTTTAAAAAGCTATTTCCTCAGGAAGCTGCCGAAGAGAAGAAGCTTAAAGTGTCCTTTATTGGTGCTAACCAAATAACTATGCCGATCTATAATGAGCTTAAATCATCTCTTTACAAGCCGGCTTTATATCATAAGAAGCAGGAAAAGGCGGAAAAGCAGATAGCGGACTCTTTATTTGATATCATTGAAGTTGATGAGTTTGATATTGAAAATTTCGAAGGCACAGAGGCTTTTGATTCGGATATTGTTGTAATCTCCACAGGGGATGAAGAAACCAATGCTACATTATCCATTGCTTTCAAAGATAAGGGAGTGGACCGGGTCATTTGCAGGATGGAAAGCCCTGATATGGAAGAAACGCTTCGGGAACATGATATAGAACTATTTTCAACCATTCTTTCCTCTAAGGCGCTGCTTCGTGCATTAATCGAGTCACCTAGTGTGGTGAACATATTAATGAACCAGGAGACGGCTTTATATGAAATCCGATTAAAGAATGAGCAGTTTGAAGGCATGATGCTTCGGAGATTCCCGTTTACAGGGGATGTAATATTTGTCCGGATATTTAGAGGAAAGGATTCCATTGTTCCGCACGGAGATACTGAACTGCATGTCAATGACCGCTTGATTGTTACTGGAACTAAGGAATATGTTGATGAATTAAAACGGGAACTTGAATTTTGTGAATGGTGTTAGAATCTGATTGACTTCTTTCTGGCCGAAAAAATCCTTCAATAACAATAGGATTTTTTTCGGCTTTTCTTTTGCGCAGAATTGATGTACAATTAGCACTAGGTACTAATAACATGTAATAATAACTCAGGAGGATTTTATAATGACTCTTTCTTTAAATGGAAAAACATTCGTCGTAATGGGTGTAGCTAATAAAAGAAGCATTGCATGGGGAATTGCCAAATCTCTTCATGATGCTGGTGCCCGTTTAATCTTTACATATGCGGGAGAAAGACTGGAGAAAAGTGTTCGCGAATTGGCTGAATCATTGGAGGATGCCCAATCATTGGTGCTTCCATGTGATGTAACAAGTGATGAAGACATCGCGAAATGTTTCAGCACAATTAAGGAGGAAGCTGGTTTAATTCATGGGATTGCCCATTGCATCGCCTTTGCCCATAAGGAAGAACTTCAGGGAGAATACATGAACACAACAAGAGACGGATTCCTGCTGGCTCATAATATCAGCTCTTATTCCCTGACTGCCGTTGCAAAGGAAGCAAGGGGATTAATGGCAGAAGGCGGAAGCATTGTGACTCTCACATACCTTGGCGGTGAAAAGGTTGTGAAGAATTATAATGTTATGGGTGTAGCAAAAGCCTCCCTTGATGCAAGCGTCAAATATTTGGCTAATGATCTTGGAAAGGATGGAATCCGGGTTAATTCCATTTCAGCCGGACCAATCAGGACTCTTTCTGCTAAAGGAATAAGCGAATTTAATGCAATCCTTAAAGAAATTGAAGAAAAAGCTCCGCTCCGCAAAACCACAACTCCTGAAGAAGTAGGAGATACTGCTCTGTTCTTATTCAGCACCCTGTCCAGAGGAATAACGGGTGAAAATATTCACGTAGATTCCGGTTATCATATTCTTTAATAGAATTTGTCCGCTCTAATTTGAGCGGGCTTTTTTATTTCCTCAGAAACGAAAGCCCATTTTCTGCATACATATAATACGATGAACCATAACCATTGAGGAGGTGGGCATATTGACTGAGAAAAGAGAAAAGGAGCCGTTATTCTATATACAGCAGCCTAATTTTCAAATTCCTGAAAACAGGATGCAGACAATCTATTCCAGCAGAAAAGCAGAGCAGGAACGCAAACAGAAACAAAATTTACTGGATTTGGCTGGCACTAAAGAGGAACAAAAGGGGCCGAAAGAAAAAATCGAAAATACTGCAGGGCAAATGGAAGTGCAGGAAGCCATTGAAGAGTTTGAATCAGGGAGAGAAGAGAAAAAAGGTGCATCCTTTGCTTTTACGACTGAAAAAAGAAAACCAGCTTTCAATCGGGTAAAAAGTTTTAAGGAAATGGATACACTTGAGCGCCTGGATTACTTAATTGATTTCCCAAAACAGCTTCCGCCCATACCATGCATATTTGAAACTGGGGAAAAGGCCATAAGGGGGTTTCTGGTTTCAAAAAATGAAGAATGGATCGAGATCAAGTTATTTGATGAAAGTATTGAAAGATTAAAACTTCAATCATTAAATGCAGTCAAAATGATCGGCCTTAGAAGGTAGACCTAAATTCTTAAGCAGGCCGGCAAAAAAATAGCCAGCCGAATGTTCGGCTGGCCTCTTTTAATTAGTCTTCACAGATATCCAGGTCAACATCTGCAATACATTGAACAGCGCAGAAACATGTTAAATCAACGGTAACACAGTCATTTGTACTGCGGAAGTAGTCAACTTCGCATACCTTTTTCAAGTCGATGCAGCACTCATCAACAAGGTTTACTGTTTTGTCCGGGCCAGATTTTCTGTTTACTGGCTCCAGAACGCGAAGCACTGCACAGCAGTTATCAAATACTTCTTCTACTCTGAAGAAAATCGATACACAAGCACAGTCATTTCCTGTAAAGAATGCATGGAATGGTGACCCGTCCGCAGTTTTTAATGTGAATACGCGTGTATCTGGACGCTTATGGCGCTTTCTGTTTGAAGGTGATATTGCTCCAAGCGGCTCCAGGAAACAGTTTGAAGGGCATTCGCACGAATCATCTGCGTTATCTTGAATATCTTTTATAGCACGAAGTACTTCACATACACAGCTTTTGCCTTTGAAGTCGTCTTTTTTTCCACAACCCATTTTTGTTTTCCTCCTTGTTTGTTTCTTGTGGTCTACACTACTAACATATTGCCAAAGTGCCCTATGGGTTACGGACAAACGCCTTGTTTTTTCAAAAAATAGGCTATTTTTTATAATTGAGGTGAAAAAAATGGACATAACACCTATGGAGCTCCTGATTTTGGCTCTTGCAGCCTTCAGGCTGACCAGACTGATTGTATTTGATAAAATTACCGAATTTTTGCGCAAGCCTTTTCTGGAAGAAGTGGGAGAAAAAGATGAAAACGGGGAAATAGAAGTTTATTGGGTAGTGAAAGAAGGAAGAGTTCGGAGTTTTTTCGGGGAGCTTTTAAGCTGTTATTGGTGTACTGGTGTATGGAGTGCCGTATTTTTATATGCTTCCTATTACTTGTATGCATCTTTTGCAGCTCCGGTGCTGGTTATTTTAGCAGTTGCGGGACTTGCAGCTATTATAGAAACTCTTGTGCAAAAGCTTATTGACTAGCATAAGTCTATTTATATTTAATTAGGCATTTGTTTTACACAAGCTCCTGAGGCTCAGCATAATTTAATTAGAGGAAAATTATTGTTTATGGAGGGCTTCATCGATGTTAAATAAGGATAATAATCAGCAATCGGAAAAATCACAGCCGGTCAGCAAGAAAAAGAAAAAGAAAAAGGGATGCGGCTGTGGAAAAAAACAATGATAAATCAGGAGCCGGTATTTCCGGCTATTTTTTTTGTTTATTTCTGGTAAAAATAGGATGGATATAAATATTCATAAATCCAAAACATTTCGAGGACAATATAATAAAAGATTCTACATAGGAAGGGACTATTATGAAAAAAAGACTTTTATCATTTATTGCATTTTCATTGATCTTATTATCAGGCTGCAGCGGAGACGGAAAGGTGACGGACAGCGACCTTGCGCTCCTCAAAACGACTCATCCTCCTGCAGTATTAATTGATAAAAATACAAAGGGAAATTTGGATTTAGTTGAAAACATTGAGCATGATGTTGAAAAAATGAAAGAACTTTATGATGTTGCAGTGGTCAAAAGCAATGGGGATACACTTGTTGCTTATAAAGTGAAGCACCTGCAGCGATTCCACATGAAAAAAATTGAAAAGAAAATGACAAAAATGCTTGAGGAAAAGTATCCAGATGAGAATTTCATTGTATCAAGTGACTATAAGATCTTTATTGAAGCGGTGGAACTTCAGGAAAAAATGAAAGATCCTGATTTTACTGACAAGAAAGCGAAAAAAAAGCTTGATAAAATCATTAAACTTAAAAAGGAAATGACATAGGAAGGGAGCAGGGGCATGAGTAAAAAAGCAAATAAAACACCTGAACAGCAGCAATATGAGCAGCTTGAGCAAAAACATGAGCTGAAGCGCCCGGTCTTGAAAAATTGTATTCGTGCTTTCTGGGTAGGAGGGCTTATCTGTGTTGTCGGACAGGCAATCACTTACTTTTATATCTACTTTTTTAACTTCACGGAACAGACAGCTGGAAATCCAACTGTTGCTACCATGATTTTTATTTCCATGCTGCTGACAGGTTTTGGCGTTTATGATCGATTGGGCCAGTTTGGCGGAGCAGGCAGCGCAGTTCCTGTAACGGGTTTTGGAAATGCTGTGATTTCAGCAGCTATTGAGCATCGTACCGAAGGTTTTGTGCTGGGAGTAGGCGGGAACATGTTCAAGCTTGCTGGGTCGGTTATTCTATTTGGAGTGTTTTCGGCTTTTGTAGTGGCCCTGATTAAAACGCTATTAATTATTTGGGGGGTTATTTAATGCTAAAGGGAAAACAATCTTGGGTCTTTCAAAACCGCCCGGTAATTGCAGCTGCTGGTGTGTCCGGCGGGCCATTTGAGGCAAACGGCAACCTGTCAGAGGATTTTGATGTTCTTCATGATGATTTATGGATGGGTGAAGACTCTTATGAAAAAGCACACCGAATCCTTTTGGAAGAGGCGGGACAGACGGCCTTAAATAAGGCAAATATCCAAAAGGAGGATGTTCAGTTTTATATTGCCGGGGATTTAATTAATCAGATCACACCTTCAAGTTTAAGTGCAAGAACGATTCAAATCCCGTATTTCGGGATATTCGGAGCTTGTTCAACTTCAATGGAAGGACTTGCGCTGGCATCCTTTATTGTTAATTACCAAGGTGCTGATTACGTTTTGACAGGTGCTTCCAGTCATAATGCCGCTGTTGAAAAACAATTCAGATACCCGACAGAATATGGAGGTCAAAAGCCCCCAACAGCCCAATGGACAGTAACAGGTGCAGGTGCGGCTCTGATTTCAGCGAAAGCAGTTGGTTCAAATATGCCGGTTACCACTTCTGCCACAATCGGCAAAGTTATCGACATGGGACTGACAGACCCTTTTAATATGGGAGGAGCCATGGCACCTGCAGCAGCAGATACCATTACTGCACATTTTAAGGACATGCAGCTCGATCCATCCCATTACGATTTGATCGTCACAGGGGACCTTGGAAGAATTGGCCAGGAAACCACTTATGAACTGCTCGCAAATAATGGATTGAAAATAGACAGAGAAAAATTTAAGGATTGCGGGTTAATGATTTATAAAGATGATCAGCCAGTCCAGTCCGGAGGGAGCGGTGCAGGATGCTCGGCTTCTGTCCTATACGGACATCTTTTGAATCAAATGAAGCGAGGGGCTTATAGAAGAATCCTTGTTGCCGCAACAGGTGCACTATTATCGCCATTGACATTCCAGCAGAATGAAAGCATTCCCTGTATTGCTCATGCTGTTTCTATCGAAATGACTTAGAGGAGGAATTTGTATGCTGCCTATGTTTTTCTGGGCTTTTGTAATTGGAGGCCTGTTTTGCGTATTTGGTCAAATAATGTTTGATGTTTTTAAGCTGACACCAGGCCATACATTAAGTCTTTTAGTTGTAATAGGAGCTGTTCTGGATGGTGTGGGACTCTATGAACCACTTTCAGATTTTGCCGGGGCAGGAGCGACAATCCCGATAACCAGCTTTGGCAATTCCCTTGTCCATGGAGCCCTTCAGGAAGCTGATCAGCATGGACTTGTCGGCGTATTGACCGGAATGTTCGAAGTAACCAGCTCAGGTATTTCAGCAGCCATTATCTTCGGTTTTATCGGTGCACTAATTTTCAAGCCGAAAGGCTAAATGACATTAGGAAAATACCCAGGAATGCACGTTTAAGTTATATAAAACAGGCTCCTTATTTCAATCTGAATGAATAAACCAAGCCTGTCTTGGGAGCTTGCCCATACACCCTGCTTATTTATCACATATTGTGTAGGGAGAAATCCAAGTGAGGTGAGAGGCATGGGCTATGGCTATGGAGGCTGCGGATATGGCGGGGGCTATGGAAATACGTTTGTACTAATCGTCGTCCTATTCATTTTACTCATTATCGTCGGCGCAAGTTTCTACAATTAGATTCACAAAGGCTGACTCAGAACCGGCAGCAGGTTTTGTGTTGGCTTTTTTGCGTATCAGTACATAAATTTTTAATACATTTCACGTTTTTCGCCCACCTTCATAAGATATAAAGGAGTAAATGAAGGAGCGTGATTGAGCAGGATGGATAACAACTTTTTTAAAAACCTTGAAAAGAAAACAGGCGTAAATATGAAGGATGTATTGGAACTGGCCGGCTCATTGCAGAATGCAAATTTTAAAGATGAAAAAACAGTACGAAATGTAATCAAAAGAGTTTCGCAAATTGCTAATAAACCCGTTTCCAAGGATATGGAAGATAAGATTGTGAAATCGATTGTTGCTGATGGAAAGCAGCTTGATTTTAATACAATTTCCCAGATGATTAATAAAAAATAACAGAAGGACCTGGCCGGGCTGCAGCCAGGTCTTCTGTTTATTTTTCGCCTTTGTTCCTGCCGTTTCTTGTAATGGGGGCAAGGAACCTTGACGGATATGCCTTCCGTCCGCGTCTTTTTTCCGGCACAGATATATACAAGTCCTTCCTGGCCCTTGTTACGGCAACATACATTAACCTTCGCTCTTCCTCTAATGGGGAAGGCTCACCTGAACGGTAAGCTTCCAGTGCATGATCATGCGGGAGGTTTCCTTCTGCTGCACAGGCCACATATACTGCATTATATTCAAGCCCTTTTGCACGATGGATAGTACTTAATGTAATGGCATTTTCATTATTCTTGCTGAGGCGTTTGATTTCTTTGTTCATGGCTCTCATATGTTCAGTATGCACCAGAAACTCTTTAAGAGACTGGAAATTACGCGCAGCGACCTTCAAGTCCTTTATATCATCAGAGCCTTTATCCATTTTATTGCCCTCATTGCCCCGTTTTTTTTATAAAGTCCTGGAATCCCAATTCTTTTTCAACCGTTTCAATTGCGGTGATGGGACTAAGCCCTGTGATTGATCTGGTAACAGGGATCACTTTTTTTAATTTGCTTTCCTGAAAAGCAAAGCCTGTTTTTATTAACTTCAGGCTTTCGAGCAATGAGCAATCCTGCAGGATGCTTTCTGCCTTAATATCCTGAAGGACGGATTGTTTAACAAACAGAGACGGCAGCATATCTTTCAAAGCGTTCTGGTCATCCTCATTTACCGCCAGCTTTAGAAAAGCAAGCATGCTTCGAACAATAAACCGATCATAAAATGATTCGGCATCCTGGTCCAATTTAAACGGAAGGCTGGAATTGGCCAGCCGCTCAAAAATGGCTCTGCTCCCGGTATGGGTACGGAATAATACTGCAAAATCCCGCGGTTCATACCCTTCTTCTATTTTTTCCTGAATATCAGTCAGGATCATCGTAGCTTCTTCTTCCTCATCATAAGGAAAAAAGAGGAAGGGGTGCTGTCTACCGGAAAATTGAGCACTCATGCTTTTGGGACGTCTATACTTATTCAGAGAAATGATTTGGTTTGCAGCTGATACAATCTCATGAGCAGATCGGTAATTCTGGTTCAAGGTTATTACCTTAGCACCATGGAAATCTTTCTCGAAATCCAAAAGATATTGGGGATCGCTTCCTCTGAAGGCATATATAGATTGATCGTCGTCTCCCACTGCACAGACATTTTTGGTTTTATCAGACAGCATTTTCATTAGCTCATATTGAACATTATTAATATCCTGGAACTCATCAATCAGGAAATAATGAAAGCGATTTTGATATTGATCAAGAATCTCAGGTTCTTCTAGAAAAAGGGCATGGCAGCCTGTGAGCATATCATCAAAATCAAATAATTCCCTTTTTGTTTTTGTTTGTTCATACCTTTGATAAAGAATCGCGGTTTGTTCCTCCCAATCATTCTTTGGGTTAACCTTGCCAGGTATGATAAGAGAATTTTTCCAATAGCTGATCTGCTGGAGGGCAATGTCAAAGGCAATTTCTTTTTCATCGAGCTTAAAGTCTTTGCTGGATTCTTTAATAATCTGTTCCCGCTGCCATTCTTTATTAAGGAGCTTGCCTGAGGCCCATTTTTCCGGATTGTGGAAAGAAAGGATTCGATAAAATAAGCTGTGAAATGTGCCTGAAACGATTTGCCTGACCTTTCGGGCATCCATTCCGGGGTATTGGGTAAGGCGCTCCTTCATTTCAGCCGCAGCCTTAGCTGTAAATGTAACGAGCATTATTGATTTAGGGTCGATATTTTTCTCGCGAAGCATAAAAGCAGTCCGTGTTGTTAAAACACGGGTTTTGCCGCTGCCTGCACCGGCCAGAACGAGCAGTGGCCCATCTAGATGAGACACTGCCGCTGCCTG
Source organism: Cytobacillus firmus NBRC 15306 (assembly GCF_001591465.1). Classification (GTDB taxonomy): domain Bacteria; phylum Bacillota; class Bacilli; order Bacillales; family Cytobacillaceae; genus Cytobacillus; species Cytobacillus firmus. The sequence goes on from NZ_BCUY01000009.1 coordinate 76,206, forward strand.
CTGTTTATCCAAGAAGACACCTGCTTGTGAAAGAGACTTTAGGTATTCATCAGGGAAACTGGGACTGGCAGTGCCTTCTTGGATATAGGGGGGGATATTTTTTACCGGCTGAGCTTTTTTAAAGGCAGATTCGATCTCTTTTACTGCAGCTGAAGCAATTGACCTTGAAACAGGAATTTTAAATCCATTTCTTTCTATATATTCTTCAGTCTCAGTCTGGCCTGATTCGGTGTTGAAAATTAGATCTTTGCACGTTCTGCTGATTTGCTGAATATGATAAAAATAAGGTTCATCCAGAATTCCCAAATACAAACGGACAGAAGCTCCGCATTCAGGGCAGCACAGCTTTCCTTTTTTGCCTTCTTCATAAATATGCTGAAAACTTTCTCTGTTCAGCTGTTCCAGATTCACAGTTTTATTATGTAACTTTGCTGTTTTCATGAAAATACCCCATTATATATAAATTGCCAAGTTTAACAATCTTTTATCAACAAGACAAATTTAATCATAACAAACCGGTAATGGATTCTAAAGTGCTTTTCTGTTTAAAATTTCATGGAAACGGGTACATAAAATTAAATACAGTTACGTATTCTCTTAATAATTAGATAAATACATAGTCGAAAGGGGATTATTCATGGGCTACATTCTGCCTGTAACTTCATATCAATATAATCAGTATGCAGAAAGAGAGATTGGCACAAAGTATGATCCTTTCCGGTTCGTGCCAGTTGCCAGGATATCAGCACAATCCAATGAAAAAGCTTTCCGTCATGAACTTCCCCTTGATATTCAAGGAAGGTCAACTAAATCAAATACTCAAGAACGGGCAGAAAGCCAAACACGGACAACTAGAAAAAAAGCAGAAGAAACATATCGAGAGCTGACAGGAAAAGGGCGCTTTATTAGTGAATGCATATAAGAAAGGAATCAGGATCTAGCTGCCTAAAACCAAAAAAAAGGAGAGGCTTAGTACGTTTGCACGTGCAATGCCTCTCCTTTTTTCCATTCAGCGTACAGAACATCCTTGACACCGCTCGCTCCGTATTTTTTTATTTCATTCTTTAGTATTGTTTCGTCCCAATTAATGCTTTTAAGATTATCCCAAACCACCTCTCCGTCTAAAATTAATGTTACAGGCAGTTCTGCATTATAAATTGGGAGATTCAAATCCTGAATGGTTGGTGTCGCGTATAGCGGTTTTTTAAATGCGCTGACCGTTCCATCTGTTTCCAGAATGGCATATTCACATTCCCTGATTGAAAAAACATCCTTTGATCGGAGGAGGTGCTGCAGCTGATTGAGATCGAGGTGATTTTTCTTCAGTTCTTCAAAAATAATTTTCCCTTTTTTTATAACTATGGAGGGCTCACCTTCAAGAAGCTTGCGTGCACGTTTAAATTTCTGAGTAAGGATTTCTGTTGTGTAAATGAGAATCCCCCATACTGCAACAGCAAAGAATATTTCGGGGATTCCAGTCTCCTGATCATATAGGGCATTTCCCACCAGCTCGCCTAACACGATGGCCGAGATGAAATCAAAAGGAGTAATCTGTGTGATCTGTGTTTTGCCCAGTAGTTTCGCCATAATAAATAAGAAAATATACCCTATCACAAGTACACTGAGGATATGTAAATATTTCATTCAAACCACTCCTTAGAATGCTGTATCCTGAATAGTGTTTGCAGAAAGCCCCCAAAATATTGCTAATAAGTTTCAACCCAGCTTCTAACGTGTTTTGTCTGAGATAGGCATCTAAAAAAAGCTCCTGCCATCATGGCAGGAGCTTGTCCGCTATATCGTTTTCTTCATTGTACGGTGCGGAATTCCGGCATCCAAAAATTCTTCTGAGATTACCTGATAGCCCAGCTTTTCATAAAAAGGAATGGCTTGAGTCTGGGCATTTAATTTTAAGGCAGGCAATCCTTGTTTCATAGCATATTCCTCAATTTTATCCATTATTGCTTTTCCGGAACCGCTCTTGCGGTGCTCCTTCAATACGCAAATTCTTTCCACTTTGCCATTGCCGTCAACGGTGCGAAACCTTCCGGCACCTGCTGGCATGCCATTATTATATAGGACAAAATGAACTGCTTCGTCTTCGAACTGATCGATTTCCTCTTCTTCAGGGACATTTTGCTCGCTGACAAAAACTTGTTTCCTTACAGAGAATGCATCTTGCAATTCTTGCTCAGATGTTACAACTTTTACTTCCATTTCACTATTCCTTTCCTAGCCTGAATGTTTCATATACGGTCCATGAACCATTTTCCAGCTGATACAGAAGATGAAAACGGTCGACAACCTCTTCATGGTTCACGGGCTGCATTCTTAAGCTCCCATAGACATCGGAATGTTCGTCATTGGAGAGTTTTTGCCCGATGGTAATATGTGGGACAAAATTATACTCGGGTGTTTCTCCGCTAATATGATCATTCAGTTCAACATGTAACTCTTCGAGCTGTGCTGAAGGCTCAATTTTGAAATAAATCACATTGTTGACAGGCTGGAAAGAGCTGATTTTTGATGCATTTATTTGAAATGGTTCGTGTTTCTTAGCTATTTCATAAAGTGTTTCTGTCAGCCTCTTTATTTCTTCTTCAGATGCTTTAAAGAGCGATCTTAAAGTTATATGAGGAGAAATTAGAGCATAATGCGGGTCATACCGCTTTCTATAAGAATTGGCTAAATCCTGCAGCTTTTTTGACGGGAAAATAACGATGCCGTAATTAGTCTCCATACAACAACCTCCATGTTTATTAATAATTTTTATAATTTGCAGGTTAACTTAAATGAAAAATACTTTGTTGAACCATTATAGCAAATTTTCTAAATTCATTATATAATTATACCTTTTTTCATAATAAAAAGCAGTGAGCTTAAATCTTTTTATAGCTGAAGAGTAGTTCTATTCACTCAATTTCCAAGTTAAAACATTAACTTTAGTGCCCTTTTTAAATCTGGCTGCCAGTATTTCCATGTATGATCTCCATCGAATTCATCATAGAAGTAAGGAAATTGCTTTTCCTTAAACAAATTGGATAGATCCCGGTTTGGAGTTAGAAAATCTTTCTCGTCGCCTCCTGTGGTTTTAACAGATGTCTCGCCTTTCCCGATAACATGATAAATATTAAGAAGGTGAGGCTGCATAAATTCCTCTACTGCTTCTGTAACGGAGTTATCAACATAAGGTGATTGAAGTATTAACCTCCCGAAAGTATTGGGGTATTGAAGCGCCGCCATTAAGGAAACAGTTGCAGCAAGGGAATCTCCCATAAGTGCTCGTCCCATTCCCATTTGATAAGTAGGGAATTCACGGTCAAGGTATGGAACCAGTTCATGTGCAAGAAAACGGATATATGCATTATGCTGTTCACCGTCCGGATGATATTTCTTCCATCTGTCCTTGACGTTTTTATAAGGGACACCAACAATAATGATGTTCTCGATTTCTTTTCCATCTAATAATTCATCTGCGATGCGCCCGGCTCTACCCAGCTGGAAGTAATCTTTCCCATCCTGGGCTATAACAACAGTGTATTTATATAAAGGTGAAAAGGAAGCGGGCAAATAAATGAGCAGTTCAACTTCTTCACCCAGTTCTTTGCTTTGAATCCTGATATCCTGTATTGATCCTCTAGGGTAATCCATAATGTCTGTTCCTCCGTTTAGTCTTTATGTAAGAGTTTACATGATGATTTTATCATATATATATAGGAATTGCTTTTTACTTGCATTCTCATTCATAGAACGGGATGCAATTTATTGGAGTAAGTAAATTTCCGTATCTTAATGCAGCTAGGAATCATTTGACAATTCTAATAAGGTTTATGTTAGTATATAATTGATAAAATCTAATCTTTAAAAGGGGGAAATAGGATGAAAAAGAGAAGTATATTCCTGGCCACAGCTCTGCTGTTAGCGCTTTCCATGGTTCTTGCAGCCTGCGGCGGCGGAAAAGATGAAGGCGGCGGCGATGGAGAAGGCGGCGCAGACAAGCCTAAATTCATGAGCATCGTGACTGGTGGAACAGGCGGTACATACTATCCGCTTGGCGGATCGTTTGCAGAGATTATTTCTGATGCTACAGGCATTGATACGAATGCTGAAGTTTCAGGTGCATCTGCAGAGAACATGAACACGCTGAAAGACGGCAATGCAGAAATTGCTTTCTCTCAAACAGATATTGCTTCATATGCACAAGAAGGAAAATTAATGTTTGAAGGTGCAGCTGTGGATAATGTGAGTGCAATCGGCACACTTTATCCGGAAACGATCCAGATCGTTACTACTGCAAATTCCGGCATTAAATCTGTTGAAGACTTAAAAGGCAAAAAAGTTTCAATCGGAGCTCCTGGTTCAGGAACTGCTGCGAATGCAGAACAGATTCTTGAAGTTCATGGAATCAAATTGGATGACATTGAAAAGCAGGATTTATCTTTTGATGAGTCTACCGCCGGTATTCAGGATGGCACGATTGATGCAGCATTCGTTACAGCAGGAACTCCTACAGGTGCTGTTGAAGGACTTTCCGCAACTGAAGATGTTGTCATTGTACCAATTGAACAGGATAAAATTGATTCATTAATTGAAAAATATCCTTACTATGTACAGGATGAAGTGCCATCTGGAACATATAAGCTCGCAGAAGCTGTACCAACAGTAGCGGTACAGGCAATGCTTGTTGTTTCAAATGACCTTTCAGAAGATGTAGTTTACGATGTTACGAAAGCAATCTTCGAGAACCTTGACAAAGTAACGCATGCCAAAGGAAAAATGATTAAAGCTGAAAATGCTGTCAAAGGTACTGGCATTGAACTGCACCCTGGTGCAAAAAAATACTTTGACGAAAAAGGCTTTAAAGCTGAATAATCTTTCAATAACATAATCCAATGATGAAATTTGGCCGGCTGTAAAACCTGATAAGGTTATTGCGCCGGTCAATTAATTTTAAAATGAAATGGCAATCAATTGTAAAAGCTGACAATATTTTTTAGGTGGAGGTCCCATGAACTTTTATAAGCCAGGGAATAAAAAAGCGGTCCTGGCACTCCTCGTTATCATAACCATCGCAATCATGTTCTTCATACCCATTAAGCAGACAGTTGTTTTTGAGTATCAAAACAAAGGAAAAGTGATTGCTTATTTCCCGATTAAAGAGGACAAAACTTTTAAATTGCAGTATACGCACTCCATCCACCTTACTGACGTTGTAGAAAGCTATACTATAACCGGGGATGGCAATATTAAATTGTTCGAACTCATGTATGAGGACTTTGCCATCGGCATGCCTGAGAATGCTTCAAATGGAGAAACATTTGAACAAAAGGACGGCAAATATTATATTAAGAATATGAAAAGGGTTTTTCCTTCATTTGACTTAAGGCTGGGTAAGGTGAGAGCGAATCACAGATTGATCCTGAAAGGCGAAAAATATGTCCTTTCAGATTATATCGAGCCTGGCACATGGGTAAGGATAAAGGCAAAAAAAATAAACTTAATCGAGGTGTTGAAAGGAGTGAATATCCTTGGAAAATAAAGGGGAAACGTTATCTCTTGAGGAACAGCAGAAATTGCTGGAAAAATATGATCCAGAGGCTGGTACAAGGAAATTAGGAGGAGTATTAGGCTGGATTGTCTTTTTCGGGCTTTTAGCATTTTCACTGTTCCATTTATATACAGGGGTTTTCGGTATGCTTACAGCCCAGCTGCAGCGTTCGATTCATTTAGGCTTTGCATTAGCCCTAATATTTCTATTATTCCCTGCAAGGAAGAAAGACAGAGGACGAAAGCATAAAGTTGCCTGGTACGATATCATTTTAGCTATACTGGGTATTGCTGTAGGTGCTTATTGGCCGCTTTTTATTGATGAAATTGTCATGAGAGCCGGCCGTCTGACCGAGATAGATTTTTATGTAGGACTAATTGCAGTTCTTCTGGTTCTGGAAGCGACAAGGCGAGCGGTAGGACTTCCAATAACCATTATTGCTGTCATTTTTCTTGCCTATGCTATTTTCGGGCCATATATGCCGGCATTTTTGGCGCACCGCGGTTTAGATTTAGAAAGATTGGTGCAGACCATGTTCTTTACTACAGAGGGGATCCTTGGTACTCCTTTAGGCGTGTCTGCCACCTTTATATTCCTATTCCTGTTATTTGGTTCATTTCTTGTAAAAACGGGGGTAGGACAATATTTTAATGACTTGGCTGTGTCCATCGCGGGAAAGAGAACTGGCGGACCGGCGAAGGTTGCTATTTTCTCAAGTGCTTTACAGGGAACAATCAGCGGAAGTTCTGTAGCTAACGTAGTAACTTCAGGCTCTTTTACCATCCCTATGATGAAAAAGCTTGGCTACAAGAAAGAATTTGCTGGAGCAGTTGAAGCGACTGCATCTACCGGCGGCCAGATTATGCCTCCAATCATGGGTGCTGCTGCATTCTTGATGGTTGAGTTTATTGGCGGCGGCATTACTTACTGGGATATTGCAAAGGCAGCTGCAATTCCGGCGCTTCTATATTTTGCAGGAGTCTGGATCATGACTCACTTTGAAGCGAAACGTGTTGGCCTTAGGGGTTTAAAAGATGAAGAGATGCCTAACCGCAAGGAAGTAATGAAAAAGATTTATCTGCTGCTGCCGATTTTGGCAGTTATCATCCTGCTAATGAGCGGAATGAGTGTAATACGTGCAGCTCTTTGGTCAATTGTAATTACGGTTGCAGTAAGTATGATTAGCAAGGAAACGCGCATTGGATTCAGAGATGCTATCGATGCTTTAGTTGATGGTGCACGCACGGCTTTGGGCGTTGCTGCAGCAACTGCTGCGGCAGGTATTATTGTTGGGGTAGTTGTAAAGACAGGTCTTGGATTAAAGATGGCGAATGGCCTCCTTGATCTTTCAGGCGGACTGTTGATCCCGACTTTGATGCTGACAATGGTTGCAGCGATTATCCTTGGAATGGGATCACCAACAACTGCAAACTATGTTATTACATCAACTATAGCTGCCCCAGCAATCATCCTTCTGGGCGTACCTGATTTATCTGCTCACTTATTTGTGTTCTACTTCGGTATTGTGGCAGATGTCACACCTCCAGTTGCTCTTGCAGCATTTGCGGCTGCTGGTGTATCCGGCGGAGATCCGATAAAGACAGGAGTAACAGCATCAAAGCTTGCCATCGGGGCTTTTATTATTCCATACATGTTTGTCCTTTCACCGGAGTTATTGATGATTGATACAACCTGGTATTACTTAATCTGGGTAGTATTCACCGCTTTGGCAGGTATGATGGCTATTGGCGCGGGCGTAATTGGCTACTGGCTGCGTAAGTTGAATATTTTTGAAAGACTGCTTGGAATTGCAGGGGGCCTATTGCTTATTTACCCTGAAGGGATTACAGATATTGTAGGATTAGGGATCTTTATCCTGTTGATTGCATTGCAGGTTTTCATAAAAAAAGACGATCAGGCCAAGCCGCAAACAGCTTAACTTAATAAAAAAAAGCCAGGCAGGTCCCAAATACGAAAAATAAATTTATAGAATAAAAGGAAGGATGCTCATTTGAGATCCTTCCTTTTTGCTTCTCCTGCTGGGTCTGTCAGGCACCTTGGTCGCTATGGCCGATAGAAATCGTGGCACTGACGTAATCTTCTTCGCTACTGGTTAATAGAACAGTGAATGTACCGGGTTCATCGCCTTCATATACTTCTTCACTGAGGGTTTCTTTTAATAGTTTGCTTTTATACTCAATGATTTCACGCTGGTTATTATCATCTTTAACTCTGTTAACTTCCTCAGCATCTTTCGGAATCCTTTTTTCGATAAATGCAAGAGCCTCTTCATTACTCATCTTTTTTTCCATATCCTCAAATTGCAGCTCAACATTAACTGCGCGATGAGTTTGAAACTCTACCAGCATACTGTCTCCATTAAAGCGGGCTATCTCCTCGTTGTTTTTATTTTCACCATAAGCCTCTGTGAAAAGGTCTCGAGTGTCTCCTAAGCCTACTTGTTCAGTTATTCTTTTGTTTTCTTCCGGTGCTTCCTCCGTTTCTGCCCGCTGTTCTTCCGTAGAAGGGTTATTTTTGTCTTCTTCCTCTACAATTTGCTCTTCAGTCTGATTACAGCCTGCCAGTAAAAGGCTGCCTGCAAACAATGCAGTAAATAATGAGTTAGCTCTCATAAAATCCTTCCTTTCTTAATCATGTGGAATTTTAGGGTCTGATTCCAGTTAAAGAATATATACCCCAAAGGGATCAGGATAATCGGGTAGGAGGCATAATAAAAAGCCGTACTTCTTCTGTGAAATACAGCCTTGATGAATGCAGTAAACTGGTCCTTTAGCTGATCCGGCGAGCCTTATTTTCGGGTAAAATGGACATAATATGGTTCAAGTTAAAGATACGCATTTGTTTTCTATATAAACAATAGGCTAAAATCGTGCTGCCTCGAAGTTCTTTGATTAATATTTTTCTTTGTGTAAATGAATTGCGTTTGGAGAGATAAATGATTTCCACAGGCTTTCTCTCTTCCATAGCTCGATAAAGAATTCCTTTCATAGAGAAATCCCTCCTTACTTTTATTTACATTATAAACGAACGTGCGTTCTTAATCAAGTAAAATACGAAAATTTGTTCGCATAAAAAAAGACTTCACAAATGAAGTCTTTTAAATAATTTTTAATCCCTTATCTTTTAAGTGATTTAGAAGGGCAGTCCCATATTGTATGGCATAACCTAAAAAGATGGCTGCGAATAATGTGCCCAATCCGACAGGGCCGCCTATGAGAAGGCCAATGGCCAATGCTAAAAATTCATTAAGGATACGAGCGGACTTTATACTGATATTGAACCTTTTGGAAGTTGCGATCATTAAACCATCAATAGGACCGCTGAATAGCTGCGGACGGATGTAGATAGATACTCCGAAGCCCAGAAGTATAATACCAGTAAAGAAGGCAAGTATCTGATAGGGAAAGTGTGCAACGGTGAAGCCGCTAAAAACAAGCTCCATCCAAAAATCGATCCCCAGACTCGCTAATATGGTCCCAATGAAAGATTTAAACTGCGGTTTTTCCCAGTTGAGCAGGGCATTGAAAAATATAAGGGATGCCGTGACCAGGAATGACCATGTTCCAATGGTGAGACCGAACTGATTGGAAAGCCCAACATAAATAGTGTCCCAGGCACCTGCACCAAGATTGGATAAGATGATTAATGAAACACCGAGAGTGAGAATAAAGTAACCTGCAATTATTTGAATGAATGTTGTGTGTTTGATCATGTTGTATCCTCCCCAATACATATTACAGCATTAAAATAATTACTCAAGGGGAAGAATACATCCATTAAGTGCCATTAAGATTAAACAATTTTTTAAACATAGAAAAACAACTCCCGATATTGGGAGCTGTTCAATGATACTTATACCTTAATATCAATTTTTGCATTTTTCTTCAATTCTTCAACATGCTTAACGAGCATTTCCTGCTGTTTTTGCTGTTCGAGCTTCTGCTTGATCTGAGGCTTTACTTCCTCCAATTTAGGCGGCTCCTGTCCTTCAGCACCACCCTGGCTGGCATATTCATCATAGAATTTCTGAATTTCAGCATCTGTAACTTCCCCTGGTTTAATCTCGCCATCGATGTATTTCGTATATTTAATATTGTTGGCAATTTCCGTCTCTAATGAATCGGGATTAAGGCCAGCCTGTTTCATTGCTGTTTCGAATTCCTTATCATCCTTGAATTGTCCTTTTGTTTCTTCGAGCTGCTTTTTGACTTCATCATCCGAAGCTTTATAGCCTTTATTATCAGCCTCCTGGAGAAGAAGTGTCTGGCCCACTAGACTGTCAAGTGTCTGTTTCTTAATTTTCTCTGCAGCATCCTTGGTAGTAGGGTCTTGTCCCATTTGCTGATATATCATTTGTGATGAAGTAAGCACACTGTTATACTCGCGTCCAAGAATTTCCTGGTCATTCACAATTGCAACAGTCTTTTCTTCATCAAGCTTTTGTTTGTCCATTTTCTTTTGCATTTCTTCCATTTGCTTCTGCTGGTCCTGCTGATCAGTTTCCGCTGTTTTCGGTTCTTCTTTCTTATCTGCACTCTTGCTTTCATCATCAGCTCCACAAGCAGCTAAAACAGCAGATATTAATACTAGTAAAAAGGGATACATTAGTTTTTTCATTAAATTTTCTCCTTCCGTAACCCTGTATGGTTTGATTCAGCTAACAAAAGAATCATATAGAGGGCATTATAAAGTAAAAATTCTTAAAAAGATACCTTTAAGGCATAAATGCAGAATTTGTAATGGGAATGTAATCTAGTTTCAAAGCTGCTAACCTTATAGATTATGGATGAAATATAGGTGTTGACTTTTATGTGAGAAAGAAGTATAATTTATATTGTCCCCAACACAGGGGAAATGTTATAACGATTCCGTAGCTCAGCTGGGAGAGCGCTACCTTGACAGGGTAGAGGTCGCTGGTTCGAACCCAGTCGGAATCATCGGTTAAAAGCCTAGAGCCTCAAAGGTTCTAGGTTTTTTCTGTATTCTTAAAAATATTGAGTAGACACCAATTGTTGACGAATTGTTGACGAAATTTTTAAATGCTATTTTTTTGCCGTGTAAAAAGTGAGTCTAATTTGTTAGCTGCTTCCTGATCTGCAGTTTGTAAAGCATGTCCATATGTATCCATGGTTATACGGATATTAGAATGACCCAGTCTCTCTGAAATGATTTTTGCGTGAACACCCTTATTTATTAATAGGGTTGCTGAAGTTTGTCTCAGATCATGTAACCTGATAAATCGGACTCCTGACCGTTCGGCAAATCGTTTCCACCAGGTAGTAGGGGTGGTGGGGTAATAGTGTTTTCCGTTTTCATTGCAAAAAACAAATTCATGCTCATGCTCAATCCACATATCTCTCATCCGCATTTTTTCTTTTTTCGAGTGTATATGGTATTTTTTTAGCTCCTCGACCATCATAGGCGGTAAAGAAATAACCCGTATTGAATTCCTTGACTTGGACCTTTTAAAATCGGTCTTCCGCCTGAACTGCGTGTTATAATCTGTTTGATTTGAACAATACCTTTCTCCAAGTAAATATGAGACCATTCCAGCCCTAATAATTCCCCACGTGATTCTAAAGTACCAAGTAGGCGTTTTTTCTTCACCGAGTTCTTTATAATTGTTTATGAACTCTGGGAAGTTATTTAATTTGATGGACTAGATCTCTTTGTAGGTAAGATTGATAGATGGTTGCATGACCGAGGTTGGAATGAAACATAAGATTGATTCAGCTATTAAAGTCATCCGTTATTTTTCCTTGCAGAACTATAAACCACAATCCATGCAATGAAAAATATCACAGGAAAGCTAAATATGATTGCCAAGATAAAATATACGGTATTGATGACATTTTCGTAAATCCAACTTAGCATTTAAGTCACCTACAATAATTTGTGAGTAGGACTGAAATTTTTAAGGTCATAAAGAAGAATGGAGATAGGCACGTACTCTGTCCTAAAATGCAGGAAAAAAATTGCGTGCATGGACCTGGAGCACTTTTATTCGGTCTTTGGAAGGTTGGTTCTGCTCGTTTAAATTTAAAGTTCCCAGTTGGATGAAAAATATGTAATTATGGCGAAAAAAGAACTGCATAAGAGGCGCAAGCCATATATCTAAACTTTTCATTCCTATTCTAAAAGTATAATCTCAACACTTTTTGTAGATGTTAAGAGAAAAACAAGGGAGGACTTTTAGTTGGAATGGATTTTTTATCTATACTTGATAAATACGTTTTTTATCTTAATCATAGCAATTCGGGATGTACGTAGGCCTGCCAAGGCTTTGAATTGGATAATAATCGTCCTTCTTTTACCTATCATTGGTTTCTTGCTTTATCTTAGCATATCAAATCCTAAGTTTATTCATCGGAAAAGATTGACCTCTTCTAAAAGTGAATCTAATAAATTACCTGATACATTTGGTGATTCAGCATCGGTAATCGCCGATGCTTTACGGCACTTCACTGTGAATGGGCTTCGAACGGGCCAAGTCCAAGTATTTGACAATGGAATAGCAAAATATGAACAACTTATTGAATCCCTGCTAAAAGCCCAAAAAACGATTGATCTGGAATATTTCATATATAGGAATGACCAAATTGGTAGTCGCATCACAGAACTGCTAATCGAAAAAGCAGTAAATGGAGTACGGGTTCGTTTTATGAGAGATGGCTTGGGGAGTTATAATTTCCCGCGTAAAAAAATCCGGCAGATGGTTGAAGCAGGGATAGAATGCAGGACAATATTTCCTTTGCGATTTCCTTGGATTTTGTCCAATTGGAATTATCGGGATCATTGTAAGATGGCCATAATCGACGGGAAGATAGCTTTTAATGGTGGCATTAACATAGGATATGAATATACAGGATTGAATCCTGACGTTGGCTTCTGGCGGGATACTCATTTGCAAGTCATAGGAGAAGCATCAGCCGATTTGCAGACTGTCTTTGATGTTCATTGGGAAATCGCTGTGCCGGAACGGATAAAATCAAAAATAAATTTGAAAACAAAATCAGAGA
>NZ_BCUY01000010.1 GCF_001591465.1 Cytobacillus firmus NBRC 15306
GTTCTTACTGATATTTAAGAAATGGATTCGGAATAGGAAAGACCTTTAAAAGTCATGATTATAAGCCTCTAAACTAAAAGTCATCTTGTAATCAACTAAATGAATCTCTTTCAACATAGCTTTCAGCATATTTTCCATTTCGAGCATTTCGTTAATAATCTCCTTAAATGTGAAACAGTTTGTCATGTTGGAGTTATCAAAGCATAAATAATAATTTTCATTGTCTTCATAAATCGCAAAGCAATCATTATCCTTAAACACTTTCAAGGATTGACGTAGGAGATTATCGTTTTTCTCCAATTTAGGTATTCTAATGTCTACTGTATCTATGACGGTATAGTCATTTTCATTTCCTACTAGGCCGATTACACTCTTCGGAAGTTTAACTGTAAAACTATTCCAATCCAATCTTTTTTGAGGTAATCTTTCAAAATGGTCTTTTCCCATGGTTATCGCTCCCTTTTAGTTTGCTAAAGTCACTCTTTAGAGAGAGTTACCTCGCTTCGAAAATAGTAAATCAATTGTTTTTGCTTCCAAATAGTCTACTCGTTCAGAGCGTTTGTACATGGAACGCTATGAAGTTTTCAAAGAACATTTTCAACTGTATTTCTTGTTGATGGACTTATTATAATATGCAATAATATAGGTGTCTAACTACTTTTTTAGTCATTATAAATAGCATAAATGCATAAAAATATTCACTTTACATTCAAAATATCAATCAAATTTGTGGGTTAAATTAGCTAAAGGGGAGGGGTTGCTTTCGAGTAAGTTTAAGTAGTCACTTTTTATAGTGATAGCAATGATTCCAGCAGCTTTTGCTTTATATGACCAAAAATTTGTGAATAAATCCTAATTGTGAACATTTTGTGAACATTCATGAAGGAGTTTTGGAAATGAAGGAACAATTTGAAGACTTGAGGGCTTCGAAGAAGGAACGAATGGAAGCAATACAATCCATTATTCAAAAGCACGATGTTCGAAATCAGGAGCAGCTAGTGAATTTATTGAAAAAGATACATAAAATTTCGACAAACCAATCCGCTGTATCTAGAGATGTAAAGTCCTTGGGCTTAGTGAAGGATGAAAATACTGGTTGTTACGTTCTCAGCCAAGAATCTCGACAAAAGCAGCTTTTTAAAGAGCTTGCAGTAAAAGCAAGGGAAGCAGAGGTGGAAATATTTGATGGTCCTGTTGAAGGGTTGTTGTGTCGAACTTCTTCTCAAAAAATCGAATCAGCTCCTTTGATTGCATCATACATCGAAAAGATTTTCTCCACCGACCAAATCCCTGTGGCTGCTTTTTTTAACAATTCAGGTTATATTTGGTTAATCTTTCCGGAGAAGAAGAAGAAAATAATTCAAAAGAATCTTAAAAAGATTTTTCTATTGATTAAGAACGAAAAGGGATAATGCCCACTTAGCATTATCCCTTTTCACTTCCTTTTGATTTATTCGCTATACCTTGTGGTCAAATAGTGCTTGATGCTGTCATTGATGAACTTGGTGATTGACTCGATTTGATTTTGATGCTGAAGCATCTTGATGATTTGGTGAATGTTCTTTTCTAGATAGGTTGTTGTTCGTACATGTGTTTCCGAAAAGGATTGTTTTTGGGAATGCTGCTTTAACCTAAAAGGCTTTCCATCCAGCATAAAGTGGCTTTGTTCTTCTTGATTCAAATCCACACTCTTATCCGCTGATTGGCTATCATTCAATTCCTCGTCTTCATACTCACATTCTTCTTCAACTTCTTCATAACCTTCTTCCAGTTCCAACTCCTCTTGCTCCCAAGCAAGCGACGCAACGGGTTCGTTTGCTTTCTGAAACCGGCTTAGGTCAATGTTTCTTTTTCTTCTTGCTCCATAGTATCCCATGATTTTTTTCATCTCTATTCGTATATATATTTACGTTTACGTAGATGTTTATGTCTACATAAACGCATTATTTTATTGTTTTTATATCTGTGTGCTAAAGAAAAATAAAAAAAAAATAAAGTTTTATAGATGGAATGCTAATAAACGATTCCTGCCTGTTCACCTTTAGCATTGCAAACAGGCAGAAACTCTTCATCAGTAATCAGTTGGGAACAGCATCATCTGGCTTTGTCCGTCATCAATGCACCAGATGGTGCTCGGTATTGGAACTGTGTGTTTGAGTTCAATGAGCCATTGTTTACTATATGACGGTTGTTCTTGACGATGAAGAACAAGCTGTTTCTCATCCTCAATAAAAAGCTCAAACACTTGAAGGTAGTCTAGCTCATCTTCTTCCATTTTCCGTTCATCAATCAAGTTCCACAGACGCATGGCAATTTCCGGATGAATTTCTTTTGCAATGCTTCTCGTCATGTATCGGTTGCTAGTCTTATTAAACATTTTGTCTCTCCTCATCGTTTCAGACACTCTTCCATTCTCTGTTCTATGGTCCCTTCCAGGAAGAACACTATGCTCATTTCATGTTCATTCATCAGGCCTAGTCGGAAATACTTTCTATCGGCTGCGGTCTCGTATTCGACAAATTCTATTTTTAGTATTTGATTGGCTATGAAACTGGTATCCTGTTCATCCTCCAAATGATAGATGCAGGAATGTGTTGGTAATCGAAAGGCTATGATGGGTTCGCCATTACTTTCTGCCTCAAACCATTCGAAAAATTCCGTTTCGATGATGTTTAAGTAGGGAAGGGGAATAGTACTCCTTGACTTCAATTCTTCTATATCTGCTATACATTGGATTATTTTCATCAGGTTTCGCTTCCTTTTACAGTTTGTCTACGGCATTCTGCTTTTCCTGCCGTGTGGTTTGGATGTAAAACTTTGCGGTCATGTTCACTGTGGAGTGGCCAGTTAGCTTGCTCACAGTCGTCAAGTCTACCCCTTTCCGAAGCAGTCTTGTTGCGAAGGTATGCCGAAATAGATGAGGATGCAGCTTCATTCCTAGTTCCTCTGAGATTTTGGCCAGCCAATCCCGAACAGCATCTCGATGCAGTTTACTGGAACGCTGACTTACCAGCAGGTATTCACTATCACAAAACTTGGATTCTTTTCTGTCTTCTTGCTGGTAAGACTTTATTAGTTGGAGGACATCTTGACGGAGGCTTATTTCTCTAATCTTCCCACCCTTTCCCCGAACGGTTAGGGTAGCTGCCAGCACATCTATATCCGTTAGCTTGATGCTAACCAGCTCTGTTACTCTTACACCTGTATATAAAAGTAAGTAAGCGATGAGCTTGTTTCTTCGGCTAACCTTTTTACTGTCCTCCAGGAAAAAGAGTAGTTTCTCCACTTCCTCCTCAGATAAAGCCGTAACAACATGTTCACTGCCAGATGCAATTTTCACCTGGTCTCTTTTTAATTGGATATAGCTATCTTCCACATATCCATTTTTCAGAAGAAAGTCATTGTAGACTTTTAAACTGTTAATCTTTTTATTAATGGTTGCAATGGCAAACTGCTTCTCTAGCAGCTGCTGTTTATACCGAACGAACGAGAACCGGGAAAGCGGCTGGAGTTCCTCAACCGCCTTCTCCTTTAAAAAGTCATTGAATCCATTAACATCTCCAACGTAGGATTCAATTGTTTTTGGTGCTCGTCCTTCCTCTATTAACCATTTCTTAAATTCTTGTGCCAGGTCATTCAAAGAGTATCCCTCCAAAAACAAAAAGAGCTATGAACGCATTAACTTTGCATTCATAGCTCTTATTTCCTTATTAATTTAATGATGGTTTTTACTGTGCATCCAATGCAGAGGGCAATGGCATGAACAGGGGAAACACTTCAATTCCAAAACCTCCTTTTTCATTTTATTAATTACCACTCGTTAATTCTTTTACTACTTCTGCAGCTACTGCCACTAGAACCGTCACAATTACCTTTTCCCACATTTATTCTCACCTCCTTCAAATCACTCAACTCCCGACAGTTATATAATTATGACGTGAGTTATTAACCTACTAATTGAAGCAGTTTACTTGGCTTGATTGGATTTTCTAAAGTACAACTTAGGTTCTTTTAGTTTTGTCGTGAGTTTCAAACCAGCTTTAAGTAGTTTTGTCGTGAGTTCACTCGTGAGATTCGATTACAGCCTGCAGATAAGCAATATAGTTTTGGACCATTTCCCGTTGAAAGGAACTCGGAATGTAATTAATAGCTCGGTCGATTTCTTCCTCATCTATTTCAATTTCCGAGTCCACAGCTTCTTCTAGTAGCTGCTCAACCATATCTTCTTCAGTTATCATTTCGTTTTCATAGTAGCCTGTGCTTGGGTCAAACTCTCTGTACATTACCTCACCATTAATTGTGATTTTATGAAACTTCATTATTTATCATTCTCCTTCTCTACTAGTTTTCTAAGGACGGGTTCACCATCTTTTAAGACAACCTGTAAACACGATTCCTTTGTATCAGGATGGAGGGCTACTGCTCCTAACCACTCTGTACCTTCATTATCATAAAATACCATTGTTTCAAAAATTAGTGTTTCCGGCATGTTTTTGATTAGTTCTTGAGGAACCAGGGACTCGTCGATTTCATCTAAATGCAGTTCTGTTGATTCATAGCTGACTTCTTTCAAATGAGCGTTAACATTAAAATTAACTTTTAAAATGCTCACAAACCAATTCAATTGTTCCACCTAGCCAGCCTCCTATCAGAAGTAACCTTTTTCTTTAAGGGAGACATACTTTTCTTCACACACAACGAGATGGTCAATGACTTCAATTCCAATAATCTTTCCTGCTTCGACCAATCTTTTCGTTACCTCAATGTCCTCCGTACTTGGTGTAGGGTCTTGTGATGGATGGTTATGTCCTACGATGACAGATGCAGCATTAGAAAGGATGGCTGCCTTCATCACTTCCCTTGGATGTACGATACTAGCGTTTAGGCTACCAACATGGCAGATGTTGATTGCAGTTGGCTGATTTTTCGTGTCCAAGCAGACCACAACAAACCGTTCCCTATCGGATTCAACTAAAAATTCTTTCAATAGCTTATAAGCATCCTCTGGGGACGAAATTCTTCTTTTCTTGTACAAAATGCTAGATTCCCTTACTAACTTCAGGCTTACAATGTTGATTCGCTTTGCAGGCTGATTGAATGGATTCCCTTTCTCGAATAGCTCCATTTGCTTCTGTTTCTTAACCTCATACTTTTTCATAATGATTCCTCCTCAAATAGAAATAGCCCTAACTCCTCGGAAGGAATTAGGGCTTATGCTAATCTTAGTCACAATAATAATATAAGCTTATTTTTCTATTTGATTCGGTTATCTACTAAAAAGAAAAGCCCCGCAGAGATTTCTCTCCACAGAGCTTTCCATTCAGTCTAGGATTATTTGGATGAACAAGAAACCTATCCACTTGTCCCAATAGCCATATCAACTCAGTGTCTCTACTAAGCTTTCATCTTGCGACAAATTCTAGTAAACTTCGTGAGTTACAGGCACTCTCCTTATTACTCAGCAGTTACTTTACCTTTGATGTCAACACCATTTGATTTAAGGTCTGTTCCTGTTACTTCAATAGTAGTTAAACCTTTAACAAGTGTTGAAGTTGTACCCAATGTGATAATAGCAGATTCAGTACCTGAAGCTGTTGCTGTAGCATTTCCAATAGAACCACCATTAGCAAATAGGAAGTCTGCTTCATCAACAGTACCAGCTGTTACTGGTGCGTTAAATGTTAACAATACTTTCTCACCAGTATCACCAATACCATTGTTGTTAGCATCCAATAACTTAGCAGTTACTAGTTTTGGAGATACAGAAGCTGTTTGCTCAGTTCTGAAACTGATTGATTTTGCAGAATCAAGCGCATCTGCACCATATGCAGCTGTATTTTTAACATTAGTTGTAACTGTTACTTTGTAAACTGCATCTGCACTTAAGAACCCTACTGGTTTAATTACAATCTTTTTAGAATCTGCAGAATCTACTTCCACTGTGTAAGCTGAACCGTTAGTAGCAAGTGGTGTACCGTCTTTTTCAACAGTAATGTTTGCAGCTGTTACAGTAGATGCATCGACAGGTGTATTGAATGTCAATGTAAGTGGTGCATTAACCGCAACACCAGTTTGACCATCAGTTACTGAAGAACTGTCTAACGCTAAATCTGTAGCTGCAGTACCAGTACGGAAAGTAAATGTTTTAGCATCTGCAATATTTCCAGCTGCGTCTTTAACATTTTCAACCTTAACATCATACTCAGAGTTAGTTGCAAGTTTAGCACCAGTATTTAATTTATAAACAACACCTTGGTTGAACGTAACAGTTTCTGTATTTCCTAATCCAGTTACAGCTTTGTTCACAGTTACTAGATTATTAGCTGTGTCAACTCCTGTTACAACATATGTTCCAGCTAATGTACTGAAAGTAATGATATTACCTGCAGTAAATTTGGAAGCATCAGCTACCTCAAAAGTTTTATCAGAGTTAGAAAGAGCTGCTACTGCTGCAGTTGTTGTTGTTGCTTTCGTAGCATAGTTGATTGCATCAATGCTATATGGCGCAGCTGTACCGTCAGACTTTTTCACTACTTTAACATTATCAGCATTTAGTGACGCACTTTGTAAATCACTCTCAGTATCGTTGATAACAACTGCTAGATATGCTTCATCTACAGCTACACCAGTTGCAAAGTTAGCAGGTGAAGAAACTGTCGTATCAACTACTGGTTTAGTACCAGTTGTGAAAGTGAATTCAACTTTTTGTACATCATTTCCGTTTGCATCTTTAACTGATGTAGGAATTGTGATGCGGTAAGTTGAATCAGCAGACCATGCAGCTGTTTTATCAACTTCAATTGTTTTATTGCTATTTACTAATGAAACAACTACAGCCGCATCTGTTTCAGCAGTATAAGTACCATTTGCATTTAGTTTTTCAACTACAACTAAATCATCTAATACATAACTTCCAGCATCTGTTTTTAGTGCTTGGTCAAAGTTAAAGTAGAAGTTCGTAGTGTTTGCAGATGCAATATTTGTTACTCCGCTTTCACGAACGGTATTAGTAGTTGAATAAGCTGAACCAGATTGTACTTTAGTCAACTTAGTTGCCGCTGCTGCTTCTGAATTGAATAATACTTTATAATCTGCAGCTAATGTGTTAGCTGCTACGTCAGCTGCTGTTTTCTTAACAGTTAAACGGTATGTTTTGTTAGCATCTAATTTGTTAGAAGCTGAAGGTTTTACTGTTAAAGTTTTACCATCTTGGCTTAGTGTTGAAGTCCAGTTTGAGAAACTTGCTACTGGAGTATTATTATTTGAAACATCTTCAAGAATAACGTCTGTACCTAATACTAATTTAGCAGCATTCATTTTTTCACTAAAATTAATAGTGAATGTACCATCAAGTGCTACTCCATCAGCAGCGTTTGCCGGTGTTGAAGAAACGATTGTTGGTGCTGTGAAATCTGAAGTTGTAAATGTAGTAACAGATTTAGTCACTTTAATTCCTTTAGCAGTTTTCACTCCATCAATTGTTACTTCGTATTGATTGTTTTCTGCTAAATCAGCACGTGGAGTAACGATAACATAACGTGAACCTTCTTCATAGCTCACTGTAGCATCTACAGTTGAACCAGTTACTTTATCAACAAGTTTAACAGTTGTTCCATTTACAGTTGACGCATCAACTGCTGCTGAGAATTGTGCACGATATTTGAATGCATCATTTCCACCAGAAGATGTGATTTTGTTATAAACAGTTGTAGCACCATTTGTTGGAGTAATATTTTGAACTCCTACTGGAGTGATTCCATAGAAAAAGTTATATGAAGTAGCTGTAAGTTTGTTTCCAGCTAAATCAGCAATCCCAGCGCCAACTTCTAAGCGATAATCATTGTCTGCTACAAGATTCGCAGAAGGAGCAACAGTTACAGAAGTTGCCGTAATTCCTGATAATGAAACAGCTACATATTCTTCTTTAGTAATGTTATATAATTTAACATTAGAAGTTGATAATGTATTTGTATCCAAATTTTTATTGAAAGTTAAAGTAATTGCTTCAGTTGCAGTATCAACAACCGCACCCTCAATATTAGTTGTTCCAGTTACCCCATGAGTAAATGTAGCGTTTGTAATAATTGGGTTTGCAGAAACAGTGAAGCTAGTAGTAGACTTTTTAACTGCTACTCCCTTAGCATCTTTAACTCCATCAACTGTTAGTACGTATGATTTACCAGGAGCAAGTGTGTTACCAGCAGAAAGCTCTACTGTAGCAACTTTTTTCTCGGAATCATAAGAAACAGTAGCAAGTTGTTTTACTCCATCTTGTGTAAGGTAAACAGTGCCTGTAGTAACAGTAGCAGCGTCAACTGCATCACTAAAGTTCACTTCAAATTTAGAGTTAGCAAGTACGTCTGTTGCCGGAAGTGATTGTTTAACATCATTAGCGTTAATCGCACAAAAGCAACCTGAAAAATCCGAGTTTCTTCCATAATGTAAGTCCATGCGGCTCAAGGAGTTTCCAACCCTACATCAAGTCATCCATAGTTGCTCAATACAGAAGAACGAGAAAGTTTTCGCATAAATACGAAATCAATACAGACTCAATCATGACGGAATCAATAGAAATCTGTGTTGCTAAGAGATGTCCGTTCCCCCAGTTCCCATTCACCCCCGACAACTAAAACCTCACGCATCCGATGGGAGCCAAGCAATCCCCAAAATTCCCTAGTTCCCCTAGCATAAAAACAGAGAGATAAAAAAAATAAACCCTCTCCATAAAAGGTAAGGGTGTTGTCCAACTTCCTCCTGGACAGGATTTTGTGTAGAACCTCGAATTTTCTCTGTTCCGCTCTAATAAGCCACTTGGATTATCCTGTCAGCAATTCAGGACGCTTCACTAAGAAATAGAGTTTACCTAATGTATTATCGGCCTGCTGGAACATCCACTTTTTGTCGTCTTCCATAATTAGCTTCCACAATAATTGACCATAGAAAAACGCTGATGTTTGCTTATCTTGTATCAGTTCATAGATAGGATAAAATACGCTGCCTTTCCAATGTTTTGGTGGGAGATAGCTGGAATTAAAGACTTCCTCATTCTCAATAATATTTGTTAAATGGTCAATGATTAAGCCTAGCTTCACCTTATCCATCTGCTTGTAATAAAACAAGAACTTGTCATTGTGAGGTACTTTATCCATTCTCTTTCCTTCAATTGAAAACAACATTAGAATCCCTCCATCAGCATGTAATTGGTAATCCTTGCAATTTAAAGATAACACAGGTATTATAATATGTAAATAGATGTGATTACATGTGATTGGAGTGTTTGAGATGATTATTGAAAAAAATGTATGGATACTACGTCCAATGCCACACAGCATTAACAGAATGAAACAATTCTTGGATGGAGGCTTCATTGCCATTGGTTATCCAGCTGGAAAGTCCTTTAATGGAATGAGTTACGATGAATTAAAGGATATACTAGACCAAGAAAAATGGTCTGAGGGAATCGGTAATGTTAACTTGTTTGTGCTCATGATGAAGGTTGGGGACTATGTCATTGTTCCTGATGATAATAAAAAGGATGTCTATATTGGTGAAATTGTTAGTGAATATTACCATGACCCAAAGGTTGATAAACCAAATCAAGGCTCTTATCCTCATCAACGAGAAGTAAAATGGTTCTTTGATAAGAAGCCATTATTAAGAAGCGAATTGCCAGAGGAACTTAAAGGCTCGTTAAGATATCCAGGAACCATTGCTAATATCACTAAACATCGTTCCATTGTTGAGAAACTAATAAATAATGAATCAAATACTATACAAGACGAGAATAGTAGCCCTCTCCTAAATAAAGCCATCCATGTATTAGAGGAATTACTCGATGATTCCAATACAGAAATTCGATTAAGAGCTGCGGAAGCAATTGTTAAGTATTATTCAGAAAAAAAGTAAATCCAAATATCAAAGAACCAAACAAAGAGAGAACGTATATGGATAACAACCTTACTCCTTATAAACCAACTGCTAAGATACTAGCTCACACAAAATATGGTGGGGGAACTGGGGGAATAGCCGAAAGCCCTTGTCCTGCATGGATTTCGCTTCCCCTCGGCAGTGGGACGATGAACGGGGGGCGGGGGAATAGAAAAACAGCTAGCCATTTATTAGCTAGCTGTTCGTTTTGAGTAAGCTTTCTATTTCGTATTCAAACCCATATTTCTGAAAGAACTCGATGACTGCCACTTCAAACAACTCCCGCTGCTTGATGTTGCGTTGGTTGCAGTATTCCACCGCCATATCCTGCAGGCTCTCTGACATTTGTATCGTTTTACCGCTTGTTCTTCCTGGAATGATGTAACGGGGAATCGTATCACTTTGCCCCATTGGCATGACTAGCTCCAGCAACTTCTCCTTGTTCTTCTCTAGCATGTCAAACAGCGGGAGATAGCTTTGCAATTTATTTATAACGTCATCGTTCACTTGCAGTTCTTTTGTTTCCACTACTTCAAGCTTCACTTCCTGAACAGGCGGGACTTCAACCTTTTTAGGTTCTATTCTATCTACATGCCCTGTCTTCTTTTTATAATTTTTATCATCTGGTGACCATTGATAGCCTTTTGCCGTCATGTATTCGGCTAACTCCTTGTAATCTTTGAATCCAGCTTTCTTACAAATTTCCTCAATCATAAAGTCAGGTTCTTTCATCATGTCGATGACAATGGTTGCTTTCGTGTGTGGCATGGCTTTGTTTTTATATTCTTTTGCTGATGGCAGTTTTGGGACATATGTTTGCTTGGTACTGTCCCATGTGAAATTTTTTCTCCGCATGTACATATCAACGCTTTTATAATTCGTGTGTCCGAACATCTCTGCTAATTCATCCCTCGTTAGTCCTGCCGCAAGTCCCTGTAGGATTTCATTGACTCTTTCATCGTAAATTGGCTTCTCTACTTCTTGTGTTGCCATGGTTATCATCCTCCTATTATATGGTTCCAACAAAGGGAGAGGTTGTTGCCCCTCTCCCGCTACAATAATTGTATAGCTTGTGCCAGTTGCTCCTGATTCGCATGGACATACACCGAAGTTGTCTTCAGGTCGGCATGTCCTAGCAGCTTCTGAATATGAACAATGTGAACATCATTTTTCACCAAGTTGGATGCGAAGCTATGTCGCAATACATGGCAAGTGATTGTCTTTTTCCACCCTAACTTTCGAGTCGTTTCATGGAGAACACGATTCACATACACATCTGACACCCTGCCGGTTTTTGCTAAGGCAAAGAAGTAGTTGCTGTCTGTTTTGGGTCGAATGGTTTTTAGGTATGTTTTCAGTATCGGCATTAGCTTTGGGCTAATCGGTACTTTTCTTTGCTTATTGCCCTTTCCATGTTCGACAAAGATGATTTCTTTATCCAGGTCAACATCTTCCAATGTTAGCGAAAGGCATTCCGTAATACGAAGCCCTGTGTAAAAGAGGAACTGAATGACCGTTTTTATCGTTGGATGCTGGACCGCTTGGACTAGTTCCTCATACTCTTTCACATCCATGTATGTCCGCTCCTTCTTTGGTGCTTTTAATTGGTCAATAGGAGCCACAACATTTTCCTTTGTCCATCCTTTACGAATGGCAAATTTATAGAATGACCGTAATGTATTTAGATGGCGGTTCACACTCGCTGGTTGATAGTTTCGTTCGACACGCAGCATCGTCAAGTAGTCTTCTAAATCCTGCGTTTTTATATCATCCAGCATCACAAATCCGTTATACTTCTGTTCTAGGAAGCGGTTGGTCATCTCCAAATCCTTTGTATAGCCGCTCAATGTTTCTGGACTGGCATTTCTAGCTGCCATACCACGAATAAATTCTTTTTTATAATCATAAAACCATTTACTCATGTTCTTTTCCCCCTTTTATTTACGAGGAAAAGGATGCAGCTCCTTTTCCTCGTCTTATTTCATTACTCTCAATCTAGTCGGTTCAATTGTGGGTATGCTTGGACTTTCTTTTTGGTGTGTATTGATAACGTGATAATTCTTCCTCAGATATAATTTTACGTATGCCGTAGTTCTCAGCTAACTCTTTATTCATCATGACCGTATATACTTTATCTCTTCCTTTTGAGTCAGGAGTAGTTGGTAAACCGCTATTTGCTCGTACCTGTGAATCGATTGGTATTTTGCCTCGATTCGTGTATTTGCCGCTTTCTGTTTTTAAGTAGCCATTTTCTTTCCACTCTTTGCAGATAACCTTCGGGTCTGCGTAATTGCCCTCTTTTAACAGTTGTTTGAACTTATGCGGGAAGATGGACACCTCTACCTCATCGTCCCGAAAGTTTATCCTACCCCAGCATTCGTTTCCATTGAATGCTTGTGTTTCAATGATGAAATACTTGCTGTGCTGCATGACTCTTTCAATCACATATTCATACGATTTATCAGCCATTTCTCGTTCGGCAGCTGATTCTTCTTCTACCTCATGTAGTATCTTCATCATGCTTTCGATATCTAGTGATAGGTTAAGAGATTCGTTTATCATTTCCGCTGTTGCTAGAAGGATGCCGAACTTCTCTGATACTCGTGAAAGGAAGTCTGTTTGTGGCAGGTTTTCTTCACAGTAAGCCTTCCAACGCTCACACCGTTCAACTACTTTTTCCACTCCAAGCTTAATTAGGTATTGAACAAATGCAATGCCCGCATGACCGTAGTTGTCAAGCAATCCTGTCTTTAGGTTGTTGGAGTTCTCTGCTGAACTCGTCCAAGTGATATTGCCAAACTCGAACGCCCGCATTCTCAAACCCGCATTTTCATTGGTCTTTTCAAAAAGCGAATGCTCAGCGGTGGAGATAATGGTGGTTGACCAGCTGCGTTGTTTTCGTAACTCTCCTTCTTTGTTCATCCGTTCTTTTTCTCGATTTTCTGCAAACATATAAAGGAGCGATGTGTAATCCTTCATCGTGTTCATAGATGCTTCATCAAGTACAATTGGAATCCCATAGTTGTCACGAAGCAATGCCACAATCGCATTATGGGTTGCACTCCAGCTTTTAATTAGTCCCTTTTCATTTTTGCTAGGTCTTCCGAATGGTGATACAGCTAATTGAGCAGCGGTTGTTTTGCCTTGCGTACTATTACCATAGATATGGACAATGAGTGTGTCCATATCTTTTACTTTTGAAAGCAGTCCAACAACTGGTGCAGAGAAGCCGAATGCTAGTGCTAGCTCAAGGTGATGGTTCCCCATGACTTCGGATTGGATGATATCTAACCAGCCTTGCAGCGTTCCTTTTGGCTCAATGTTGTAATCACCGCTATAGATAGAAGCAGGAGGATTCTTCCCTATTATCGAGTGATGCTTGAAGTAAAGTTGGTCTTCTTTATCTGCCCATCCCATGTGATTGTGTACCGTTTCATAAGGAGCCGAGTCTTCCTGTACTCGCAGGAACTGCACCATCGGCTTGACGTTGCTGTGAATCACATCGATTCCTTTACGGCTCAGCTTTTGAAATTCATTTGGTTGTAGGATTTGGTCTCTCAGAATATCAATGGTTTGATATTGACCTTTATACAAGTATTGCAGGGTTAATGTTGTATCATTGGTTTCAGCTACTTGCCGAACGTTGAGGACTTTTATGAACTTACTTACAAATTGCCATTTCGTATTTCCATCCTTGTCTTCCACTTCTACATACAGCTTGTCTTTTGTAAGCATCCACTCGCTATTTCTCCCATATGTTTCTGCCTTTTTCTTCTGTACCATGCCCTTTCCTCCTATGAATATCAATTTTCTGCAAACAAAAAGACGCCCCAGCATACAAAGACTTCATAGAATCGGGCATACTTCTCCCAGTTCTCATTGAAATCTTTGTTGCTAAGGCGTCTAGTATCAGGCTACTGCCTGTTATTGACTTGAGTTAGCTTGCACACGGACATAGTCCAGCAGAGGCTTCCTTGTTTGCAACAATCAAATAGATTGCTATTAAATTGTATCCATATCTTAAATTATCCATATTATATTTGTCAACTATTTTATTTGAAGTCCCATAGCCTACAATCGGCTATGGGACAATTAGTCTCAATTTATATCAATAAATATTTATTGATTACGTTCTTGGTATTGGTTCATTAGATATTCTGTTACACTATCATTTATGAATTTGGTTATAGACTCAATCTGTCCCTGCTTCTGTAGCATACGTATAATTTGATGCACGTTTTTCTCAAGGTATGTCGTGATTCTGACATGAGTTTCATTGAAAGATTGCTTTTTTGGCTGCTGCTTAACATGAAAGGGCTTGCCGTTCAGATAGAGCTGCTCTTGGTCTGCTTGGTCATTGTCAAAATGAGAATCCCATTTATCCGATGATTCGCTTTCATCAACCTCCACCTCTTCTTCCCCTTCTTCGAGTTCCTCTCCATATTCCATTTCTTCCTCTTGCTCTTCATTACTTTCCCAGTGTAGACCAGATGATGATTCTTCATTTCGGAACCTGCTTAGGTCGATGTTCCTCTTTCTTCTCGTTCCATAGTAACTGCCATGATTCATTGCTTTTACTCCTCTCACCCTTTTTTATCGATATCGACTCTACATCCACATCTACCCTGACGTAGACCCATTATTTTATTGTTTTTATCTGTGTGAGGTTATAAAAGGTAAAAAAATCGAGGGTATTACGTTTGTATTCGGATGAATGCTTCCTGCTTGTTTGCGGGTGTATTCGCTAAACAAGCAGGAGTCACTCATTAGTATTCCTCTGGGAACAACATGATTTGTCCCTCTCCATTATCAATGCACCAGATGGTACTCGTTAGCGGCTCTGTCTCTTCCCATTGAACCATCAACTGCTCCTTGTAAGGAGGTTGCTCTTGACGATGAATGATGAATTGCTTGCCATTCAGTTCCGAAAGTTCAAAGACTTGGAGATAATCCACTTCCATTTCCTTCTCTTTTAATCTATCAATCAAGTGCCACAAGAATAGAGCCATTTCAGGATGTATGGCTTCTGCAATTCCTCTTGTCATGTATCTTTCATTTTGATTCTTAAACATCTCTTACTCCTTCATGTTTATTGGTCTAGCCATCTTTCAAATCTTTGTTCGAGTGTTCCTTCCAGGAAGTACACAAGATTCATCTGGTGGTCGCTCATGAGTCCAATGCGAAAGTAAACACAATCCTCCAATTCTTCCTTCTCAACGAACTCAATATTTAGTATTTGATTGGATAGAAAAGTGGTATCGTTTTTATCTTCCAAGTGGTACATGCAGGCGTGTTGTGGCATTTCGAACTCTATTAGCGATTCGCCTGTTCCTTCTGCCTCAAACCAAGTCACAAATTCTGATTCGATGGCATTGACGTATTCGAGAGGAATCCTACCCAATTCTTTTAATCTCTCTATTTCTGCAATCTTTCTTATTCTAATCACCAATGATGACTCCCCTTTACAATTTTTCGACTGCGATTTGTTTCTCCTCTCTAGTTGTTTGGATGTAAAACTTTGCGGTCATATTCACCGTTGAGTGACCAGTCAATTTACTGACCGTTGTCAGGTCCACTCCTTTTCGCAGAAGTCTAGTTGCGAATGTGTGCCGGAACAGATGAGGATGAAGGTTCATGCCTACCTCATCGGAAATGTTGGCTAGCCAGTTCCTAACCGCATCTCTGTGCATCTTATTCGCTCTTTGGCTGACCAACAGGTATTCACTTTCACAGAAGCGGGAACTTCTTCGTTCTCCTAGCTGATATTGCTTAATTAGTTGCAAAACGTCTTGCCGCAAACTGATTTCCCGAACCTTTCCACCCTTTCCATGAACAGTTAGTGCAGCTGTTAAAGCATCGACATCTCCTAGCTTGATGTTCACTAACTCAGTTACTCTGACTCCTGTGTAAAGTAGCAGATAGGCGATTAGCTTGTTCCTTTGGCTTACTTTTGTATCATCCTCCAGGAAGAACAGGAGCTTTTCCACTTCCTTCTCTGATAGAGCAGTGACTACATGTTCACTTCCAGCAGCCACTTGAACCTTATCTCGTTTGAGTTGGATGTAGCTGTCATTCACTACTCCTTTTCTTTGAAGAAAGTCGTTGTAGACCTTTAGGCTATTTATTTTCTTTTGGATGGTGGAGATGGCAAATTGATTGTCGAGTAGATATTGCTTGTATCGGACAAAAGAGAAGCGAGAGAGCGGCTGTTGTTCGCTTGCCGCTTTCTCTTTTAGGAACTGTTGGAACCCTTTTACATCTCCAACATACGATTCAATCGTTTTTGGTGAACGTCCTTCTTCAAAGAGCCACTGTTCAAACTCCTGTACTAGCTCATTCATGTCTTTTCCCTCCAAACGAAAAAGAGCCATGAACGCTTTTATCTGCATTCATGACTCTTACTTTTTGATGATTTCGATTATCTTCTTAATTGTGCAGCTACTGCAAGGTTGGCAACAGCACGAGCATTGGAATACTTTCATCTGCTTTCACTCTCCCTTTCTTTCTACCTCTGATTACTACTTATTTTTTGTTACTTCCTTTGCGACTTCCACAGCGACAGCTACAGCGATTGGAACAATTACTTTCCACATTTCTATTCACCACCTTTCAAGTCCAGTCACGACAGTTATATAATAATGTCGGGTGTTTTTCTCTAATGAAATTATCGCATTTCTATTCCCTACAAAGGTTCTTCCAAACCTTGTTTAAGCCTTTTGGGTTTTGTCGTGAGATTAAGGATAGAATTGTCGTGAGCCTACTCGAAAGATTCTGCTAGCCTGTCCAAATAATCAACATAATTCTGGACTAGTTCCCGCTGATATCTGTCGGGTATATTGGAAATGGCTCTCTCAATCTGCGCTCTATCCACTTCGATGACTTCCTCGACAGCCTCTCCCATTAGTTGCTCCACCAATTCCTCCTCCGATAGGGTTTCCTCTTCATAGTATCCAGTCGCCTCATTGACTTCCCTGTATCGAACTTCCCCATCCATGACTATCTTATGAAATTTTGACATTTTTCTTCTCTCCTGTTCATTATCAAATGTACAATTCGTAAGCAATTGCCTCTCCGTTCTTTATCCAAACTTCATATAGTATTCTTCTTGATTCCTTCTCCAGTACAAATCCAGCTATCCATTCAATTCCCTTTTCATCCACGTAACTTAGTGTTTCAAAGAGAAGTGGATTCGGTAGCCTTTTCAGATGCTCCGCAGGTACTAGCAGGTCATCCAGTTCTTCATGATAAAAATCATAGGCTTCATAGCTTACTTCATCATGTGAGACCACGATATTAAACGTCTTTTTCAGTCTCACTACGAACCAATTTACAAATGCCATTTTCTTTCCTCCTCAAATAGAAATAGCCCTCACTCCTATAAAGCAGTAAAGGGCTAAAGATATCTGTATCATTAAAATAATATATATTTATCATTCTATTTGATTCGGTTTCTAGCATAAAGAAAAGGCCCACAGAGATTTCTCTCCATGGAGCCTTTTGACAAACTTCGGATAGTGACAGGCACCTATCCTATTAGTTTGTAGTAAAGTTTGTAATTACAATCGGAGTTGTAACTGCAGTTAATTTGTTTCCAGCTTTGTCAGTTGAAGATGCTAAGTCAGTATCAGCAACAGTTGCAAGAGTAAATCCAAGAGTACGGTCAGCATCTCCTAAATCTGTTACAGGGATTTCAACTGATAAACCATCAGTTGAAAGAACTGCTGCTCCAAGAGTGATTCCCGCTGCTGCTGTACTTGCATCTTTTTTACCAGCAAGTACATAATCAGCTGCTGCTGTAGCAGAAAGTGCTTCAGAGAATTTAACAGTTAACTTGTAACCAGCTGTAGCATTTCCAGTAATATAAGAATCTTTAACTACTGGTTTAGTTGCATCTACAACAGCTACTGGAAGACTAGTTAAAGATAATGTAGCTCCAGCAACATTCTTCACACCGCCAACTGAAATTGTAGCAGTACCACCATTTCCAAATGCAGCATATGCACCAACTAAATCCTTAGCTTCAACTTCAGAAAGGTCGATAGTAACTGTGTCAACAACTACAGCAACATCTGAGCTGTCTCCATCCTTATTTAAATCTGCTCCAACTACTACCTCAGATACAGTTTGGTCATTGTTAAATGTAACCTTAGCTTTTGTTGGAAGTGCTGCACCATTGATTGAGTAAAGTGCTTTGTTGTCTGCACCATCTACATATAGGTTACCAGTTGCAGGGTTGATTCCAGAAAGAACATCATTTTTATCAAAAGTTACAGTAACTGTTTTAGCTGCAGAAGTTACGCCAGCAGTTTGGATGTATGCTGAAATTGGTGCAACAGGAGTAACAGTTTCTTTATCATTTGTAAGAGTTAATACTTGAGCAGCATTATTATTTGATGATACATCAGAAACTTTATTTACACCTAGTACTAAGCTATAGCTTCCATTTTTCAATGAGCTTCCAAGGCCTAATTTATACTTATTAGTTCCAGCAACTGGAGTTACAGATGTAACTGTTGTAGCAGCTGTACCATCAGCTTTGTTTACAAAGAAATCTTCTTTCTCAACACCTGTTACAACTTCAGTGAATTCAACTTCGACTTCATTAGCTGCAGTAAATTTAGCTTCTTTAATAGCTGGTGCTGCAGTGTCACGAACAAGTGTTACTGAAGTAGTTTTAGTTTCAACTACGTTACCAAGCTTATCTTGAAGAGCCTGTACAGTCACATCAAGAGTTGCAGTGTTCACAGTTGCATCAGCAAATGGAAGAGCAGCGAGGTCAACTACAAGTGTACGTTTGTCATCTTTGAATGCTGGTAAGGATTTAAGTGCAACAGCATTACCCTTAGAATCTTTAACTTTAATTGAATCAACTGCTACTGCAGTGCTCATATCTTTATCAAATTTAACTTCGAATGTTTTTGGTCCAACATTGTTAATAGAGAAGCTTGGTTTAACAGCATCTTTAGTAACTACGATTGAACCACGTTCTGGAGTTCCACCTTTGTTACCAGCTAAGTCAGTCAATCCATAAACTTCAACTTCATATGATTTACCAGCTTCTAGTTCTTTACCAGATACTGTATAAGTGTAATCATCAACTTTCGCAGCGCCTAGGATAGAATCTCCAACTTTAATAGTTGTAAATGATACTGGCTCAGAGAATTTAAGAGTAAATGAATTTACCTTGTCATCCTTTGTTGTTGCAGTTGCAGAAGCAATTTTTGGAGCCACAGTATCTTCAACTGTAATATCTTTTACATATGAAGGGAACTTAGCACCTGTATCAGTTTTCAAGTTAGAAACATATACAGTGTGGTCAGATTTTTGTGTTAAAGCAGATTGAAGAGTTAATGTAACTGTTTTTCCATCTTCTGAAACTACAGCAGTATCAATAATTGCACCTGTTACAGCGAAGTTAGATTTAACAGCAGTATCTTTGTCAACTACTTTGTTAAGTTTAACTTCAACTTGTTTAAGGTTAATCGCACTTACACTCTCAACCTTAGGAACTGAAAGCTCATCGTATTTCTTTTCAGCAGCTTCAACTCTTTCAAGAAGAGCAGCACCAAAATCAGTGTCAGCGTCAAGCTTTTCTACGAATTCAGCGATTTTTTTCATTTTCGCTTCAGCTTCTTCTAATTTACCTTCTTCAAGAAGCGCATCGATTTGATCATAGTACATTTTTACAGATACTTCGTTAATGATGCTGTTGCGAGCTTCTTGAGCATCAGCTTTGAAAGAACCTCTTAGAAGTTCACGAGTAGTTTTACCGTATACGCGGTCAAGGATAACTGTACGAGTGTTTAGCTCATAAGAGATTGCATGATATTGCTCTTCAGCAGCATCCCAATCTTTTTCTTTAAGAGCATCTTCAAGAGCAAATTGCTTGTCTTGTAGAGTAGTAGCATAGTTGTATGCATCGATGTATGTGATAACACGCTTAGCGATGAAATCAGCATATGTATCTTCTAATGCAGCAAGATGCTTATCTTTGTCAGCACCGCCAGCTTTGTTTACAAGTGCTTTTGCGTTAGCGTAAGCTTTTTTCGCAGCGTTGTACTCTTTGTACACGTCAGCGATTGGAGCAAACTCACCATTTGCAGTTACATCACTGTAAGTGTGGTATGCCTTTTTCATTTGTGTTACAGCTTTACTTACTTCGACAGCAACATTGCTTGCAGCGTCAGTTTGTGCTGGAGCAGCAGCAACGAATGCAGATGCAGCAACCGCGGAAGCAGCAGCTAATTTGATAGCTTTCTTTTTACTCATGTTTCGTATTTCTCCCTTCGAATATAAAAAGTAGTACAATGATCCGCCAGACTTTTACATCTGTTTTTAAGCTTATCGGCTAATGCTAATCATTGCCTAGCAAACTTAACGAGAATTATACTAATCTTCTATGGAAATATCAACCTATATGTCTATTTCCTTCTAAAAAATTAGTAGAATTGTGTCAGAGGACTATATAACTGGTTTAATTACCAGCGCCTCTCACATTTCCTATAATAATACATTTTTAGAGGAAATTCTAGGCTTTTCTTGTGTATATTTGCAGAAATTGGTTAGTAATTATTTCCTCCAAAACCACAAATAACAATAAAAGCACACTTTAAGATTATATTCTTCCGGACTATGATTATGTCATTTTTATTGTAATCCCATCACAAACACTTATATACCAACGTTTTATATATTTTTTTAGTAACACCTTTGTAACATTACTGACTTATTAAAAAAGGCGGATTATTAAGTATGGTCCTTTTTGACTATATATTGTTTTTGTTAGCATTTTCAAGGAAAATTTTATCTTTTATCAGCCTAAAAGGTATAGTTCGACTCAGTTTATTTTTCTGAAATTTGAATATATAAGCTTTTGTTCCTTATTTAAAAAAAGGAACAAAGACTAATCCAAATTAAGGTAGAATAATATTTGTCTGATTCTAACGAAGGGGGTTATGTATTTTTGAAGTCAAAGTGGTATTTTATTAGTTTTCTATTTATCTTGTTTTTATGTGCTGGGACGGGGGAAGTTTCCGCCAAAACACTTGTGGATGCACCGCATATCAGGCAGATGCCAGAGCTGCCGAGGGGCTGTGAGGTTACAAGTCTGGCCATGCTTTTGGAAAGCCAGGGAGTTAACGCTCCTAAAATGACGCTTGCCAAAGAGGTCCGCAAGGTGCCTTTTAAGCAGAATGGCCTTCACGGCAATCCGTATGACGGGTTTATCGGCAATATGTATACATACAGCCAGCCGGGACTTGGTGTTTATAATGGACCCATCTATGATCTGGCCAACAAATATCCGCCTGGGAGAGTGGTGAATCTGACTGGCTCCAATGCCAGTGCCATTTATCGTGCACTAGATAATGGAAGCCCGGTATGGGTTATTACGAACACAGTGTTCAAACCGCTCTCCAGCAGCTATTTCCAGACGTGGCAGACATCAAGCGGGCCGCTTCGCATTACCTATAAAGAGCATTCCGTTTTAGTGACAGGCTATGACAGCCAGTATGTCTATATCAATGACCCTCTCTACTATGGAAAGCACCGAAAGATATCACGCAAGAATTTCGAGGGTTCGTGGGTCCAAATGGGGCGGCAGGCCATCACTGTTGTGCCAAAGCCGAATTGGGATGCAGAACTGATTCCGGGGCAGACCGGGAAGCTGACAGTCCTTAAGCCGATTACACTTTGGAACCGGACAGGCAGCGGGCTTTCCGCAGCAAAGGTGCTCCAGCCGTTAGAAGGATTAAAGGTGTGCGGATATGACAGCAAGCATGGCGGACAGTATAAAATCTGCAACGGCGGTTATGTCACAAACATGAGCGGGTATATCCGCTACGAGACCCCATCCTCTGCTGTATTGAATAAAGCCAATATCGGATTTGCTGAACGTGATCTGAAAACAGCGATCTCTTATGCAGGCAGCCTTAAATGGGAAATTCACATTAATTACCGGAAGGATAAATATCCGGGAAAAGTGACGGATTACCCGAATATGACGTATTTTAATGGTACGAAGAAGTACATGAATTCTGCTCAAGTAACCATTAACCGCATTTCGGACAAGGCGAAGAAAAATGAATTGCAGACGTCCCTTAACACGAATGTCGTCGTTCATTATAAACGGGCACAGGGGTATATTGATGCTGTTACATCCGGCAAAAAGCTGCTGGCCATGACAGATGAACTTCAGAATACCATGAGTGCTGATCCGCTGTCTGACACAGGAGAAAGCCTCTTCCATACGCTTTCTTATGAAATTAAAAAGAATGCCGTGCTTCTTTACAGAGTTTATGGGCAGTCAACAAGAGAAGCGATCCTTGCTTCCTATAAAGCACCCGCTGAAAAAGAAATTGAGAAACACCGATTTGCGATTTCGGCTAAAATGAAAATCGACGAGCTTGAAGAATTGAGCAAACAGCCGGTTTCTGATGAAGAGTATAATACTAGAGTCGCAGAAATAGAAAAACTGGTCAGCCAGATACCGGATGCTTCGGTAAAAGCTGCTTATGTAGAAAAACTAGCTGAATTTAAGCAATAAATCGAGTAGGAGGGGGTGACTAACCCCCGACCTCTCACACCACCGTACGTACCGATCGGTATACGGCGGTTCATTTAAGTATGACGCAAATGGTTGTATCGTTCCAATAAGCTTTTCAGTTTTTGCTCTCGCCAAAAACTTAGATTAAGGGTTGTGTGTAAAATAGGACTATTCGAGATGCGCCAATATTTCTTGCGGGAATTTCCCCACTCATAGGCTTTTTCTTTGGAAACTCCCAAAGAAATAAGCCTTTTTATTTTGGTTTTTGGTTGTTTCCATTGTTTCCACAGGCACATCCGAAGCCTTCTTCGAATCATTTCATCCAGTTGTTTAAAGGGAGTTGGCGTATCGGCCAGCGCAAAATACCCACACCATCCCACCAGGTACTTATTCAGTTTCTCAATGCGTACGTCCAGTTGAATCGGCTTCGACCTTGAAGTGAGTTGTTTGATTCTACTTTTGGCTCTCTTGATACTCTCTTTCGCGATACGGACTTTAGGGGTACGGTGCGCGGTGAAGCTAAATCCAAGAAACTTACGTTTCCAAGGTCTATCTACCGCACTTTTCTCTTCATTCACTTTTAGCTTAAGCTTTTTTTCAATGAATGTAGTGATGGAATTTTTGACACGAAAACCAGCTTTCTTGGTTTTCACATAGATATTGCGGCAAGTAGACCACTGGAACCTCCCCAGTAGCCTCTCTCAGAACCGGACGTGAACCTCTCAGCTCATCCGGCTCCCATTATTCAGCCGTAGGCTTAATACCTAATTCCCAATGTTTAAAGAATTTGGGATTTTGATTTGCAATTCTACCTAAGAAATATTCTGCTCTTTTCTTGTGACGAGCTAGCCTTTTGTATTTCTTCCTTGCCCACATTATTAAGGCTTTATTGATGTGCCTTAATGTTGAGTACATTTCTGATTTGTAGAACTTGCCATAGAAGTTTATCCAGCCTATTATCTTTGAGTTGAACATATTTGATAGGTCCGTAAGGTCCTTTTCTACTTTCAACTGTAATTTCCAGTCCCTTACTTTTTGTCGAATTGATTTCTTAGATTTGTTACTAATCGCAGGTGTAAAGTTAATAAAATGCTTTCCCCATCTATTCTTAGATCGTCTTGGTCTGAACGTATATCCTAGAAAATCAAACGAGATATTTTCGTGATTTTCTTTCCTATCATCATCTTTACAATATACAATTCTTGTTTTGGTTGGATGTAGTTCAAGCTTACATTCGTTCATCCTTTTGCTTAATGATTCAAGCAATCTTATTGCCTCAGCTTCTGACTTGCAGTGGATGACTGCATCATCTGCATATCTAGCAAATGGATTATTAGGATGGTTAATAGTCATCCATTTATCAAATGTGTAGTGTAGAAATAGGTTCGCAAGAACAGGACTTATGACTCCACCTTGCGGTGTGCCAGAAGTGCGTTCTTTTACACCTTCTTTCGTTTGAAAAGGTGCCTTTAGCCATCTTTCAATATATAGCTTTACCCATTTAATATTTGTGTGCTTTTCCACTGCTTTCATTAGTAACCCATGATCAATGTTATCGAATAAGCCTTTAATGTCAAATTCTAGAACCCAGTTGTATTTCCAACACCTTTTACGGGTTATCTCCAATGCTTGAATAGGACTTTTGTTTGGTCTATAGCCATATGAGTCCTCATGGAAGAAAGGTTCCACCGAGGGTTCAAAATACAGTTTCACAACCATTTGTGCAATTCTATCTGTAACAGTTGGAATTCCTAATGTCCTAGTCCCACCAGCTTTCTTCGGAATCTCAACAGCTTTAACTGCTGGTGGAAAGTAACATCCTGAGGACATTCTGTTCCATAGTTTATACAGATTATCCTTTAGGCTCACTTCGAATTCTTCTATTGACTCTTGATCAATTCCAGCTGACCCTTTGTTTGCTTTTACTCTTAGAAAGGCTTCATAAACCACCTTTTTAGATATTATATATGGCTTTGTTTTATCCATAAGTTCCTCCCATTTAGATGGTTGACTTGCTAATAAAACTGAATAACATAACCCCTTTGCTCCACCTCCGTTAGGAGGTTTCATAGCTACTACGAGTTATTCCGCCCCTATACATGGCATTGGTACTCTGATTCTTGTGGGGCTTCCACTTGAAATCTCTCCCTTGGCATCCATGTCGTAGGTTCCCACGTTCCACACTCAAGCCTATATTAAGTTCACGCCGCCTTTATACCGGTCACCGAACGGACAGTAAACAGGTTTCCTCCGAACTTATCCTGAGTTAACGACTCCCCCTCAGTTTTGATGACACCTATACGCTTTCGATACTTCTTCAGCGGTTCAATGGTTTTCGTCTCCTTAATACATACCTGACAGAGTCTCGCTCTGCCTTTTCCTTAACGCTCAGTACCATAGCTTTTGACTACAGCACCTTAAGGTGGTTTGCAATCTCTACCTGTATAGCGATTGCGAGAGGCCTACTCTCATCTTGAGTGCAGCATAGCTTCCTTAGTGTGCTTACGCACACTTTGGTTGCTTTCGTGGCACACAATCGTCTGCGTACCGGACAAACTTATGCCCTCGGCTTTCGAGTTCTTTGTCTAATTCATCTAACATGATGTTCGACAACAGAGGACTCAATGGACCACCCTGTGGTACGCCTTCTTCACTAATCACTTCCAGCCCATTGATCATGACTCCTGATTCTAAGTATTTTCTAATTAACTTTAGAATCGTTTTGTCCTTGACTCTTTTGGCTAAAAGCCCCATCAGCCGATCATGATTCACCTTATCGAAGAACTTCTCTAAATCCATATCTACTACCCATCTGTGTCCTTCTTCTATATATCCTTGTGCTTTCTTCACAGCGTCATGTGCTCTTCTTCTAGGTCTGAATCCATAACTATGCTCGGAAAAGAATGGATCATAGATTGGGGTTAGTATTTGGGCGATTGCTTGTTGGATGAACCGATCTGTCACGGTAGGAATGCCTAGTAACCGTACGCCGCCATTTGGTTTCGGGATTTCGACACGTCTGACTGGCATAGGCTCATAGGTTCCAGCCTCTATGGAATGTCGGATTTCTTGCCAATGCTGCAGAAGATGCGCTCGCAGGAATTTGACGGGCATTTCATCTACACCATGACTGCCTTTATTCTTTTCGACTCTTTGTAGTGCCGACAGAAGATTTTCCCGCGACAGTAGTCGTTCCATCATATTGATACAATCCTTTCGCGTGAATAGTCATTCTATTTGTGCCACTGTTTATTCCACCCTCTTAAAGTCCCCCGTGGGATTCACCACTTCCTCCTTTAAGTAAGTCCTGTCGGATTGTCTGTGTCATCATAAACAGTGAACGCCTAGTGTCTATTCTTCCTAAATGTTCAGTCCTTCCCTGGCGATCTATAGCTCGCCAGGTACTATGACCTCTGCTGACTTCTGATTGTTCAGCTCCTCTTCTCAGAGAAGGTTACCGAGTGTGCTCGGCTTTTCAACCAGACCTCCCCGGGTAAGAGTGCAATCTTTCCTTCCATCTATCTGCTTCATTTACTCTGTATCACCTTTGGCAGAAAGGACTTTGTTTTGTTTTGCAAACTTATCCAATGATACCTAGCCTAATATGAAGTTCGTGTCCCTCAGACCGGAAGTTTGCCGCCCGCTTCCTTCAGATTCCGCGTCACCACGGACACCCTTGCGTT
This sequence comes from Cytobacillus firmus NBRC 15306, assembly GCF_001591465.1. Classification (GTDB taxonomy): domain Bacteria; phylum Bacillota; class Bacilli; order Bacillales; family Cytobacillaceae; genus Cytobacillus; species Cytobacillus firmus. The sequence goes on from NZ_BCUY01000010.1 coordinate 26,155, forward strand.
AAGCTAACCGCTACTTCTGCCTTCACGGTTCGGGACTCGCACCCTAAAGATTACACCCATGCCGGGCGCACAAAAATGGCCGGACCCTCATCAAGAGAGTCCGGCTATTTTTCCTTATCTTATTGTGTGCTTAACACCCAAGCTGTCCCATTAAACGTTGCCTTAACAGTTCCGGCAAGCTTATTTCCTGCCTTATCAAACAATTCCTCATCGTCGTAAAGAACCGTATCACCCGTCACGGTACCTTCTGTTGCAAATGACCACTTATGCTGATCAGCATTGACAGTTGCAGTTTTCAGTTTCCCTGCTCCTGTGTAAGTAAACAGGGCATTGGCCTGAGTTTCGTCAAGCTCAGCGCTCTTAATCGCTGTAAGCTTTCCGGCTGAGTCCTTGTAATAAAGAGCTTCAGATGCTGTGATCACTGGAGCGCCCGCCGTTCCTGAAACCGTTAATGCCGGCGCTGTTTTATCGATCTCAAACTTAAGAACACTCTTGTTGCCGGCAAAATCTATTGCGGTTACTTCATACATTCCTTCATCTGATAAAGGTGTGGCTAATGTATATCCAGTTATGGCTGTACCATTTTTGGCTGCTGACACAGAAGCTACATCGGCTGCTTTTGTGGATACCGTTACGGCCTGATTCACAGCAGATTGATCAGCAGCACCCTCTAAAACAGGAGCCATTTTATCAAGTGCAACTGGAATTGATTTCACGATGCCGTTTATTTTCACAATCAGGGAAGCTGTATCCCCGTCTTTCCCCTTCACGGTGATGTTTTCACCGCTTGCTGTGAAGACAGACTCTTGGCTGGTAAACAGCTGGGCATTTACACTTTTCAAATCCGCTTCATTTCCATATTGATCTTTTGCCGTGAAGTATCCTGCATCAATTAAGCTGTCAAAATCAGTGTCACCGCTTAAGAGAATCTTTGTTTTCCCGGAAGCCAGTCCAAATTCTGCAACTGCAGAAGCAGATTTCACTTCGATTGGAAGCTTATATTCCATTTCGTTCCATGTCACGATTAAACTAGCCTTACCAGGTGCCACAGGCGTAATTTTCCCGGATGCGTTCACGACGAACTTTGTTACATCAGAAGATTTAAACGTTATGCCAGGGAACTGGCTTAGCTTTAGTTCTTCGTCTTTTCCATCACCAATGATATCTCCGTTTAGTGTCATCGCCTCAGACGGTGTGAACTGATAGGTTTGCCCAGTTACTGTATAGGCAGCATCCTTGCCTTCAGCGTTTACGATTTTCCCTTTTTCCAGGCTGTAAAGCTGAGTTCCGTCTTTCACCTCAATTGTCTCTTCCAGAATTAATTCGTTTGTGTCACGGTCGAACAGCTGGATTTTAACAGGACCTGTTTCTTTAAGACCGTCTTTTGCATATGCCGGTGCAAGAGATCCAAGGTCTGTGAAGTACCCCTTGTCATCTTTAATGATAAAGTCATTTTCCACACCATCGATAAACAATTCATTTCCTTCACTGTCAAAGAAGCCAATCATATCATATGCTGTCATTCCAGGCAGATTGGTTACATAATAAGCATCTTCATAAAACCCGATTTCAACTACATCTTCAAGGCCATCCGTGTAAGAAGCGATGATCTCTCTGTACCGGTCTGACAGCAGGTCATAGAGCTCCTCATTATCAACATACTCCAGCCACTCATTTACATTTTTATCGTGCTTTGCCACCTGGTCAAAATCTTCCTTCTCCAGTGCCGCTTCATATCGGTCCAATTCGATGTGAATGCTTACAGGGTAAAGGGCCTGAAACTTCGCATCCTCTGCAGGCGCCTTGTAGGTATCTAGAATGGCCTGTCTTGTAGACTGTCCATACACACGGTAAAGAATGATTGCCTGCTTCTTTATTTCATATGAAAGTTTATGATAAGCAGCTGTTGCTTCTGCCATTTTTCCTTCTTCCAAATACTTCTCCATTTCACCAGTGCCTTTTAGAAGTTTATTGCCGGAAGAAATGGCATCAATATAGGCAGCTGTACGGTCAATATAAAGCTTTACCGTATCCAGTCTCGCGCTTAGCTGTACTTTCTGCTTTCCTGATAATTTATTGACTGCTGCTTTAGCTGCTGCGTAATCTTTTTTTGCCTTGTTATAAAGAGTCCATGGCTGTGTAACGGCATCGGCATCATAGTCCACTGATGTTGCACGGATAAGAGGCACTTTGCTTTGTTCTGCTTTTAAGACCAGATTCTCGGCTGCAGAAGCTGCATCTGCCTGAGCAGGATTAACGGCTGCAAAAGCGGTTGCTGCAATGGCTGCTGCTCCTGCCAATTTAACTGTCTTTCTGATTTTTTTACCCACTTGTTTATTCCACCTTTTCTATGATTTTTATAAACTTCCAAAATTTTTATAAACTTCCAGAATGTCTTTATCATAATTTGTAATTATGATAATTTCATTATGATAATATTGGTAATTTTATTATTGAACCGTTACTTCTAAGCAGATGCCTTCATTCATCTTCCGGTCATTTAATCCTTTCCAGTTTGGATGGATGATCAGCAGGTATTTTCCTTTAGAAGCAAGCGGTTTCTTCGGAATGATTTTAATCGTTTTTTCGTCAGAGATTTCCACTTCTATGTCTTTTTCACCGCCGCCAAGCTGGATCAGCTGAACATCCCCCTTCTTTAAGCCGTCCCATTGCATGCCGGCATTCATTTTCACAGTGAAGGTCTTGGTGACTGGGACATTTTGTAATGCCGGCAGCTTCCTGTATCCCTTAAGGCCGCTTACCAGCTGATCACGGTGTGAGATGAACAGTTCTTCGCCTGCAGCTGTCTCAATGTTCGGAGCAACGCCAATTTCATGGACTGGAGATCCCTTCGGCGAGAAGAATTTGGCGGTGGTCAGTTTAAGAACACTCTGATCACTCAAGGTAAACAGTGATTGCATGGATCCTTTCCCAAATGTGTTCTGGCCGTATAGAACAGCTCCTTTTTGTTCCTTAACGGAAGCGGAGACCATTTCAGAGGCACTGGCACTGTTTCCATTGATTAAAATATGCACTGGTGAGGTGAAGCCCACAGGCTGCTGAATCGCCTGATAAACCTGTGCCTGATTTCCTTTGTATCTCAGCTGAAACGCTTTCGTAACTCCGGGAAAAAAGCCCGCTGTCTCCTGAGCTGCAGAAACATAACCGCCGCCATTATTGGTGATATCAAAGATCCAGCCATTTGCCGGCCCAAGCTTCTGAATGGACGCGGCAATCTCCTCGGACGCATTCATAGAAAAGCTGTTTAAGCGGATATAGCCAATATTCCCGCCGAGCATGCGGGATTCCACATTAGGAAGCTTAATCACCTTGCGCGGAATGGTTATTGTCTGCAGGCTGCCGGTTTCACTATTGATAAGAGTAAGCGTAACACTGGTGTTTTCTTTTCCGCTTATAAGTGAAATCGCGGTCTGTACGGACTCACCAGCAAGACTGGTTCCATCCGCCTTCACTAAGATGTCCCCCGGTTTCAGTCCGGCTGCTGCCGCAGGGCCTTCCGGTATAACTGACATGATCCGGATCCCATTTTCACTCTCCTCTAAAACCACGCCAATGCCGACCAGCTGCTGTTCAATGGCATTCGTAAATTCCGCAAACTCTTCAGATGACATGTAAACTGAATATAGATCCAGGTACCGGACCATTTCCTTAATCGAGGGCTTGGCCAGGACCCAGTCCGGCAGCTCCTCCACATAATAATCCCGGATGAGCTCCCTTGCTTCTTCAACCGGCCCTGCCGATGCTGATGCAGCAGGGACATTAACTAATAGAATCAGAGCCAATAAAACAGATAAATATCTTTTTAAATGCATGCTTGTCCATCCTCTCTAGATTGAATTCTACTTATCTTATCGGATGAGAGGGTGATATTCTGCAGTGAAAAAAGCCCTCTCATAAGAGAAGGCCCCATCCATTTATTACTGTACTTTAAACCAAAGCTCATCTTCCCAGCCGCGATTCCAGACGATATAAGGATTGTCATTGGCATCCACAACAAACGGAACCCATCCTTCAGTCTGGCCGCCTTTATAAAGCTCCTGGAGTTCAGGGCTTGGAGGTACAATGCCGATGTAATGATCATTCAGCGTCCCTTTTTGTGTGACCGTATCAAACATGGCCTGACTGACTGACCAGGAGTCAAATGTCTTTCCTTCAAACTCAATTAATTTTATTTTGAATTTAGCAAGAATATACTTCTTTCCTGCCGGCGGAGGAGAATTGAACATATTTGCCTGCTCGATCATCTTCCACGCCTGATTCGCATCTGTTACGGCTTCTGTCATTGTAATCTGGTATTTCTTTTTGCCATCCATCCAGTCATTGGCCGTCATGTCCCAGGTAACGCCAACTGTGGTTGGGTTGCCCTTTTTTCCATAAGGATTATGGATGCATTGAGCTGCTCTTAACTTCGTTTTGCTTGGCGTTTCATATTTTACCTTTGAGTCGCGGTCCACATAATAGCCGCCCCCTACACTCAGCTTGCCTGGCTTAAAGGCATATATACGGTAAAACTCACCTTTCTTCAATGTGCGGGAAGGGACTTTTTTCTCTCCCTGAAGTTTGTAAAGAGTTGTGTCTTTAAGGACCGTCAAACGTCCAATCTGGCCGGACTTTAATTCCACTCCGTCCCACCAGATCTTCTTTACACCTTTGTACTGATTGCAGAACGTATTGCTTTCGGCCGCGCTTGCCGCAGGTGCTGTAAATCCGAACAGCATTAAGAAAGATAGAATAACAGTTAACCATTTTTTCACTTTTTTGTACCATCCTTCCATTTTTTATCAAGGTTATTATACTGTAAATATTTCGGCGCAGGTAATAGTAAGGTGATAGATTAGAAAATTTGAGACAATAGTCCTTATTTTACAGTTGTACGATTAGTCTGAAAGTTCTATTTGCAGAATTCCTTTCTCTATTTGCAGGTATGGGATTCCATTTGCAGTTGCTGACCTTCTATTTGCCAAAATTGAAATCTATTTGCAGAATTCTGCCTGCTATTTGCATTGCTCACAATTACCCGTTAAAAAAGCTCCCGTATAGGAGAGCCTTTTCATAGAAAATGTTTATATAGGTTTTTATTTAATGCTCTTTAACATCGATTCAATTCCAGCCCGCACATAATCCGCATTGCCCTCAATGGAATAATTAATCTGCAGGAGCCGGCCATTGTGGTTTATGACCATCTCATACAAGTAAAACCCATTGACAGCAGTATGAACATGATAAAGAGTATCTGGAAGCAGTTCTTCCTCCACGTCCTTCACTGGTGTGCCGTATGATTGCAGTGCCTCAAGCCTCATGGCTTCTATATCTGTTCCCTGTTCAAGCGTTCTGAGGCTTAAGTGTCCGGTCGGATCACATATGACTGTTCCCTTTATTGGGTCATCAATCAAACAGCTTTCGTCTCTCGGAATATAGACTAAGCCATTGCCATGGTCAAAGAGTGTGAACGCCCCTGCCACATCGATTGAGTAGCCATAGTCAGTGTAATAGGTTCCGCTTTTAAAGCCGCTTCCGTATTTGAAAGCCCCGATTCCCAGATTTGCGTAATAAGATTTTGTTTCACCGGAGAGGTTTGTAACATCGACTTTAAAGCGGAAAGTGCGGCCAGGAGCTCCGTCATTCTCTTTTAGAGTTGGGTCGGGCAGCTTGAAAAGCTCAGATTGAGATAAATCTGCTGAAAGCCGGTCAGCTTTTTCCACTGAGTGAATTTTTTCAGTGATTTCTTCTCCATTCATCTCCCTGGTAACATATACAACTGCTTTTTTTGCTGGTGCAGATAAATGTAATTCCAATGATTCGAGCGGATAGGCATCTGTCAAACTCAGCATCATGGTATGGTTTTTACTGATCGTCAGGCGGGTTCCTTCACTGCCTGAATAACGTACAAATGCCGACTCCAGCGTTACTTCTTTCTGCTCCCATTCGCTGATCAGCGTTTTATATTCTTCGTATGTTTTCATTAAAGTCTGATAGATGGCTGAGGAAGGCAGCAGATTTCCTGTCTTTTCCCCATTAACAAATAAAGCATATGTTTCATCCAGATATCTTTTGGATTCAGGTAAATTTCCGCTGTCTATACTTGCTTTTACTTTATCTAATGCCATTTTAATGGAAACGGGATAAAGCGCCTGTCCGCGCACCTGCTCGGCCGATTTTTTAAAATGCTGCCGAATTAAGTCACGGGTGGTCAGGCCGTATACTCTGTCCAAGAGATACGATTGCTTTTTAAGCTCCCATGACAGATTATGATATAACCTTTCTGTTTCATCATTTATGATATTTTTGTCCAGCTGGTTTTTCAGGGAGAGTTTTGCTTTCTCTATTTTTGCACCTGCATTGATCGCATCGATATAAGCGACTGCCCGGCCTGTCTTGCCAGGCTGCACACTGATATATAAGTTCACATTTTTCTCCAGGCGATTTAGAAGCTCCGTTTTCTTTGCACTTTGCGGAAGGCTCCCGACTGCCTTTTTTGCATTAGCATAGGCTGCCTTCGTTCCATTATAATAACCCCATGGTATAGTCTTGCCATCACCTGTTCCTTCAATAGATATGGCCCACTTAAGAGATCCTGCATAACTCTCCGATTGCCTTACGAGCTTTTCAGTGTATGCTGATGATGCTGCGGCTTTAGCAGGTTCTTCTCCGCTTGAAAAAAGTACCGCTGAAAAGATGGCTGCTCCTGCAAGACACGAGATCACCTTTCTGGCAGGTTTCATATAACTCTCCTCCTTTTAACTGAACTGATAATAAATTCCATTTGATTATATTCCCGGATTTCTTTAAATTCTATAGGTAAATAAATACAATTTTAAGTACAGATAATACTTCTGCTGAGGGGACATTCAGGATAGTTCTTTTTCATTATAATTGTGGTATTATCGATCTAGGATTTTAATTTGAGGTGAAATCATATGGCTGCCAAAAAGGGACGAAAAAAGTGGACTCTTGTTATCGCGCTGTTTTTTATTACATTGCTATTAGGTGCTGGCGCTTATGCTTTTTATGTATATGACTCTTTGACTTCTGCTGTTGATACCATGCAGGAGCCGATTCAGCGGGAAAAATCGGAGAAGCGTGAAGAAACGGTCACCTTGGAAGAAAGAGAGCCTTTTTCGGTCCTAATGCTTGGAGTGGACGAGCGCCAGGGAGATAAAGGCCGATCGGACACGATGATTGTGCTGACTGTTAATCCCGACCTGAAATCAGTAAAAATGCTGAGCATTCCCAGAGATACACGGACCGGCATCATTGGGCAAGGAACGGAAGATAAAATCAATCATGCCTATGCTTTTGGCGATGTCGAGATGGCCATTAATACGGTAGAAGATTTCCTGGATATCCCGATCGATTATTATATTAAAATGAATATGGACGGATTCAAGGATATTGTGGATGCTGTCAACGGGATTGATGTAACCAACGAAACAGACTTCAACATGGGAAAATTCCACTTTAACGAGGGAAGCATTCACCTTAACGGAAGCGAAGCATTGTCGTATGTGAGGATGAGAAAGAATGACCCGAATGGAGATTTTGGCCGCCAGCAAAGACAGCGCCAGGTCATCCAGGGTGTTATTAACAAAGGGGCGAGCTTCAGCTCCCTGACTCGTTTTGATGACATCTTTGCAGCGCTCGGCAAAAACGTGAAAACTGATATTACCTTTAAAGAAATGATGGGTATTCAAAAGAATTATAAAGACACAAGAAATAACATTCAGCAGCTGACCATAGAAGGCGATGGCCAGTATATCGGAGACATCTGGTATCTGATAGTGCCTGATGAAGAAAGGCAGCGGGTGCAGGGTGAGCTGAAGGGACATTTAGGGTTATAACTAATAAACAGTGCATTCCTGATGGGGGATGCACTGTTTTTTGTATGAAAACATGCAGGGAGGGATTGATCTGCAGAAGCTTTCAAGAAGATAAAACTGGAGCGTTAGAAGGAAACCAAATTACATAGCTACTGCCTTCCCCTGTATCATCTTGCCATATGCTTCAGAAAGGTTCTTCAGGCATTCCTGTCTTAACCTTTCATGACAAGAGAAGTCATATAGCAGTTCATTTTCAAGTTCAGATGTAATCTTTTTCAGCCTTTCGAGTTTTGATTCCTTTAAGCGATTATTTGCCACGTATGCTTTAATCTCTTTTTCAAAGTATTCCACCGTTCCAAATATTACACCCAATAAATTCTCCTCCTATTATTAGATTTTTCAGTCATTAATTCGTTTCCCTATCTAAACATTAACAAACCTTTAAACAGCAAAGAGGCCTGTCAAAGGACAGACCTGATTTCCGGTTACAATGAGTTTGGGGTCTAGTTTCCGGCCCCAATAACACCTGCAACCCGACTATCATAGTCCATGACCTTAGACTCGTGGCTTTGCGTCCTTACTTTTCAATAAGTTTGCCGAATATTTGTTTTTTGTTACTATTATAATAAGACTTTTCGGCTATTTATTTCAACAATTTTCGATAAAATCTTAAAATAATATTACTTTTGTTTTATAAATATGTCCGGCAGTTATGAAACTTGTGCTCTATTTACAAGTTTTTCTCTTCTATTTGCAAGATTAAGACTGCTATTTGCAAGATTAGATATCTAATTGCAAGATCATGCTGGCTATTTGCAGTATCATGAAATCTATTTACTTGATAGTACAAGGTCCTCATCAGGTTATAATATTTCGCCGGGCATAAAAAAAGCCTGCACCCTTTTCTGAATGCAGACCCTTCAAACAAATTCTATTAAAACCGCCCTTTATGTTCCTCAAATACCTTCTTCACTTTCTCCACGACCACTTTCGATCCGCCGCTGTCTTCAACGCCCTCTATCATCATCGCGATCAGCAGCTTTGGAGATTGCGGATTATAGGCAACAAACAGACCATTTTCCTGGCCTTTTTCATCCGCACTTTTCTTCAGTTCTGCTGTTCCGGTTTTCCCGGCCAGCGGGTAATCCTTCATATAAGCTGCACGTCCAGTTCCGCCTGGATCCTGGATGACTTTAGCCATCGCGGCTGCCACCGTGCTGGCTGTTTCTTCGCTCATTACGCCTTCCTTCAGCACCTGTCCCTTTTCCTCTTCTTCCAGGAGAACAGGTTTGATCATGGAGCCTTTGTTGATGAATGGTGTGTAGGATGCTGCAAGATGGACAATGCTCATTTCCACCTGACCCTGGCCGTAGCCGGAGTCAGCGAGCAGGATCTCCGTGTCCAGGCCGCCAATCTTGGATTGTTCCAGCGGGAATGCGTATGGAATTTCCTCTTCAAACGCGAATTTCTTGAGTCCGGCTGAAAACTTTTCTTTTCCCAGCTCTAGGGCCTGCTGGGCAAAATAGATATTATCCGAATACATCATCGCTTTTTCAAAGTTAACCGGTCCGCCCGGATCTTTGACACGAGTGACTTTATATCCGCCCCATGAACTGTCCTTCTGCCATTGGAGGCCTTTGACATTAATGGTTTCATCAAGGGTTAATGTTCCCTCTGTCAGTCCGATCACGCCTGTCAGCGGCTTCATCACGGAACCCGGGGCATAGGTTTGCTTGAACCGTGTCAGAAGGGGCATGTCCTTATTCGCTTCAATCGCCTTCCATTCATCCGCGGTGAAACCTAGTGAAGCCTGGTTCGGGTCGAAGCTCGGGCTGCTGACGAGCGCCAGTGTATTTCCGGTTACCGGATCGATCGCTGAAGCAGTTCCTGGTTTTCCTTCCAGTTCAGTGTAAAGAGATCTCTGCAGATTCATATCAATGGTAAGCTGAATTGTTTCACCGTTCTCTACCGGCTTTTCAGCGAGAACAACTTCAGAACCATCTTTCTTCTGAATACCGATTTTGATTCCATTCTTCCCTTTTAATCGTTCTTCCAGAACCTGTTCCATCCCTCTTTTTCCGATTATATCGGTGCTGGAATAGCCTTCCCGCTCTTTCATTTCATCAGCTGTGATCGTTCCGACATAACCGATTAGATGGGCCGCTGATTCCCCCATCGGATAGACTCTGCCTTTGACATCCTGCTTCAGAACGCCATTTAGAGTAAACACCTTGTTAAGTGTTTCCTGATCATCCGGTGAAACCTTTTTAATTGGCACAAAGTATCCCGGCTGCACCCAGCTCGCATTCAAGCTTTTATTAATCTGCTCTTCTGACATTCCCAAGGCTGCAGACAACCCTTTGATGGTCTGTTCCTTCTGGTCACCCATCTGTTCAGGCACGACACCGATTTCATAAAGGGTGCCATTTAAGGCAAGCGGGTCACCTGTCCGGTCCACAATATCCCCGCGCTGTGCCGGAACAGTGGAATAGCTGATTTTATCCTCCGGCCCCAGCTCCGGGAAAATATAAGTCGTATCCCAGGCAACAAACCAGTTGTCTTCTTCTTTCGCTTCTTCCTTCACAAGCTTGGCATCATGTGTAAACTCAATCTTGCCGGCTGCACTGTCCATGCTTGCTGAAAAAGGAAAACTTGCCTTCTCTTCTTTTTTGTATTCCTTTTCCATATCCGGCTTGTATGTTACCTTCAGATTATCTATCTCTAAATCCTTATAAACCTTTTCATAACGGGCTGCAAAATCCTTTTTGCTGATCGACTGCTTCGCATCCTCCGACAGGAATTCATACATCTTTTCAAACTCCTGCTTATTCCAGTGCTCCACATACTGCGAAAAGCGATCCTGCGGCTTAATCTCCTTATTGCACCCGCTCAAAGCGGCCAAAACCAGGGCTGCAAAAACAAAAAACAAAACCTTCCTCATACATCACCCTCCCTGTTACTATATTATCATTTAAATGGAGAAATTTCCTAGTGACAGGTACCACCCGAATTTTGTCGAAAAACCAAGAAAGGGGACTCCACATCAAAGTGAAGTCCCAATAATAACCAGATTAAGAAAATAGTTTAATAAGGAAGCTCAATAAAATCCCCACAATCCCAAAGTCCGAGTCTCCAAAGGTAGTTCCTTCAAATCCAAGTGATCCAAGAACCGGAAGCAATAAGGCCGGAAGGAATGAGATTAATAGACCGTTTGCGAACGCTCCGATCATCGCTCCCCTTCTGCCTCCAGTCGCGTTACCGAATACCCCTGCCGCCGCACCTGTGAAGAAGTGCGGAATCAGGCCTGGCACAATTATCTTCAGCCCTAATACTGGAAGAAGAAACATGGAAAGCAAACCAGCTACGAAGCTGAATAGGAATCCGATAATAACTGCATTTGGCGCAAAAGGGAACACTGCCGGACAATCAAGGGCAGGCTTCGCATCTTTTACCACTTTATCAGCGATTCCTTTAAAAGCTGGCACGATTTCTGCTATCAGCATCCGTACACCGGCAAGGACCACATATACACCAGCTGCAAACGTAATGGCCTGCATAAGCGAGAATACAAGGAAGTTCACTCCGCCGCTCAGTTCAGATTCCACATAGCCTTTTCCGGCGATCGGCGCCACAACCAGGAAGAGAATCGTCATTGTCAGAGACATCGCAACAGATGTATCGCGCAGGAATCCAAGTGATTTTGGCACTTTGATATCCTCTGTCGATTTGGATTTATCTCCTACACGCTTTCCAATAAAGCCGGAAACAAAGTAGCCGAAAGATCCAAAGTGGCCGACAGCTATGCTGTCATTGCCAGTGATTTCGCGTACATACGGCTGGACAAGCGCAGGCATGAATACCATTAATAATCCCAGAATAATAGACCCGATAATGATCAATGGAAGCCCTGTTACTCCGCCAGTTGCAAATACAGCAGAGATCAGGCAGGCCATGAATAAAGTATGATGTCCGGTAAGGAAAATATATTTAAATGGTGTGAAACGGGCTATTAAAATGTTCATGACCATCCCGAAAAGCATGATCATCGCGGTTTCTTTCCCAAATGTCTGCTGGGCAATCGCTACGATGGCTTCGTTGTTCGGAATGACACCCTGGATATGGAATGCCTTTTCAAACATTTTTCCGAAAATATCAAGCGAGCCTATTAAGATGCTTGCTCCTCCATTGAGGATGAGAAAACCCATGATCGTTTTGAGCGTACCTGATATGACATCGGCTATTCCCTTCTTCTGCAGAAGCAAGCCAAACAAGGCGAATAAACCAACCAGGATGGCGGGAGTGCCCAGTATATCATTCATGATGAAATCAAACATAATTACCCCTCCTTTTTAAATCCTCTGTATCTATCTATCAATCCAGTTTTCAGGTTATACTGTATTTGTTCTTTTTATTTTTTTCAGCGGGCGAGTCTATCGCCTGCTCTTTCTCTATTATGATAAATGTGATTCCAATGCCGCTTTTAACTCGTTTTGATCAAGGATGTTTGTCAAACCAATGATTGTTCTTGTTCCGTCATCCAAAGTGGAAATCAAGTCTTTAGATCCCAGGTAGATATCCGCTTTTTCAGATTTAGCCGTTGTTAAATCGGTATGTGAAACATCTGCTTCCACTCCCAGTTGGCTTAAAACTGTTTTCACGTTCATTTCTACGATAAAGCTGCTTCCAAGTCCGTTTCCGCATACAACTAGAATTTTTTTCATTTTTATTTCCTCCTTAGTCTTGTGAATATTGATTAATAATTTCTAATACGTCAGCTGCTGTATCCACATTCTGCAGTTTTTCAAGGTTATCGCTGTCAGACAGCATTTTGGACAGCTGGGATAATGCTTTTAAATGGATTTCATTATCGATGGCTGCCAGTACAAAGAGTAACCTTACCTGATGCTCGGGCTTTTCAGAGAAAGCACAACTTTCCTTTAATTGCAGAAAGCTCATTCCCAGCTTGTTCACGCCAGCTTCAGGGCGGGCATGAGGAAGGGCAATTCCAGGCGCGATGACGATATATGGCCCCATTTCATTCACGTTTTCAATCATGGCATCAATGTAATTCTGGCTGATGGATTGATCGGCCAATAGCGGCTGCGACGCCATTTGCAGTGCTTCCTGCCAGCTTGCAGCAGAATCTGCAAATTGAATTTTATCGGCGGTGAGAACTTCATTTAACATTGGCTTTTGATCCACCTCACTTTTTGCTTCTTTATTTGATTGATAGTAAACTTTCAATTCCTGGATCAGCATGCTTTCGTCTTTTATATCTGCATGCTTCCGGATAATGTCCATCAATGCCTCTATGTTTTCTGTTTTCGGCCTTTTTTCTGATGCCTGAACCTGCTTAAGCAGAGATTCCTTCTCAGATGGGTTAAGAATCGGGTTTACAATAAACACCGGTACATGTTTCCGAGATACTGGCGTGGTCGAAATGACAAAATCCAAATCAGCCAGGGACGCTTTCTCATATTCACGGACGGTGTATACATGCGCCACATCGACAAACGGCATGAGATCTTCAATTTGCTTCTGAAGGATTCGGGATGTGCCGATTCCGCTGGCACATACCACAGCTGCTTTTTTGCGGGCTTCCACCCTGACTCCTTCTTTATCAATCCAGCCTCCAAAGTGCATCGCAATATAGGCCGCTTCATCATCCGATACTTTTTTGCCAAGCACGTATTCAAAATGATGAACCACTTTTTTGGTTAGAATAAACAAATCCTGAAAGGACTCCTGTACAGATTTGGATAATGGATTCTCCAGTTCGATCCCATATTTGATTCGAAAATAAGCCGGCTTTAAATGAATCAATAGATTCCGTTCAAGTTCCTTCCGATTTTGAAAAAAAACACAGGCATACTTTTGAAAATCATCGACCATTCTTACTGCCATTGATTTGAGGATATCAAGGTCCTGATTTTCCAGCTCATGTGTATCATAGTCGCTTATTTTCGCACCTAACAGGTAGGTTGCAAGATAGCAGGCTTCATCATCAGGGACCTCAATCCGGAAACCGCTTTCAATTTTCCGGCAAATAAATCGAGCAGCGATGTACTCTTTTGTTTCTTTAATGACCTGCTTTTCAACAGGATCCATCTTGATGTATTTTCCCTGGTTGAATCTTTTGATGAGCATAAATATATGGGCGCTTAGCGTCTCCATCACTTCATCTGTGTAATGAACGCCGGAAAATGATTCACTTTCATTCAGAATCTCATAGATTGTTTCTAAATCAGTACGCTGAAACATTTCAGGTGACAGGCCAGGCGCGCCATGAATGGTTAACTGAACTTCGGATAATAGTTCGTTCCATCCGTGATTGGTTAAAACCTGTGTAAGAAAGTAAATCAGCATTTTCCGTTTATCCTGCTCTTCGCCGGCTATATAGTAGCCAGAAGGTTTATGGAAATTCAATTGAACCTGGAACTGGTTTAGCTGCTTTTTTAATTCCCTGATATCTGCCAGAAGCGTACTCCTGCTTACACCCAGCTTATCCATCAGATCCTGCAGATAAATGGTTTTCTCGCGGGTAAGGATGAGGATGGCAGTCCAGGCCATTCTTTCATTGCGTGAAAACTCATAACTGCCAGCTTTATCAAACGAATGCAGCCGCTGTTTAATCTGCTGCTTTTCTTCTTCATCGAGAAAAAATCCAGCAGCACGAACATACTTCAGTTCATCTAAACCCTGGTCTTTCAGCCAGCTATTAATTTTGTCAACATCATAATAAACAGTCCGCTTGGAAATCTGTAATTCTTCCATCAGCTCCTGCGGAGAAACATGTGTAGGCGCATGGACCATTTTCGTCAAAATCGCCATGCAGCGCTGGTCAAGAATCATCGGGAGCGCTCCCTCCTTTACCTGATTCTAAAATAGTAAGTTTGCAAAAGTCAGACTCTAAATTCATCGAATTGTCTGCTTACTACGTATTATACTCCTGTATTGCACAAAATGAAGTCCGAATTATGTAAGGGGGTTTTTGCAAAGACTGGACTCAAGGAATAAAAAAACTTCCTAATAGAATAGGAAGTGGGGGTTATACTTATTCATTTCCCTTAACAATGCGGCCTTCTGCATCATAAACAGTAACCTCAACCGGCAGTTTAATTTCATCTTTCTCGAAAACAGCATACCAAACCCACAAGTTATCCCGACCCAAAAAGCGGGATGGCTGGATATTGCCTTCACTGTTAATTATGATGGTCTTCGCATCATCCTCCGCAAATCCAAATGGGATGTGGCGGGTACTTTCTGTTTTGAGGGTGGAATCTGTCCCTTCATCCCTTCGTGACAGGCACCACCCGAAATATGTCGAATGTGAACTTTGCAAATTGGGCAGTAGAACTTGCAAATAGAATGGCGGTTTTGCAAACAGAAGGGGGTTTTGTGCAAATAGAACCGGTAAATTGCAAATAGCTACCTGCTTCCTGCAAATTGAGAAACCGTGGAATTGCCCGCGATCTACACTTGCTAATAGAGTTGGAGATTCTGCAAATAGATCAAGAAAAATCACAAATAGACTCCCATCTAAAAGAGGTATATAGACATCTATATCGAAAGTAACTAAGTAAACACAGAAAGGAGAGGCATACTTGATTAGTAAAAGCCTGAAAGTCCCCGAATTGAACCTCCAGCTTGAGGCATTGTTAAGACGAATCCCCGAACAGCATCCCGCACGTGAGAAAGTAATCTCAGAATACAAAAAGAGAAGCGCGGGCTTTAAGGGAGAAGAAAGATTATTTTATTACTTAAGCTTTCTGGAACCTAAAAAATATTGGATTTTTCATGATTTGCGGTTATCAAACGGATCGCAATTTTTCCAAATAGACGCATTGCTGCTCACGGCAAATTTTGGACTCATATTGGAAGTTAAAAATTGGACAGGCACCTTGATTTTCAGCCCTCATTTTCAGCAGGTTATCCGCATCCATAACGACAAAGAGGAAGGATTTCCAGACCCCATTTCACAAGCCCGGCATCAGACGAACCAGTTTAGAAACTGGCTTGGTCTTAATGGTTTTCCTGATATTCCACTGGAATTTTTAGTTGTAATCAGCCATCCTTCGACCATTATTAAGGCAGAGACAGAACCGCTGCAAATATCTAAGGTAGTCTTACACTCCCATCACCTTTTATCCAAAATGAATGGCATTGAAAATAAGTTCCCTCAAGAAAAAACTGACTCTAAGGAGATTCGGAAGCTATGCCGGACTTTGTTAAAAAAACATATCCCTGCACAATCCGATATTCTCGAGCACTTCAATGTTTCAGCTGAAGAAATTCTCACTGGTGTCAGCTGTCCTAAATGCACTTCCCTTCCGATGATTTTCCATTGGGGGAAATGGCACTGCCCAATGTGTTTATTTTCCTCTCCCTTAGCACATGAGGCTGCAGTCCAAGATTACTTCCGGCTTATTAAACCGTCAATTACCAACTCACAATTCCGCTCATTCACCCATATACCATCCCCCTATACGGCTTCAAGATTACTCTCCAGGATGAATCTTTCATTTAAAAGAAATAAAAGACACCGAATTTACGAAAAATCCCCTGAACAGTGATACAACTCACAAGTTTTTCCAATAAATTAATTTATAATCAGGTTGAATTGAGGTGCTAATATGGAAAAGAACTGGTCTATTTCACTTGAGCATGATAATTTTGCTAGTGATTTGGAGCTTCTGATCAACGATGCGATGGCGGCAGTCAGCCAGACAGCTAAAGGGTACTATGTCAATATAGTCACACCAGCTGATTTAGGAAATCCCGATAACTACCTAACTGAAGCACTGCTCATATACTTCGGAAATAAAGTGGACTCTCAATTTATCGATCAATGCGGGTGCGGGGGGTATGTTTTGAGGGTATGGAAAAACAAGTGAAAGATCTGACTATTTTGTGTGACTATAAAAACCGGCATGTCATTTTGAATTATTATTATGAAGAGGAGCTTATCGATCGGGATGGAATCAGCTTTAATGAGATTTATGTGCATCATGGAAAGATTTATTTTATCAAGAATAGAAAACGAATCGTAACCATCAACTCGAAGAAGTATCGTAATATATTGATAGGCGAGGATTTTCAAAATTACTATATTATGCGGAGAGATAAGAATCGTCTGGAAATCTATTTTCCTTAATACGCAGAGCTGTGAAAGCACTGAATAGGCTTTTGCGGCTTTTTTATTTGGTGAGGGTACGGTTTTGGCGATCTGTGGTTCAATTATAGGATGAGGAATGATTTCTATTTGCAGGTTGCAGGCGGTTATTTGCAAATTCCCCATTCTGTTTGCAGAATCTCCAATTCTATTTGCAATTATTAATCCTAAAAATTACCCCGAATCTTCTATTTGCAGGAAGCTGCTGGCTATTTGCAATTTCCCCATTCTATTTGCAGAATCTCCATTCTATTTGCAGCTCCAATAAATCTATTTGCAAATTTTCCAATCCTATTTGCAGAGTTCACAATTGCCCTCCTCCACCTCCACCTCAGCAGCAGCCAAGCCTTATCCAAATATAAAACAGACCCGCCAAACCTGGCGGGCCCCTCACATTTACTCCACTTTAAACCTCTTAATAGAATCCAGCAGTTCCTCCGCCATCCCCGAAAGCGAAGCAGCAGATGCCGCAATTTCTTCCATGGATGCCAGCTGCTCTTCTGTAGCGGCAGATACGTCCTGGCTTTCGGCAGTCGTGACAGCGGCAATTTCTTCGATTGCGCTGACAAGTTCCACTACCTGGTCGGCTCCTTCGGCCATGTCCCTGATGGATGATGACACTTCTGCGATCTGGCCCGAAACGGTGTCGGCAAATTGCTGGATGTGGCTGAAGGCATCTCCGGCATTATTCACCAGGTCAATTCCTTTTTCTACTTCAGCCGTGCCCTTTTCCATGGAAGAGATGGCTTTGTATGTATCCGTCTGGATCGTTGAGATCAGCTCGCGGATGCTTTCGGTTGACTTGGACGATTGTTCTGCGAGCTTGCGGACTTCATCGGCCACAACGGCGAAGCCTCTTCCGTGCTCGCCTGCTCTTGCTGCTTCAATGGCTGCGTTGAGTGCGAGCAGGTTCGTCTGGTCGGCAATGGCAGAAATAACATTAACAATCTGGCCAATCTCCTCCGAACGCTTCCCTAATGTATGAACAATTGAACCCAGTTCTGAGACTGTTACATTTATATTTTTCATCTGGTTTGTTGAAAGGTCGATGGCTTCATTTCCTTTTACAACCACTTCATTTGTCTCATTCGCCGTTTCGGCAACAACATTTGTGTTACGAATAATTCGCTGAATGCGGCCGGACATTTCTTTGACGACAGAGGTGCTTTCTTTCACTTTTTCTGTCTGCTGCTCAGTTGCAGAAGCTACTTCCTGGATGGAATTGGCCACCTGTTCGGTTGCCATATTGTTCTGCTCCGAGCTTGCCGTCAGCTGTTCTGATGATGATGCCAGGTGTACTGCTTTTTCGCTCACCTGGTTGATTAATTGCTGAAGCGAGGCGACCATCTTATTGAAGCTGATGCCCAGCTTGCTGATTTCATCGTTATTTTTCACCTCAAACTTCTGGGTCAGATCCCCTTCGCTGACTTTATCGGTTGCCGCGATGAGCTGATTGAGCGGGCGTGTAATCGAACGGACAATAAAATATGAAATAAGCGCACCAATAATTACGAAAATGGCTATGAATATAATTGTCGACATTAAGATGGGCTGTACGGCTGTTGTTACTTCTTCCAGATTCATTGTGCCAAGCACCTTCATACCTGTCAGCTCGTTGGTGGTAAAGTGCGTTTCCTTCTTTTCTCCATCAAGAGTGTATTCTACCTGCCCTTTTTCCTTTTCCAGGACTTCCGGCAGCCAGCTGCCTTCTGCCTGTGTGCCCGGCTTCTCCTGCGGGTGTACTAAAAAGCTTCCCTCTGCACTTAAGATGGCAGGAAAGCCCTCTTTTCCAATTTTAATATTATTGGATAGCTCACTAAGAGCTGAGAGACTTAAGTCAATCCCAATAACACCTGAGCTGTCGCCAAGCTTTTGGGCTACTGTAATTAGGATATTTCCACTTACAGCGTCAACATATGGCTCTGTGATGAAGGCTTTTCCCTCTGCCTCCATGGCTCCCTGGTACCAGGGGCGTGTGGTTGCATCAAAGTCAGCAGGCAAATCAGCACGCGGATAGATGACTAAATCGCCATTTTCAGAGCCTGCATAAATAGCGACAGCCTCCGGATGAAGCTCTTTATACTGGCTAAAAGCATTTGTTGTATTATCTATTTCTTCCTCAATATAAAATTCTTTTTTAATTCGTTTGGAAAAATAATTTGTATCCTCCATCTTAGGTTTAATAAAGTTCATAATAAATTGATCAAGAATTTTAACATTTTCATCTGCACTCATCTCAATCTGGTTCTTTATCTCATCATGTGCTTTCTGATAGGATATGTAGCCGATGGAAATAGAAGGAATTAATAGAATAATAATAAATGAAAGCAATAATTTCTTTCTAATCGTAAATGAAAACAGCGACCCTTTTTGTTTCTGTCTTTTCTTTTTCATAGTTTTACCCCTTTTAGTAATTTACTGCCTGTACCTGCGAGATGGCGCCTTCAAGTTTCTCGTCAACAACTCTGGCATCGTCAATATGCCTCTGAATCAGTTCGTTCACCTGGTCAAAAACTGACTTTGTATCCGTAATTTCACCTGCCACCTCCTGGGAATATCCCTTCTGAATGTTGATCATTTCAATCACTTCACTGACTTCGGTTTCAACTGTATGGATCAGGTTCGTGATCGAATCAATTTTGCTGGTAGTTTGGCCGCTGATGGACATGCCATCTTTAATTAATTCGGTGCTTGCGACTGTTGAATTCAATGTTGCTTCAATGTCGTCCTGAATATTTTTCGTCAGGGAGCTGATATTCGCGGTGCTCGTCGCTGTGCTTTCAGCCAGTTTCCGGACCTCATCCGCCACGACTGCAAATCCTTTGCCCTGTTCGCCTGCGCGTGCTGCTTCAATGGATGCATTCAATGCCAGGAGATTCGTTTGCTCTGCAATATCCTTAATGACCTGAACAATCATCTCGATTTCTTTTGACCGTTTGCTCAGCGCCTCCATTTTCTGTGAATTCACTTCCAGCTGCTCTCCCAGCTGCTTGATCAGCTGCTCAGACTTGCTGACGGATC
Source organism: Cytobacillus firmus NBRC 15306 (assembly GCF_001591465.1). Taxonomy (GTDB): domain Bacteria; phylum Bacillota; class Bacilli; order Bacillales; family Cytobacillaceae; genus Cytobacillus; species Cytobacillus firmus. Next base: position 46,186 of record NZ_BCUY01000010.1, read on the forward strand.
CGCGGCCTTCCTCCGAGCTTTTTACCATCTCTTTTGCAGATTGAATCAGGTTTTCCCCTTTATCCGATAGAGTGAGGCTGTTTGAAAAAGTAGCTTCGCTATGTTTTTTTACATTTTCAAAACCGTCTTTTATTTTCAGAACCAGATCTCCCAGCATATAATGCTGACCATTAACTATTTCATGCTGGCTTACTGTTGTTGTCAAATCTTCATTAAATGAATGAATCAGTGTCTGATAATAATTTTCCTTGCGCTGAAACTCTTCTTCAGCAAACTGGAGTTTTTCTTCCAGTTCCCGTTTTTCCTCTTCCAGCTGCTTAACCTTTCCTTTTCCGAACATCATTGATCTCCCCATCTCTTATATACTCCTTTATTATATCGACAGAAAACGCGAAATTTTGTGACCTTTTTCACTCTTTTTTAAAATATCTGGGTCTATGTGTCCAAAAAAAGAGACACCTGCCTTTTATGGCAGGTGTCTCTTTGGTTGTTTTCATAGAAAAACGGGACATGGGGACAGGTTAACTGTCCCCAATGTTATTTGGGACAATGAACCTGTCCCCTCGTCCCGCTTACCAGCGTGCAGTCAGCATCTTTCTCCTCGTATAGAATTCCACTCCATCCGTTCCGTTTGCGTGAAGGTCTCCGTAGAAGGAGTTTTTCCAGCCGGAGAATGGGAAGAAGGCCATTGGCGCCGGTACGCCGATGTTGACGCCGAGCATGCCGACCTCGATATTTTCTCTGAAGTAGCGGACGCTGCTTCCGCTGTCAGTGAATAGGCATGCACCGTTTCCAAAGTCGGATTTGTTCGTAAGCTCGATTGCTTCTTCAAGATTATTTACACGCACAACAGAAAGTACCGGTGCGAAAATTTCTTCTTTCCAGATTTTCATTGATGGATCTACATGATCAAAAATCGTTGGTCCGATGAAGTAGCCGTTTTCGTGGTATGCTTCGTCTTTGCGGCCATCACGGACAAGTTTTGCTCCTTCTTTTTCGCCAATTTCAATGTAATTGCTTGTGCGTTCCTTGTTTTCCTGGCGGATGACTGGGCCAAGGAATACATTTTCATCCAGGCCGTTACCGATTGTCAGCTGACTCGCCTGTTCATTCAGTTTCGCAACCAGCTCATCTGCAATGGTATCGACAGCTACAACTACAGAGCAGGCCATGCATCTTTCGCCCGCTGATCCGTACGCAGCCGCAATGATCTCTTTCACTGCGCCATCAAGATCGGCATCCGCCATAACAATGGAGTGGTTCTTGGCACCAGCCAGCGCCTGGACACGCTTGCCTTTTGCTGTAGCTGATTTGTAAATGTACTCGGCTACAGGCTGGGAGCCAACGAATGAAATTGCCGGTACATCCTTATGGTCGATCAGGCTGTTTACCACGTCATGGGCACCATGAACAATATTGAATACTCCAGCAGGAAGGCCCGCTTCTGTAAACAGCTCTGCCAGGCGATTAGCAAGGATTGGCGTTCTTTCAGATGGCTTTAACACAAATGTGTTGCCGCACGCAATTGCAAGCGGGAACATCCAGCAGGGAACCATCATCGGGAAGTTGAATGGCGTGATGCCGCCAATAACACCAACCGGATAGCGGTACATGCCTGATTCTATATCTGTTGCAATATCCGGAAGCTGCTTGCCCATCATGAGGGATGGGGCACCTGCAGCGAATTCTACACATTCTATTCCGCGCTGCACCTCGCCATAGGCTTCTTTATAGTTTTTGCCGTTTTCCTGTGTAATCAGCTTTGCCAGCTCGTCCCAGTTATCAATTAAAAGCTGCTGGTATTTAAATAGAATTCTGGCTCTCTTTGGCACCGGTGTTTTGCTCCAGGTTTTAAAAGCTTCCTTGGCTGCCTGTACAGCATGATCGACATCTTCGCGTGTGGAAATCGGTGTGCGGGCAAGCTCCTCGCCCGTTGCAGGGTTTGGCACTACTTCAAATTTATCTGTATTGGCATCCACCCATTCACCATTGATAAAGTTTTTTAATACCGTTGTTGTTGTCGCTGTCATAGTAATAATCCCCTTTCGAAATTAAAAGATTGAATATAAGAATATTGCCAGGAATAGTACAGCCGTTGGCATTGCTACACTTAGAATGAAAATTGGCCAATAGGAGCGTTTATGGGTTTCTCCGCATATCGCCCGGATCGTTGTTACGACATATCCATTATGCGGCAGTGAGTCCAGTCCGCCGGAGGCAAGCGCTGAAATTCTATGCATGGCACCTGGGTCCAGTCCTTGCGACAGATACATTGGCGCCAGAATCGGCAGCGCAATGCCTAAGCCGCCGGATGCCGACCCGGTAATACCGCATATCAAAGTAACCGCAATCCCCAGTCCCATCAGCGGGGGCCCCGGGATATTTACCAGTGCATCTACAAAGGTATCAAATGCAGCAACCTGGGCTGCAACACTTCCGAAGCCTACAACCGCACATGTATTAGCTGCGGCAACTAAAGCATCCTGGGCACCCTTGGCAAGCGCCTCCCAGAATCCGACTAAATATTTCATCATCAGCACACATGCCAAAACGATGCCGCTGGTCAGGGAAATCAATGCGGCCGCCGTCGAAGACGTAAAGTTGGCAGCGGTATTTAAAATCGCAATCACTGATGCCAGCGGTAAAATGGCCATGATCACATTCGGATAGCCTTTCCCTGCCGGAGCAGCATTCAGCCTTTGCATTTCCAGCTCCGATTCAAGAGCTGCTGCCGACTCATTGGCACCGGACGGCTGATTAGGCAAGGAGAATACCTCCCCATTTTGGACCGCTTTTTTCACCATCCGGCTAAGCAGAATACCGCCTATTACCATGATCAATAGGGCCATTAACACCCCGATGATTCCGCCCGCTGTCGGCTTTGTTCCAAAAAACTCTGTCGGAATCAAATTTTGGATTTCCGGCGAGCCCGGTGCAGTCATCGTAAAGGATATGGATCCGAACACCAACGCCGCCGGGATAAAACGATGCGGCAGATTGGCCACTTTAAATAGGGAAACAGCAATTGGGTAAACGGCGAAGCCTACAACAAACAAGCTGACGCCTCCGTAAGTCATGATGGCTGCTGCCGCCACGACTGCAAATACCGCTCTTGATGGCCCAAGTGTATCCTTGACCCAATTCGCAATGCTGTCAGCCGCTTTGGTTACCTGCATGATTTTTCCGAATATGGCGCCCAATAAAAAGATGAGGAACCATGAGTAAAAATAACCTGTAAAGCCTGTCATGTAATGCTCTGTCAGGGCTGTCTCAAGGTTAAGCCCTCCTGTCAGAGCAACCACAACTGCACTGATGATGGCGGCAATAATAATATTTACGCCTTTCATAGTTAAATACATTAATAGAAGCAGTGAAGCGATTAACCCCAGCATTCCAATCATCTGTATGTCCCCCTGTTACACTTTCTCGGTTTCAGAGGAAAACTGATAATCGTAGCAAACATGGTAAAGCTCTTCGAGTTCGCTTTTAGCCGGAACTCTTGGATTGTTGCCCGGGCTGCCGCTGTCGATGGCGTCGTCTGCCATTTTACCAACCGCATCCGAAAAGGCTTCCGCGTCTATTCCCCAACCTCTTAAGTTAGGAATATTTAATTTCCTGCAAAGCTCTTTGATGGATTGAACAGCCACTTCTGCAGCTTCTTCATTGGTAAGGCTTTCATTATCAGGCTGAAAAACTCGGCCGATATCCGCCAGGCGGTCCACACATGCTTCCTGGCTGAACTCAAGAACAGCCGGCAGAAGCATGGCATTTGAGATTCCATGAGGAACATGGAATAATGCACCGATTGGACGGCTCATTCCATGGACAAGGCATACAGATGCGTTTGAAAACGCCATTCCAGCCTGCAGGGACCCAAGGCTCATTGCCTCCCTGGCATCGACATTGTCCCCCTCATTGTAAGCGGTTAAAATATTTTTCACGATCAGCTTCATGGCCGATATCGCTATTGTGTCTGTCATCGGATGTGCCATTTTGGAGAGATATGCTTCAACTGCATGGCTTAGGGCATCAACCCCGGTTGCTGATGTTACATTCTTCGGTGATGAAAGGGTAAGCAGCGGATCCACAATTGCCACGCTCGGCATAAACGCAGGCTGTTTGATCATCATTTTGACATCATTGGATGAATTTGTGATGACGGTTACATCTGTCGCCTCAGAGCCAGTCCCGGCTGTTGTCGGAATCGCTATGTGAGGAACCGGTGCATTCTGTGCCAGTTTCTTTCCTCCCATATACTCGCCGATATAGCCGCCATTTGTTGCTAATACCGCAATGGCTTTTGCTGTATCGATACAGCTGCCGCCGCCTACTGAAATAACCAGGTCACATTGCTGCTTTTGAAACAGCTCGAGTGCTTCTGCCACATACTCGTCAGTCGGCTCAGATGCTACCCCCAGATAGATCTCACTTTTTACCCCCGCTTCTTGGAGATATATTCTGCATTCACTTACATATCCAAGCTGATCCATTATTTTATCACTGATAATTAATGCGTTTTTCCCTCTGAGCGCTGCTTCAGCACCAACTTTTTCGGAAGATCCCCTTCCATAAAAGATCGCTTCCGGCACCCGGAAAACTGCTGGCTTCTCCATTGGACATTCCACCCCTTTTGTTCTATTACTACTTATACTTGCAAGGAGCGTGCCAACTTTGAAATCCAGTAAAGTCAGTGCTTTCTTTCGGTGAAAGTGTAGTCACTACACTACAGTTGTAGATTTTTTGTAGCGAAACCACTACACTCATTCAGGTTATTCTATGCTTTTTCAGTTTTTGATAGAGAGTTGTCCGATGAATTCCAAGCAAATCTGCAGCTCTCGATTTATTTCCGCCTGCACTTCTTAATGCATCCAGAATAATTTCAGACTCTCTTTGGCTGCCCAGTAATTTAGCTTCCTCAATTGACCCTGCAGCTGGATTCTCCTTTTTCAAGACGGGTTCCGGCTTTTTCAGCATCTCCGGCAAATGATGATAGTCAATGACCTTCCCATCAACCAGTGTCACCAGCTGTTCCACTGTATTCACCATCTCGCGGATATTCCCTCTCCACGGATGCTGGACAAAAGCGTTCACCGCCTCAGATGTAAATAGTTTTCCAGGTACCTGGTACCGCTCACAGATTTCCTTCAGATAATGGACCAGCAGGACAGGAATATCCTTTTTCCGTTCCCGCAGCGGAGGGATATGGAGCTGGATGATGTTCAGCCGGTAATAAAGATCCTCACGGAATTCCCCGGTTTCAACCATGTGCATAAGGTTGCGGTTTGTTGCGGCAATAATTCTGACATTAATCTGATACTTTTTCACACCGCCGACTCGTTCTGCTTCCTTTTCCTGCAGGACCCGCAGCAGCTTGGTCTGCATGACAAGCGGCATCTCTCCGATTTCATCGAGAAAAATCGTGCCATTGTCTGCAAGCTCAAACTTCCCCGGCTTGCCGCCTTTTTTCGCCCCAGTAAAGGCGCCTTCTTCATAGCCAAACAGTTCAGACTCGAATAAATGCTCCGGAATGGCCCCGCAGTTGACACTGATGAAAGGCCCGGTGGAAAAAGGGCTGAGGTGATGGATGCTCTTGGCGAACATCTCTTTTCCCGTCCCGCTTTCCCCTGTTATGAGGACAGTGGCCACAGTCCTGGCCGCCTTCCGTGCCAGCCTCTTCACTTCCGTAATCCCTTCACTTGTCCCAATGATTTGGTCAAGGGTAACCCGGCTGTCATTTTCCTTTTTCTTTGTGAAAAGATCCGGCTTGGCATCTTGGTTTTCCTGCAGCTTTTCATAGATTTTATAAACTTCTGTGACTCCCTCAAAAATCAGCATTCCGATGGCGCCGGCAATCCGTCCTTCCTTCCAGAGGGGGATCCGGTGCACCACCATGTCATGGCCCTGGATGTTCTGGAGAACCCCCCGTTCAGCTATCCCGGTCTTTACCGTTTCATGAAGATGTGTGTTATCAATGACCTCTGTGACATGCCTGCCAATCGCATCCTCCCGCTTTATGCCGGTAAAACGGCTATAGGCCTCGTTAAATTCCTGCAGAATGCCGTTTTCATCGACAACCGCTATTCCCTCATAGGCACTTTCCAAAATGGCGCCAAGTGCACCCTCGGAATTATGCTGCTGCCTTAGCTTATACAGGTATTTGGAGAGCCCATCCAGAATATCTCTGGCTGTCAGAATGCCAAGCAGCTCGCCATCTTCGCCCGTGACAGGAAGCTGATCGTAGGGAAGCGACATAATATCAAGAATGGAATCATCCGGCCGGACAGCTGCCTGATTCGATTTGGGAATGCTGCCAATTAAAGCATCACCCGGGTTGCCCTGGGCAAAGTAGTTAAGCAGCTTCCTGGAAGTGATCATTCCAACCAAGCGATTGCTTTCATCAGCGACAGGCAGGCTTTCCAGATGAAGGCTCGCCATCATTTTTGAAGCTTCTGCCAGTGTCTGCCCCGGCTGAATACAAAACGGGCTGGGTGTCATCCAGTTTTTCACTTTTAGCAGCTCATCATTTAGTAAGTCCTCTTTCTTATCAGAAATGGATTGAGGCATACGGAACCCCTCCGGTAATTTTAATTTTCTAAATTATAACACTTTTGAAGAGATAGATAGGTTCCAGGGTGGTGCCTGAGTGTGAACATTACTAATAGGGATGGGAAACCTGCAAATAGAGTGGACCATCTTGCAAATAGACCGGGTGAATCTGCAAATAGCATGGCCACTCTTGCTAATAGGGATGGTAATTCTGCAAATAGAGCAATCCCGCTAAGAGGATGCTGCCGATTTTCATAAAAAATAACTCTTTTTAAAAGCTAAGCTGATTCCAGTTTCGGAGTTTTGAACATTACTAATAGAAACGGGAAATCTGCAAATAGAGATGCTTATTTTACAAATAGACCGGGTGAATCTGCAAATAGCGTGGCCCTTCTTGCAAATAGTGAAGGTAATTCTGCAAATAGAGCAATCCCGCTAAGAGGATGCTGCCGATTTCCCTAAAACACTTTTAAAAAATAACCTGATTCCAGTTTCGGAGTTTTAATAGAAATGGGAAACCTGCAAATAGAGATGTACATTTTGCAAATAGACCGGTTGAACCCGCAAATAGCATGGCCGATCTTGCAAATAGTCCCAGAAATTCTGCAAATAGCGCAAGCCTGCACAGCGGATACCGCCCCGATTTTAATAGAAAGAAAGACAGAGAGCCTGAACCTCTCTGTCTTTCTGATAAGCACTTTAGAAAATCGAGAATAAAATGACCGCTAAAATAACACCAAGTATCGGCACAATCTGATACGGCTCCCCATACATTCGTGAAATACTTACGGTTAAGAAAATAAGTTGCAAAACAGCCGCTCAATAAGGCAATAATTAAGGCTGACTGTGCCAATGAATCATGGGAAATAAATGAAATGACAAGGACGACCACTAGGGGAATCATACTTAATAATGGGCTTGGCAAGTTTTCACGGATCAGTGCAGTATCTGTTTCTCTTGCCTCAAATTTTTCTCCATTGCGTATCGCCTTATTAATCATTTTCTTCAGCCACCAGTATCCGAATGCCATCATAAAGATTGCGACAATGAAGCTGACTTCCCAGGCGGCATATGGGGAAGTGCCTAGGAACTCAATCGGAATCCAGTTTTGGATCTCCGGGGAACCCGCAGACGTCATGGTAAATGTAGTCGAACCGAAGGCAAGAGCTGCCGGAATGAATCTTCTTGGCAGATTGGCTTCCTTAAATAGGCTCAATGCCATTGGATAGACGGAGAAAGCAACAACAAACAGACATACACCGCCATAGGTTAAGACCGCACAGGCAATGACAACAGCTAACGCCGCCCGCTTCATGCCAATTTTATCGATAATCCATTTGGAAACACTGTCTGCTGCTCCGCTGTCTTCCATAAGTTTTCCGAAAATGGCCCCGAATAAGAACATCAAATACCAGGATGTAATAAACCCCGCAAATCCATTCATATAGTTAGTCAGAAAATTGACCTCTCCCTCGCCTGCCAGCTGAGGGAAAATCGGCAATCCACTGAATATTGCAACAATAAATGCTGAAAGAGGGGCAGCAAGCAGCAGATTCATCCCTCTCATCGTCAAATAGATGAGAAGCCCGATCCCCCCAAGCAATCCGATCATACTTAGCATAAAAAGCCTCCTATCCCGAAAACCCACACCTTCTCTCCATTAACTTCTGTCCGCTACGGATCCTCTTTCCACCAAATGGCCTTCTAATCTTTGGATTTCAGGGGTGTCCGTGTCCCCATTAATATGCTCCAAAAGGAGGTTAATCGAATAATCGACCATTTCGTCTACCGGCTGGTGCCAGGTGGTTAATTCATAAGATGCCCAATCTGACATAGCCACATCGTCAAAGCCTACTACAGATATATCCTCAGGGATTTTGATACCCTGTTTTTTCAGATAATCCATTGCGCCGAAAGCGGATATGTCATTTGCACAGAAGATGGCATCTATCTTTTTACTGCGTTCCAGCAGTTTTTGGGCTGCTGTAAATCCTCCTTCATATGAATAAAGGCCGTTTTCGGTTAATAAGGAAGAGATGCCGTGTTCTGCCAAAGCTTCCTGGAAGCCATTTTTTCGATCAACTGTTGTTGATGTATTCATCGGTCCGGAGATAAAGGCGAGATTTTCATGTCCCTTTTCTATCAAGTAGTGCCCAATCCTTTTCCCGGCAGCAAAGTTATCGCATACAACAGCACTGCTTAAGGAATCGTTTACATATCGGTTAAACAGGACGACCGAGATGCCATTGCGGGTAAACTTCTGTACAGTCGAAGAGGTCAGTAGCGCATCTGTGATGATGGCTCCCTCGACGCTGTATTCAATTAAATGGCTCACTTCATCCTCTTGGATCTCGTTATTCTGGGAGTTGATAAACATCACCTTGTACCCTTTTTCAGCCAGCCTGCTGTAAAACTTATCAAGGATTTCCGGATAAAAAGGGTTCTGGATATTTCGCATGACAACGCCGATGATGCGGGACTGATTGGTAATCAGGCCCCGTGCTATGGCATTCGGCTGATATCCAAGCTGTTCGGCAGCATCCAGAATTAGCTTTTTCTTTTTTGATGAGATACTTGAATTTTCACTAAAAGCCCGGGATACGCTCGATTGGGAAACGCCTGCCAATCGGGCGACATCCATTGCTGTCACTTTTTTATTTTTCAACGCGTGTTCCTCCTGCCCGAATCTAGACAGAGAAATTATAACAGATTTTGCTTACTACACGAGACTGCTGTAGCGTTTTACACGAAGATCAGCCTGTGCCTGGTGGCCTTTAAAGCCTTCAAGGTCACATAGACGGGATGCATATTCACCGATTTTCGCACTCGCTTCCGGAGTTGTTCTCTGGTATGTGCACGTTTTCAGGAATTTACCCACCCATAATCCGCCTGTGTAGCGGGCTGCCTTTTTCGTTGGAAGTGTATGGTTTGTTCCGATTACTTTATCACCGTAAGCCACATTCGTTTCAGGCCCAAGGAAAAGTGCACCGTAATTTGTCATGTTTTCAAGGAAGTAGTTCGGATCTTCAGTTAAAACTTCCACATGCTCATAAGCCAATTTGTCCGCTTCCACTAGGGCTTCTTCCAGGCTGTCTACTAAGATGATGGAGCCGTAGTCTTCCCATGCCGCTCCTGCAACATCTGCTGTTGGAAGAGTCTCCAGCTGGCGTTCGATTTCTGCCACTGTTTCATTCGCTAATTTTTCAGATGTTGTAATTAGACAAGCAGGAGAGTTTGGTCCATGCTCAGCCTGTCCTAAAAGGTCTGTTGCAATTATTTCTGCATCGGATGTTTCATCCGCTATGACAAGAACCTCAGTTGGGCCTGCGAACAGATCGATACCGACTCTTCCATACAATTGGCGCTTCGCTTCCGCCACAAACGCATTTCCTGGCCCAACAAGCATATCAACCGGCTCGATGGTTTCTGTTCCGATTGCCATTGCACCCATCGCCTGGATTCCGCCAAGCAGGTAAATCTCGTCAGCGCCGGCAAGATGCATCGCCGCAACCGTTGCAGAAGGAATTTCTCCTTTAATTGGAGGTGTGCAGGCAATTACGCGCTTAACGCCCGCTACTTTCGCCGTCAACACACTCATGTGAGAAGAAGCAACCATTGGGTAGCGTCCGCCGGGAATATAGCAGCCGACACTGTTTACTGGAATGTTTTTGTGTCCAAGGAACACGCCAGGCAATGTTTCGACTTCAATGTCCTTCAGTGCTGCTTTTTGATGCTCGGCGAAATTGCGGATCTGCTCTTGTGCAAACTTGATATCATTGATCGTTTGTTCAGGTACAGATGCCACGATCTCCCAGATTTGCTCTTCAGATAGTCTGAATTGCTCCGGTGACCACTTATCGAACTGCTCGGAAAGCTTGCGAACCTCCGCATCTCCGTTTTCTTCAATATTTTTAAGAATGGCGCTCACCGATTCTCTTACTTTTACATCTGCTTCCTGTACCTCTTGATCATTTTTGCCTTGTTTTAAGAAAGTTACCATTTTGATATCACTCCTGTTTTTATTTTTTGAATACGTATGCAAAGTTAAGGAAAAAAATTTAAATGGCTGTCCAGCCGCCATCTACTTTTATTGTATCGCCTGTAATGAACTTTGATAGATTGGAAGAAAGGAATAGAGTTACGGCCGAAACATCCTCGGCATCCGCAAGTTTTCCAAGCGGAATTCTGCCGTAGACTTCCTTTTCGAATTCCTTGTCTTCGAACATTTTCGAAGTCAGCTCTGTTTCAATAAAGGTTGGAGCCACTGCGTTTACATTGATGCCATTTGAAGCCCACTCAACCGCGAGCGCTTTTGTCAGCTGCACCATGCCTCCCTTGCTTGCACAATAGGCCGCCCGTTTGTAGTAGCCGACAAACGCCATCTGGGAAGCAATATTGACAATCTTGCCGGATTGATTCGGAATCATATACTCGGCTGCTTTCTGGCTGCAGAAAAACGCTGCCTTCAAATTGGTATCAAGCGTCAGGTCCCAGTCCTCTTCCGTCACTTCCATGGCAGGCTTGGCCCGGTTAATTCCGGCGTTATTAATCAGAACATCTAGTGAGCCCATATAATCCACTGCTGCTTCTGTCATTCTTTTAATCTCTGAGACATTATTTAAATCAGCGGAAACATAATAGCTATTGTTGTTTATTTTTTTCAGTTCATCGGTTGTCTGGCGGAGTGCCTCTTCATTTCTCCCCACGATCACAACCTTCGCTCCGTTTTCGGCAAAGGAAATGGCGATATCCCTGCCGATTCCTTTGCTTCCGCCTGTCACAATTACTGATTTATTCTCCAGGTCAGGAAAGTTCTTCATGCCATTCCTCCATCAGAATTATTGAATTCCCAGATCCTTTTTTAAAAAACGGATGAGCTCAGCTTCCCTTTTCTGATTGTACTCTTTGGAAAAAGCCTCATCCCATTTGTAGTAGCCTTCACCCGTTTTGTCGCCGAGCTTCTGTTCAGACACAAGCTTCTTTAGTTCCGGCAAAGATTCCTCTGCACTGGATAAGTGCTGGAACAGATAATCAGAGATGGCGGAGAAGACATCCAGCCCGCCCATATCGGCCGTCATCAACGGGCCTGAAACAGGGAGCCTGCGTCCAATGCCGTAAGTAACGGCATCATCAATATCTTCTTTGCTCGCGATGCCTTCCTCCAGAAGGTATTGGGCTTCACGGAAAAGTGCATATTGAAGGCGATTGCCGACAAAACCGGGAACCTCTTTTTTCACTTCAATCGGCTTTTTCTTCATTTGCTTTAAAAGCTGAAAGGATCTTTCCACTGCTTCATCGCCGGTCTTCTCACCGCGAACAACCTCGACAAGTGGAATTAAATGTGCCGGGTTCCAGAAGTGCGTCACTACCGTGCGTTCCGGATGGGCAGTCTCTGAAGCAATCTCCGTTGGACTAAGGCCTGAAGTATTGCTTGCAAGAATGACATCGGGATCACAGAGAGCGTCGAGACGTTTGAATAAGTCAATCTTTAATTGAATGTTTTCCGGTACAGCTTCAATCACGAAAGTAGCACCCTGAACTGCTTCTTCAACAGAGACAGTCATTTTAATATTTTCCTGAATGTGGCCAGCTTCCGATTCGGATAAAATACCGTTATTGAGCATAACCTCAAGCTTCTTCAGCATGTTGGTCCAGCCCTGTTCCAGGTCGGCGTCGCTGATTCCCTGCATGGTCACGCTCAGTCCGGCCCAGGCCGCGTTAAGCGCAATTGAATGGCCCATCGTGCCGCACCCAAGTACAGCTATTCTCTCCAATCGCTCACCATCTTTCTGAAATTTCTAGTTTTTGAATACGTATTCAATATACAATGTAAGCGCTGTAATTTCAAGTTGAAACACTAAATTATGAAATTACTTTATGTTTGTCTCATCCGGGAATGCAGTGTTTAAAGGGGTTTCCCGGGTTCAATCAAACGTTTGATTGATTTTAATAGAAGGCTTGATAGGTCAGACCCTGGCACGCTGCTTAAGTGCTGTGAATGTGAACATTACCAATAGAACCGGGAAACCTGCAAATAGAATCCTTGAACCTGCAAATAAAATCCTTGAACCTGCAAATAGAGCTGGGAATTTTGCAAATAAGCCTTTTCGCACGATGAATTTATAAAAAGAAAGACAGAGAGTATGCACCCTCTGTCTTCTCTGATACGATTTTGTATCTAAAAATGTCTCCACGAGATGCTCAAACCTTAAAACTTCGATGCCAGCACCTCGAGGCAAATTAAGATTCCTTTTTTGAGGTCTTCGTGTGACCAGCTTGGGATTTTTCCGTGCTGGATGGCGAGTTCGTGGGAAGCAGGGATATGGATAAATCCAGACGGTATGTTTTTATTATGTGTTTTGGCATAGTGCAGCCCCTGATACATGACATGGTTACATAGGTAGGTCCCCGCAGTGTTCGATACTTCTGCAGGCAAACCTGCTTCCTTTAAGCGATTAACCATGGCTCGTACGGGCAGTGTGGACATATAGCCGTCCGCTCCATCTTCCTGGATCATTTCATCGACCGGGACATTGCCGCTATTGTCAGAGTTTCCATCATTTATGTTAATCGCGATTCTTTCAGGAGTTATTTTATAGCGCCCGCCACCAAGACCTAAAGAAATGACCGCATCAGGCTGAATTTTTTCAATATGCTCTAATAACAGCTTCCCCGACTTTTTAAAATCGACCGGTAAAATTTCGCCCTGTACTTTGTATTCTCCGACCTCTTCCCCATTTAGTTCTTCCACTATTCGCTTAGTCGGATTAATTGTAAAATCAAGAAATGGTTCAAAACCAGTTAATAATAGAGTTTTCATTATTAAAACCTTCCTTTTCACGAGAGTTTAATAGGCCTTATTCGTTCATGCGATAGCCCATTTCTTTTCACTTCTATACGGGCCTTTTGAAGAACCTCCAAAATGGCTAAATCAAAAACAATATGCGCTTCTATACAGCTTTCAAGCACCTCATCATATACCACTTCATCTGCCGCTTCTGAAATTATTTCCGCTGCAATCCAGTCTGGATATCTTGAAATGCCAATGGTTGAATAAGATGGTGCTACATCTGCCTGCCGGTAAAAGTGGATGCCTGGCGCTTCTTCAATTGGAAAAACTTCTGGCAGCCACTGATTGCCATACTTCCTGAACCGCTCCTGCCAGTATTGATTTTCTTTATCTATGCTGGTACCGCTGATATACTGGCTTATCTTTGAAACAACAGACTCCAGATTTTCAACATGTAAGTCACGGTGGTCTCCGCTCGATAATCGTCCAATCCCATAAATTTTGGCGCTTGGAAGAAAATAGGAAACCGGAAAGCGCGGCGGACTATTATATCCTGCAAAAGGCTGCACCCACTCATGGGCCGGGATTCCGTGGTCATCAACAATCACGTCTGGTGCCCAGCGGCGAAGGATTTTGGGATAGACATTTGCCTCGCCAAACACTGTTTTTTGAAAACGGACAAGGGAATACTCCAGCCCAACGGCATTATATCTGGCAGCGTGATGCTTCCATTCCGGATGCTCTTTTGCAAGCTTTTTTACTAGTTCATATCCATCCGGATTTGCGAGAGGCAGGATGATGAGGTTAATTTCCTTTTGCCAATCACCAAATTTCTTACCGGCACGTTCCAGCAGCTGAAGGACAGCAGGCGTACTTGATACTTCATTGGAATGATGCCCTGCTTCTATGAAAATTGTTTTCTTGAATAATGACATTTTTAAAGGAGAATAAAACTCCTCCCCCGCATCCATGAAACATTCAATAATAGGAATGGCATGCCCCTGATAGGAATGGTCCGGATATAAGATCCGATAGGACCTCTGCTCGTCCAGCCAGCGCTGTACATCCTGATGGATATGCCCTTCAGGTTTTTCAAAAGCTTCAATCGCCAGGGTGACCTCTTCCTTGTCATTGGTCATGATTGCTTTAGCCAATGCCCCTTCCTCATTAAATAGAATAGAGGTTGTCACCCAATTTTCAAGCGGCTTGTCCTCCCAGCTGTACACCCGAATACACGCTTCCGGTTTCCCTCCTTTTCTAACATGCAAAAAAGGATGGACACCGCCTGGAGCATTAAATGGTTTACCTTCAAGCTCTTCACCCATATGGGCAAAATAATCAAGAGTATTGAAATAAAGATCCTCATGCAAGGCTTCAAGTGAAGATACACGTTCTTCATCAACCGGCAGTTTCCGCTCTTCTTCACTCATCCACACATCGATTTCAATACGGTCAAATAATGGCCTCGTGTGGCCTTGCCCATCCTTATAATCGGCAACTTCCCTGCGAATCCTTGGCAGCACTTCCTCTGTATAATGGCGGTAAAAACGTTCCCTATCCGTTTGGATGAGCTGTTCCCGGACAACAATCCCGCCTTTGCGAATTCGGACAGCACTTGAAACAGGATAAACATAATGCTTTCCATCCACATATGGCAGCTCAGAAACAGGAACATCCAATGAGCCTGCAAAATGTCTCACACCCTGTGCATCCACACGAAAAACTTCATATGTATGTTCCAGCTTGTCCTCTAACTGATAATTTACCTGTGCAGCCTTCAGATTATACTCTTCCTCTATTAACCTGTCCGCAGGATACATTTCCTGGATCCAGCGAATGGGAAGCTCCAGCCCATGTTCCCCTGTTTCCTTCTTCACTTTTATCTCCAGACCCAGGACATCTTCGGCAGATTCCCGCAAGTCAGGCAAAACCTCTTCAACAAGCCAATGCATGCCTGTTTTAAAAGCAGACCGAACTTTTAACGTCTTTACTTTAGGAAAAAGATTCCCCCATTGTTTCTCCAGATTCCGGCGAACTTCAACTGGCTCCGATAAAAAAACCTCAATATCAGCACCTTCAAGATCCCCTGAACCTTTTAAAACTCCATAAGCCAGGTCTGTTTCCTGCACATCCTCCCACTCCGCTTCAAACAGCAGCGGAGCCTCCGTCTTTTGCTTTAAAAGATATCCCTGTTCCCAGTAGCCAAAGGCACCGCCCTCGCTCCAATGCTTCTCCCTTGCAAGATGCTGGGCAGCTAAGCCTAATAATTCCTTTGGTCCCTTTAACTGCAATACATTCGGTTCTGTAAGCTCTAAACTAGCAGAGGAATCCCCAAGAACCTCGAGTCGCAGTCCTTCAGACGAACTCCCGTTACCAGTTACAGGGAAAATAATGTCAGTAGAGCACATCGCACTTCTAGCGGCAAAGCAGCATAATCCTTTTATTAGATCTGCTGTTTTAATAGATTCTTCCACACTCACGTTCAGGTTTAACAGTTTCGATGGAGACGCTTCATTATTATCGCCAATACCGGAAAAGCTCCACAAATCACTCAAGCTATTAATTTCAGGAGTTAACTCTGCTTTCCTGCCCTCAATCGTTTTGATAAAACTTTGTCCCGCAGTTAGTCTGCCATCCTTAAGTTCAAGCGCAACACTGGTTCCACTGGACTCTTTAGGGTCCATCGCAGCTAAATGTTTCAGTAAATCGGATAATTCCGCTTCACTCTTATACCTGACAATAAGCTCCCGATTTTCAAGCCTTATCTCGGTTTTTACATCCGAATGGATAAAATTCATTTTCACAGCATTCTTATCTGGTTCAAAAAAACGAAGGGATAGAGAAGTAGTTTCATATCCCAGCCGGGCACAAAAGTCAATTAATCCTTCTGGTGCGAGATGGTCAGGAAGGTCTATATATACAGCTGTTCCATCAATGACTCCATCGTTATTGTTATCACGCAGCAAGCCTTCCTTTGTCCATATTGCAAAAATATTATCCACCCATATTCACCTACAATTTCATATTAGGATCAAAACGGTCACGAAGCCAATCGCCCAGGAGGTTAAATCCTAGAACGGTCAGCATAATGGCAATACCAGGGAAGGTGGCTGTCCACCATGCCGAAGTTACATAGTTGCGGCTGTCTGCCAGCATTCCGCCCCATGACGGAATCGTTGGATCCACGCCCAATCCAAGAAAGGTCAGAGACGCTTCTAATAGAATGAATTCAGCAATATACATCGTTCCAAGCACCAAAATAGACGACATGACATTCGGTAAAATATGCTTTCTGATAATAGTAAAATTCGTGCCGCCAATCGCTTTCGCAGCTTGAACATATTCCTGTTCTTTTAAGGAAATTACTTCCCCCCTAATAAGACGGGCAAAGCCAACCCAATAGGTCAGACCGAGAATAATAATGATTTTCCAAATCCCTGTCCCGAGTACACTCATGATGACAATCGCAAACAGCATAAAAGGAAAGGCCAATTGAATATCTGCTACACGCATGATAAAGTCATCCAGCCATTTTCCAAAAAAGCCTGAAATGAGGCCAAGGACCGTACCAATAATCATGGAGATGATCACACCGAAAAAACCGACCATTAGCGAAATCTTTGCGCCATGAATAATTCTGCTTAATAAATCCCTCCCTACCTGGTCCGCCCCGAGAAAGAATATAGATTCTCCAGTTTCATCCGTCCAGGAAGGCGGCACAAGACGTGAAGTCAGATTGGCTTTGGAAGGATCAAACGGGGCAATCCATTGCGCAAATAGTGCTGCGGATACACTTAAAACGACGAGGATAATTCCGGCCACACCGGCTGGATTCTTTCTTATGAACTTCCAGAGCTTCTTCATAAAAGGCTTTTTGGCTGCAACGGGCTGCTGTTGCTGTGATTTTTCCAGTTCTAATGTTGTCATGCTTTTCCGCTCCCCCCGATTTTAATTCTTGGATCAATAAGGGTGTAACTTAAATCGATAATTAAATTCACTACCACCATAATGATGGCAAGGAAGATAACTCCGCCCTGAATCACTGGATAATCCCGCTGATTAATGGCATCAATAATCAAACGTCCGATTCCCGGCCATGAAAAGATTTGTTCCACTATAACCGTTCCTCCTAAAAGCGATCCAAACTGAAGGCCAAGAAAGGTAACAGTCGGCAGCAAAGCATTTCGGAAAGCATGCTTTATAATCACTGCCCAGTCACTAATTCCTTTTGATTTTGCAGTAGATACATACTGCTGGTTCAACACTTCAAGCATGGAGGATCGGACAAGCCTTGCCAAAATACCCGATAAAATCATTCCTAGTGTAATCGATGGCAAAATAAGGTGCTTGAAACCTTCGAAGCCTGATGAAGGAAGCCATTTTAAATTAACGGCAAAAATCAGGATTAGCATAATGCCCAGCCAAAAATTAGGAAATGAAATACCGATTAATGAAAAAATACGTCCGAAGAAATCAATGCCTGTCCCTCTCTTAACAGCCGATAAAATACCCACCGGAAAAGCGATCAATATAGCTACAGTAATGCCGCCAAACGCAAGTGCCATTGTTGCGCCAAGCCGTTCCATAATCATATCCATGACCGGCATACCGCTTCTGAATGACTCGCCAAGATCAAACGTAACAAGGCCTTTCAGGAAAATTCCATATTGAACATAAAGTGGTTGATCCAACCCAAGATTGCGCCTCACTTCTTCAATCGCTTCTTTCGTCGGCTCACCTGCTGAAAACATGACTGATACCGGATCGCCAGTAAGGCGAATGGAAAAGAAGATAATCAAAGAAATAGCAAATACAACTAAGATGGTATGGAGCAATCTGCGAATAATATAAGCTGCCATTTTTGTTCCCCCTAAGAAAAGCGCAAGCGCCCTCAGAACAAGCAAAACCGCTTATTCATGTGTTCATCCAAGGAAGCTTCCCTTGGTGCTTACCCCCTGCAGGCACAAGCCGAGACTCACGAAAAGGCCGAAATGTGGAGGCGGCTGCCCAGGGATGACAGGCATAGTGCGATTCCTGTAAGTAGGTATCTTCTCTTCTGAAAGGAATCAGCTTATGGCCCTAGTCCCTGTATGCCGCAACTAGACAAGCTTGTGACCTCAATGGGGAGGCGCTTGAGCATTCAATTTTCAACGTTCAAACTCTTAAACTTTTTTATTTGCAGAATACGGAAAAGCCCTGGTAATGTAAGTGAATGATTTGCATCCCGAGGGCCAGCATCAGCCAGATGCGCTCCGCTCATAAATTCTTAAAAGAAAGAGATAGCATGAAGACCATACTATCTCTTTTAAAGTTCATTTACTTAACTGTTACTTCTTCCAAACGCATACGGTCCTCATGAGGCGGCTGGAAGTTTTGAACTCGCTTGTTCACTCCGTATAAATCAACTGCAGAATATAGGTTCAATTCCGGAGCCAAATCATAAAGAACTTCTGTCAGCTCCTTAAAGATTTTTTCGCGTTCCTCTTGATCAACAGTCGCACGCTGTGCAGCAAGAAGCTCTTCTACCTTCTCATCTTTAAAGGAAGGATTCCATTGCTCGCCTTCGTGATACATCAAGTATGCTGTATTATCAAAATCAAGCGTCCATCCGCCCCACCCCTGGCGATACATATGCCCTGCATTGCCGTTCGGGATCAGGTCAGAGATAAGAGTTGTGTTATCCACACTGTTGATGTTTACTTTTAAGCCTACTTCTTCAAGATAGAAAGAAACAATCTGTGCAATCTCTTTAAAGTTTCCGTCATTACCCGGAATGAATAAGTCAAGCTCTGTTCCTTCACTTACACCGGCTTCTTTTAATAGTTTTTTCGCCTTTTCAGGATCATATGGATATGGCTCTAAGTCAGGGTTGTTACCAAAAGAAAGATCACTTTGGAAGGTGCTGATTGGCTTGCCGAAGCCGCCAAGGATTTCGTCAATGATCGCTTCTTTATCGACTGCATAGTTAATTGCTTGTCTTACTTCTTTCTGATCAAGCGGCTTCTTCGCCGTATCAAAACGCAGGGAAAATGCAGTCGGTGTCCCAACTTCCTGCAGTTCAAGGAACCCTGATTCCTTCACTGTATCTGCCTGGGCAACCTCAACGCGTTTCATAACGTCGATTTTTCCTGTTTGAAGCTCTGCAAGTCTAGTTGAGGCTTCAGGGATTACTTTAAAAACAACCTTATCCAGTTTCGGAAGTCCATCCTTCCAGTATTCAGCATTCTTTTCCAATACGACTTCCTGGTCACGCTTATAGCCTGTCATTTTGAAAGGGCCGGTACCAACAGGGTTATTGTTGAAATGCTCGTCACCTTTTTCAGCAATATACTTAGGAGGCACAATCACAGCTCCATATCCGGCAAGCTTTGTTAAAAGAACCGGATCTTGAGTTTTCAATTTCATGTTAACTGTAAATTCATCAACAACCTCTACACTGTCAATGGCTGTATAGTTGGAGTATTGCGGACCTTTTTGTCCTTCGTCACCCAGTAAACGATCAAAAGTGAATTTAACTGCTTCTGCGTTGAATGGCTCTCCATTATGGAAAGTAACCCCTTGCCGAAGCTTGAATTGTAATGTTTTATCGTCAAGATATTCCCAGCTTTCAGCTAAACCAGGCTGAATTTCCAAATCAAGGCTTCGGTCTACAAGCCCTTCAAATACAGAAGTGCCGATGGTGCTCCAATCCAACAGGAATGTATCGATTGGATCCCAGTTTTGCGGATCCCCTGAAACACCAATAACAAGTTCATTATCGCGTCCTTCAACCGGGTTTTTTTCACTGCCCTTACTTTCACTTGAACTTGATTTCTCGCTTCCGCCTGAACATGCAGTCAAAATGAGTGTAAAGGTCATAAATACAGCAAACAAAGATAGTAATCTCTTCTTCATTCTCTTTCCCCCTTGTCATTTATTTGTTTATTTTTTTCTCCTCCATAAGGATATGGAAGGTTATAACCAATCTCTTTTGAAATACCAGCCGCCGCTTCCCAAAGAGGCCCTAAGAAACGATTAACCTTATCTCTTGGAAACGATGTGGAAAATCCGGCAATGCTTAGCGAATAGGAAACGTTTCCGTACCGGTCAAAAATCGGAACTGCTATGGAAACAGTACCCTCCTCCAATTCGGAATCACTATAAGCAAAACCGGTCTTTCTTGTTTCTTTTACTAATTCAAGGACTTCTTCTTTTGTTTTAGCAGTTTGGCTTGCATAGGGAATAATAGGATTTTTCAGCACCTCTGCAACTTGTTCATCAGGTAAAAAGGAAAGAAGGGCGCGTGTGCATGCTCCAGCATATAGAGGCGCTCGCCGGCCAACTCTTGTATATAGCCGGACAGGGCGTGTACTCTCAACTTTCTCCAGATAAATACCTTCATTTTGCTCCTGAATTACTAGCTGGACTGCTTCATTAAACATCCTCTGCAGATTTTTCATATAAGGGAGAGCGATTCTGCGAATCTCAAATCGTGCCGCAACCCGTTCACCCATCTCCAGAAATTTGATGCCTAACCCATATCTCTCGCCATCCATAACAATCCCATCCTGATGAAAGGTAACACGCTGCAAATAGCCAAACTCGACAAAGCTTCTTAAAAGGCGAAAGGCGGTTGCTTTAGGAATTCCTAAGGTCTTTGAAATTTCATCCAATCTCCAGTAAGGTTTTTCATCTGTGAAAACTTCTAATAAGTGAAGCCCTTTTTCAATTGTTTTGCTCATACTGGTTCTCCTGCTGCGAAAGAATGCTTTCCGGCTTCTGTATATAAGTGGCAGGATACTGCATGCTGATCTTCAACCACCTGAAGGGTTGGCTGATCCGTTTTACAAATATCCATACAGGAAGCGCAGCGAGGATGGAATGTACATCCGCTTGGAGGATTCGAAGGACTTGGTACATCTCCTTTTAATATAATCCTCTTCTTCTTTTTTAACGGGTGAGGGCTTGGCAAGGCAGAAAGAAGCGCTTCAGCATACGGGTGCATAGGTTTGTCATATAAACGGCTCTTTTCTGCGATTTCAACCATTTTCCCAAGATACATAACACCAATGCGATCGCAGAAGTGTTTGACAACACTCAAGTCGTGGGAGATAAAGATATATGTAAGACCCAGCTCTTTCTGTAAATCTCTCATTAAATTAAGGACTTGTGACTGAATGGATACATCCAGTGCGGACACTGGCTCATCTGCAATTATTAATTTCGGTTTGGAAATTAGGGCTCTGGCGATTCCGATGCGCTGGCGCTGACCGCCGGAAAATTCATGCGGGAAGCGAGTAAGCTGTGCAGGTGTAAGGCCAACCTGGTCCGCAACCTCCAATAATCTTCTTTCTCTTTCCTTGCGATCGGTCACTCCGAAATTAATAAGCGGCTCTTCAATAATGTCCTGAATCTTCATTCTCGGATTCAGTGAAGCAAAAGGATCCTGAAAAACAATTTGAATATCCTTCCTCAATTTTCTCATTCCACTATTATTAAGCTCTGCAAGGTTTCGTCCCTGAAAATAGATGTTCCCCTCAGTTGGTTCAAGCAGCCGCAAAATGGTCCTGCCCGTAGTACTTTTTCCGCACCCCGACTCACCAACAATCCCAAATGTTTCACCTTCCATGACCTCGAAGGAAACACCATCAACTGCTTTTACATGCTGAAGTGTCTTATTTCCAAAAATACCGCCTTTAACCGGAAAGTGCTTTTTTAAATTCTCTACCTTTAATAGAACTTTTTGTTCTTTTGTCATGTAGCAGCAACCTCCGACTCTTTTTCTTCAAAAAGCCAGCATTTAACTTGTGAGCCTGACTCTGTTGTAAATTGCGGTGGTGTCTCTATACAGCGGTCGTGCGCTAAAGAACAACGCGGTGCAAATCTGCATCCGGACGGCATATTTCCCGGTGCCGGAACGACTCCTGGAATGGAAGATAAATATTCTCTCTGTTCCTCCACATCTGGCAATGAAGCAATTAACCCTTTGGTATAAGGATGCTTTGGATGATCAAACAGTTCCACAACTGATGATTCTTCCACAACTTCCCCTGCATACATCACAATGACACGATCACACATTTCTGCCACCACACCCAAGTCATGTGTAATCAGGACTATCGACATATGCAGCTTATTCTGTATATCTTTCATCAGCTCCAGGATCTGCGCTTGAATCGTGACATCCAGGGCAGTCGTTGGCTCGTCCGCAATCAAAACCTCTGGGTTGCATGAAAGAGCAATCGCAATCATGACCCTTTGGCGCATCCCTCCTGAAAGCTGGTACGGGTACTCATCAAGCACTTGTTCCGGACGTGGAATGCCGACTAGCTTTAGCATTTCTAATGCCCGTGCCCTGGCAGCTTTCTTGGAAACCTTCTCATGGCTTAAGATCATCTCCATAATCTGTTCCCCAATAGTGTAGACAGGATTTAAAGAACTCATTGGTTCCTGAAAAATCATTGAGATTTTTTTACCGCGAATTTTTCTCCAATCCTTTTTAGTAAAATCCTTAAAGCGAAGGTCACCTAAACGGACATCACCATCGTGCCTCTCAACGCCGGGAGGCAAAAGGCCCATCAAAGAAAGCGAGGTCATACTTTTCCCGCAGCCCGATTCCCCTACGATTCCAAGAGTCTCACCCTTATGTAAATGAAAACTAATCCCGTTGACAATTGATATTTTTCGGCCATCATCCCGGATGCCAACTTTTAACTTATCAACCTCTAAAACTCTTTGAACCATTATGACACTCCTAACGGTTTCATTTTATGAAATGAAATTTCATTATTTATATAATTTACATAATATTTAATTATTCGAATATTTTCAATAGAATCTGAAAAAAAAGCGGAAATATTTGAGAATAAGTCAGTACCATAAGCCAGCAGTGCTTCCTTCAGAGAATGGGGACGGGGGACACAGGGACAGGTTAACTGTCCCCAAAAGCACCTTGGGACAAGGGACCTGTCCCCTCGTCCCCTTTCTGGATAGCAAAAAAACTGACCCAGTCAGCCTGAGCCAGTCATTCTTCTATCATTTATGAAAATCTACATTCATTTTTTCTTCACCAAACACCACTGATGTCTGGCTGGGTTTCGTTTCAGCAATTATTTTTCCATTTCTTATTGAATACCTGACAGCCGCCTGCCTCCTGATTGCTTCATACTCATTTTCCGCATCAAGAATAATCAGGTTGGCCGGCTTTCCTTCTTCAATTCCATATTTCTCTTCAATATTTAATGTTTTAGCACTGTTATTTGTAATCAGGTCAAAGGAGTTAACAATTTGCTCATACCCCATCAGCTGTGACACATGGATGCCCATATGGAGCACCTGCAGCATATTGCCGGTGCCAAGCGGATACCATGGATCGAAGATGTCGTCATGACCGAAGCTTACATTTAGCCCTGCTTCGAGCAGTTCTTTTACTCTTGTGATTCCCCTGCGCTTCGGATACGTATCAAAGCGTCCCTGCAGATGGATGTTTACGAGCGGGTTTGCGACAAAGTTTATGTTTGATAGCTTTAACAGTCTGAACAGCTTGTAGGTATAAGCATCATTATAAGAACCCATTGCCGTTGTATGGCTGGCTGTTACCCGGCTGCCCAATCCGCGTTCATAGGCTTCCGCTGCCACCACTTCCACAAAGCGCGACTGTTCATCATCGATTTCATCGCAGTGGATATCGACCAGGCGGTCATACTTTTCAGCAAGATCAAAGGCCGTTTTCATTGAAGCAACGCCGTACTCTCTTGTGAACTCGAAATGAGGAATGCCTCCTACCACATCAGCGCCCATTTTCAGCGCTTCCTCCATGAGCTCAGCGCCGCTTGGATACGAATTGATTCCCTCCTGCGGGAAAGCTACCAGCTGGAGGTCCACATAGTCAGCCATTTCTTCTTTTACTTCCAGCAGGGCTTTTAAAGCAGTCAGACTGGGGTCTGTTACATCCACATGTGTACGGACATGCTGGATTCCCTGTGCCATTTGCCATTTGAGTGCCGTTTTCGCCCTTGTTTTTACATCTTCATGTGTCAAGGTTTCTTTTCTTTGTGCCCATCTTTGAATGCCTTCGAATAATGTTCCGCTCTGGTTCCATTCCGGCTCGCCTGCTGTCAGGGTTGTATCCAGGTGAATATGGGGTTCGATGAAGGGTGCCGAAACCAGGGATCCGGCAGCATCAAGGGTTTCCTGGCCCCCTTCCGCTTCCTCCTGTGATATGCTATGAATCTTTCCATCTTGTATCGCTATATTCCATAAGCCTTCCCGGCCTCTAAGTTTCGCGTTTTTAATAATCACTTCTTAGTTCCCCTTCCCGAACTGTATTTCTGCCTTGTAATGAAGCAGCCAATTTTGATACCAGGACAAATGTGATTGCTGAACCTAACAGCGAGTTGACTGGCGGAATCCCCGGCACAAAATTTGCAGCGGCTACACCGGCTGCCCAGGCAAGGATCGCGATCCAGTTTACAGCCTTAAACTTCATATCTGCAAACTTTTTATACTCTCCGCGATTTACGATAAAGTAATCTGCCAGGATGATAGCTCCGATGGATGGCAGTGTTGATCCCAGAATCGTCAGGAAGCCGACAAAGTTGTTGTACAGCCACATGGCCGCAATCGTTCCGACAATTCCATTGAAGATGACAACCTTACCTTTTCGGATCTTTAAAATGCTTGCAAACCCTAAGCCTGATGCATATAAGGCGTTATCGTTTGTTGTCCAGATGTTTAAACCAAGAACCAGAATCGCCGGGAAAATCAATTTTTGGATAAACATGACTTCTGAGATATCCGATTGCCCTGTTGCGATCGCACCGATTGCACCGAACAGGAACATGATCGAGTTTCCGATGAAGAAGGCGATGACGGTTGATACTACTGCTGAACGCTTTGTATTTGAAAATCGTGCGAAGTCCGGAGTCAGCGTGCCCGCACTGATAAACGAGCCGACGCAAATTGTTAAAGCCGCTGCCAGACTAATGGCCTCTGTTGGCTGATATTGCATAAGCCCTTCCAGGCCGCCTGCAGTTTCGGTTGCTTTAAAAACGGAGAAGCTTCCCAGAACAGTGATTAAAGGTACTGCTATGAAGCTTAAGATTGCCAGTGCCTTCATACCGAAGAAGGCTGTGCCTGTCATCAGGAGACCTGCCACCGCAATCAGAAGATACGCATCAATTCCTGTTACTTTCTGAACCGGCAGCGCGAACATCGCTACCCCAACTCCGAACCAGCCAACCTGAGTGGCAGCCAGCAGGAAGGATGATAGGTAGGATCCTTTTTCACCGAAGGCATAGCGGGTGAGCAGGTGCGTTGATAGGCCTGTCTTCGCCGCGATATAGGCAAGTGCTCCTGTGTAAGCACCTAAAATCAAGTTGCCTGCCAGAACGATCCCGATAAATTGAATGAACGTTAATCCTGTTCCAAGCGTTCCGCCTGACCACATGCTGGCTGAGAAGAAGGTCAGGCCGAGCATCACCACAAGCATTTTCCAAAATCCATTGCGATGCCCTTGAGGTACTGCTTCTAACGAAAAATCCAAATCTACTTTTTTCATACCAATTCCTCCAATCGTTTTTTGAACTGGTACCGAAGGATTTTCGATAGTAAGTGGATGGAAAAAGAAAAAGGCTTCTCGCCGTTTTCCGACAAGAAGCCTTTTTCCTGCATGAAGAACCCTTGGGCAGGATACACCTAACCCATTATTCATCATACTTCCGCTGTCCTTGTCAGCCTCACGGGACTGAATTAAAGGTACCAGTATTTAATTGTCTATTATTATTTCAGAAAATATTAATAGTGTCAAGGTAGAAATTTTTAGGGCATTGGCGTAGTAGGTTGAACCCTGTTGTCACTGCCCGATATCCTGCGTTCGAAAATAGCTCTTATTAGGCTATTTCAATATCCACGACCAGGCTTCTTCCAGCTGATGGCCTTCAAAGTATTCGACTGTAATCCCAGGCAGGTAGTTCGTGACCTTTGAAACAGTGCCAATCCAGTCTTTGTCACTGACAACAGCGAATTTATTAAACTGCTTCCATCTTTGTATATCAAATTCAATTCCTTCGGTGGCACCTTGAAAAGTTGTTCCGTCTACATCCGTCATGATGGCCAGGATATTGAATTTCTGGTCATATTTAAAATTCTCTCTCACGTATTGATCCAGTTTTTCAGCATCTTCCTTTGTTGCATTGCCATTGAAAGCGAGGGCAATGGTAGAGGGAGAGCGGGATTCTATGAATTGAAGCATAATGGTTACCTCCAAATGGTTTTATTGAGGTAAATTCCCGGTTAAGCGGGCTGCGAAACTAGCAGTGGGGAGTTTTTTACTGGAAATGGAGTGTGCTATTTGCAGGTTTGTGATTCTATTTGCAAGTTTACGAATCTATTTGCAGAATGAAAAACTCTATTTGCAAGTTTGCGATTCTATTTGCAGAAATCCAGATTCTATTTGCAGCGTTCACAATTCGGGATTCTTATCCAACAAAAAATAGAACCAGCCATCACGCCGGTTCTATCAATTATTTCTTGCTGTAAAATCGGTCCCGAACCTTTTTGAGACGGGCATGATAGTTTAGGATATCAAGTCTTGCTTTCTCTGCTTCAGGTGCGATCGGCCGCAGCTTTTCAACTTCCCAATAGTCTATAATGACATCGAGAACTTGATCAAAGTATTCAAGCGGGCCGTAATTGGCCTCTTTTGCGATGATAGCCATACGGTTTTCAAAATCCGGCATGACAGCACCCGGCATTTTAAAGTTCATGATGACGTTCGCGAGGTAGTAGCAATAGTTAGGTTCTAATTGCAGGTGATGTTTTATAACGTCTCTGTAAAAAGTATAATGCAGGGTCTCATCCTTAGCCAAACGCCTCAGCAGGCTGGATAAATCCTTATCATGAGGCCCCGCTACCTTCGCCACATTATAGTAAAACACCATGGTGGCCAGCTCCTGCATGGAGGTATACACCATTGTTTCAAATGGGGTATGGAAATCAGGATTCCAGCCGTTTTCCACTGTTTGCTTGTGAAGCTGGTGAAGCCTTCCCGGATGGACATTCCGGGTGATTAACAGATAGGTTTCAAGCAGGCTGGAGTGCTGATCCTCTTCCGCTGTCCATGTATGGACAAATTCCTTAATAACACTCAATGACCCTTTAAATGTCTGGTCCAAATAAGAGGTGAACCATGGAAGATTCACTTCTGTCAGGAGAGCTGTCTCCACAGCCGTAATGACGGACTCCGGAAGCGTCACCTGACTCTCATCCCAGGGAACACGGCGGAAATCCTGCGCTTTATCCCATGGGAGAAATTCGTGATAGCCCCAATCTATTTTTTCAGCCCGCTTTTTGTGCTCCTCATACAACTCTCTTACCTTCGGCTCCAGACGAAAATCGAGATGATTTGTTAACAAGTGTAGACCCCCATTGCAATTTTATAGCTAACTATTATGACCTGTTACTAATTTAACTATATCACATTTGTACGTTAACTAACTAATAGGAAAATCGAATTTTCAGGAAATTAGTTCTTTAAACATAAAAATTTCCGCGTCCTTTCGACGTCAATCTCCAGCGGGTGACAGCATTCGTTTCGACATAGGCCGACAGTCATTGATTTCTGCAAATTTATTGTATAAGAATGTAAAAATATAATTCTTTCGGACAATGATTGTGGTAAAATTATCTAAAATATGTCGACGGGAGAGGATCGGAAAAGTGAAAAAACAGATTGTCACACTAGCAGCCGCTGCTATGCTATCTTCAGGTTTTGCCGCTAAGGCTTCGGCTGATACACATGTGGTGAAAAAGGGGGACACTCTATATCAGTTAGCCGCAAAGTACAAAACCACTGTGACAGAGCTTAAATCTATTAACAAATTAAGTTCAGATTCCCTTTATATTAATCAATCACTTCAAGTGCCCGGCACTGCAATCAGTGCTCCATCTGTTAGACCGCCAGCTCCGGCTCCTGCTATTCCAAGTGCAGCCAATACATATATAGTCAAATCAGGCGATTCTTTATCTAAAATTGCTCTGAATCATAAAATCAATTTAAAAGATTTAATGAGCTGGAACCAGCTTACTCATCATATTATTCATCCTGGACAAGTATTAAAGGTATCAAAAACGGCTTCAGGCAATAATGCTAAAAAGCCTTCTGCTGCCCCGGCACCTCCGCCAGCCGCTGCTCCTTCTGGAAGTTCCGGCAATTATACAGTGGTTAAAGGTGATACACTAAGCCTGATTGCCAGCAGAAATAACATAACAGTTCAGCAGATAAAAGATTGGAACAAACTCAGCTCAGACTTGATTTTTATAGGACAAAAGCTCATATTAAGCGCAGCAGGCCAAAAGCCGGCAACAGAAAAACCGGCTGAAGAAGTGAAAGAAGAAAGCAGTTCTGCATCTGCTGTTTTGGCTGAAGCCCAGAAATATATCGGCGTTCCGTACAAGTGGGCAGGCACTGCTCCTGATGGATTTGACTGCAGCGGGTTTATTTATTATGTATTAAATAAAAGCGGCTCAAAGCTTGGAAGGTATTCAACAGACGGCTACTATAGCCGCTCGTATTATATTAGCCAGCCACAGCCAGGTGATTTAGTATTTTTCGAGAATACATACAGACAGGGCATTTCTCATATGGGCTTTTACCTGGGGAATAACCAGTTTATTCATGCCAGCTCCAATGGCGTGGAGATTACGAGCCTCGAAAATTCTTATTATAAGAAACACTTCGATGGATTTAAGAGATTTTATTAGGGCTCCTGTTTTTTATAATGAAAAAACCGCTGGTGCAAAAACACCGGCGGTTTCCTCTTATAGTTTGAATCGGCCAACAAGCTTATTAAGCTCTTCTGCCATTTGCGAAAGCTCCTCAGAACTCCGCGATACTTCCTCCATGCTGCTGCTTGTCTGCTGGGATGAAGCGGATGTTTGTTCAATTCCTGCAGCTGCTTCTTCAGAAACAGAAGCAATTTCCTCAATGGATGCCCCCATTTGCTGACTTTTACCCGCCATGGTTTCCATTTTTTCTGTGATGGATTGAATGCTGTCCGCCATTTCTTTAATAGCAGTGCTGATTTCTGTAAATGTCTCTCCCGTTGTTTTAATTTGGCTTGTGCCTTTTTCAACCTCCTGATAGCCGCCCTGCAAGGATTCTGCGACATTGGCTGATTCAGTCTGGATACTGGAAACGATGCCCGTAATATCTGTTACTGAAATAGTAACCTCTTCCGCCAGCTTCCTCACTTCATCAGCCACAACAGCAAACCCGCGACCCTGTTCACCCGCACGTGCTGCTTCAATTGCCGCATTAAGTGCCAATAAATTGGTCTGATCTGCTATGTCCTTAATGACGGATACGAGCTTCGAAATTTCCTGTGATTGGGCATCCAGGCTTTTCATCTTTCCCACACCATCCTGGACAATCTGATCAATAATGCCCATCTGCTGAATCGAAGCCTCCATTAACCTGCTGCCTTTTGCGGTCATATCTATGACCTTCCTGGAAGATTCAAACACAGCTTCTCCACTTGAACTGGCTTCCTGCATATTTTCGGTGAATGTCTCCATAAAAGCAGAGAGATTAGAAGCATGTGTCGCCTGTGCTTCAGATCCCGATGCGAGCTCCTGCATAGTAGAAGCAACCTGCTGGGACCCTGCCTTTACTTCCTCTGCTGACTGTGACAGCTCTTCGCTTTGGCTGCTGACCGTCTGTGATACTTCGTAGACCTGCTGGATTGTCGTTCTCAGATTATGGCTCATAGTATTTACAGCCTCTGCCAGACGGCCAATCTCATCTTTTCCCCTGTATTGGATTTCCGGAACATCCAGTTCTCCTTTGGCGATGCGATTGGTTATACCCACAACTTCATTCAGATTACGCGATACCATCCGGCTGATGGAGAATGTGATTAGCGCCCCGAGGATAACTGCGGCCAGCATAGAAATGATAAGCGTATTAAAGGTTTTAATTTGGCTTTCCTTTGCAGCTTTAACCGCCTGCGCCCGCTCTTCATTCACAATTACCTGCAGTTCGTCTAATAATTGGACGGTTTTAAGCTGGATATCACTGGCCTCACCTGCAAATTGCTCACTTGCTTCTATGTCGCCCTTGTCCATTGCAGGTACGAGTTTTCTATAAAAAAGATCGTTTATCTGTTGATCCTGAGCGACAATTTGATCAAAAATCGCCAGCTTCTCTTCCGTATCCATCTTCTCTCTTATTTTTGCTTCCAGCTCATTAAACTGTTCCCGCCGATCCTGGAATTCATCAATATACTTTGTTTCAGGCTTGTATAAGTACTCAAACACTCTCATCGCTTTCGCACGGGTAAGCGAGCCCATTTCCGTAATATGCACCGCCCGTTCTCCACGCCGATCCAGCGCACTTACATTATCGCCTATATCCTTGACCAATCCTGATACAACAGCTGTTGCAATGCCGAAAAGGATAAATACGATCAGCAGGGTGCCCCCGTATTTCCATCCGATCTTAATGTTTCTAAGTTTGTTCATCATGCTGGCTCCTCTTCTTCATACTTTGCATATATCCAATTTAATTATCGGCAATAAAATGGGATTTTCTAGGTATTTTTTCTTTTTCAATAAAAAACCTAACTGATTAGTCAGCTAGGCAGTTGCAAATTAGCATCATTATTTAAATTTCAGTCTGGATGCTAAACAAAAAAATCGCTATGAACCTGCCAATAATGGCTAGTTCATAGCGTTTAATAGTGGGTCCAAAAGTGATTATCTTCCATATCCCCGTCTTTGGTGTTGACCAGGATGATGCTGTACCTTTCGATTTCGCAACTTCTTCAATTGCCACGACAAGCTCTGGAAAAATGGGTTTGTAATATCAGGGATAATCAAGGCAATCGTCCGGGTTTTCTTTTTCGCTAAACCTCTCGCGATTTCATTTGGATGATAATTCAGGCGCTCCATCACATCGCGAATCTTAAGCTCCGATTTTTGGCTGATATATCCTTTATTGTTTAAATACCTGGACACTGTCGCTACGGATACGCCTGCCTCCTTTGCAACATCCCGAATGGTAATTTGTTTTTTCTCTCACGAAAAATTCTCCTTCGAAAGGATTCTTCTTTATTAAACTATTAATTGGTTTCTTTCACATGGAAACTTCGAACTATTGTTTCCCCTTTTTCCAGCAGGCCTAATCCAACCATTCCATATTCATTTCCCAAACCAACAAAATCCAGAACCCGTTCTCCATTGATAGCTACCTGAACAGCAGTTCCTTTGCTGATGGCCTTAACGTTGTATATAGCTTCATGATTCCATTCATATGAAACTGTCTTTAAACGCTTAAATCCAAAGTTATTTTCAATTAATGAAACCTGATTGTCACCATCAAATCCTGCCCAATAATAGCGTTCTGTTCCAATTACCCAAAGAATGACCCCGTGGCTTTTTCCGGAAACAGGCCAGATTTTCTCATCACTTTTCCCCCTTGAAAATTTTTCTCAAATTCTAATTCTGAATCGACGTGCTCTCCCCAGCTATTTATCAAACATTATCACTTCCCGCCCGTAAACGAAATTCCTTTGATAAAATAGCGATTAAAGAATGCATAAAGCAGCAGGACCGGAAGTGTAAAGACCATGGAAGCTGCCATGATGTAGTTCCAGTAGCTGACATACTGTCCTTTAAACGTATTCAGCCCTAATGGAAGAGTGTACATTTCTGTATCTGTCATGACGATCAGCGGCCTCATGAAGTCATTCCAGAAGCCCATAAAGACAAAGATTGCCTGGGCAGCCAGAGCCGGTTTGGCAAGAGGCAGCACTACCTTGAAAAAGATCCCCAAGCGGCTGAGCCCATCAAGCTGTGCAGCTTCCTCCAATTCTTTCGGAAAATTGATAAAGAATTGCCTCATCATGAAGATAAAGGTCGCATTAACCATCGCCGGTACGATCATTCCCTGGTAAGAATTCAGCCAGCCCAATTCTTTCAGGATTAAATAGTTTGGAATCATGGTCACTTGCGCCGGTATCATTAACACGGCCAGAATAATGATAAACAGGGCCTTTTTACCGGGAAACGCAAGTCTTGCAAGTGCATAGCCTGCCATTGAGTTAAAAATGATATTTAACAGCGTCCCGATTACCGCGATGATAAGGGAATTTAATAGCCATCTGGGAAATAGATCCTGTTCCACAAATATTTGCTGATAGTTTGCCAGAGTGAAGTTCTTCGGAATAAAGTTCATGGTCCCGCTAATAATTTCTTCTAATGTCTTAAAAGAGGATGACAGGGCCCATAAGAACGGAACAAGTGTGGTGACAGCGTAAAGAACAAGAATGACGTAAAGAAGACGCTTGCTGAATGATTTTTTCCTGGAATTCATGTCCGTTCCCCCTTAATAAAGTGATTCTTCTTTCGAAAATTTACGCTGGATCAGCGTGGCTGCCAGGATAATGATGGCGAGTGCAAAAGCCAGTGCAGCCGCATATCCCATCGTTCCGAGCGACTTGAATGCATACTGATAGATTAATAGAACGACTGTCAGGGTTGAATTGTTTGGTCCCCCGGATCCGCCGGAGAAGATATACGATTGATCAAACAGCTGGAATGTTCCAATTAGCCCCATGATGACAACAAACGAGGTAACCGGACGCAGGAACGGAACCGTTACATAAAAGAACTTCTGAAGAGCATTGGCCCCATCAAGCTCTGCTGCTTCATATAAGGAATCGGGAATATCCTGAAGAGCTGCGAGATAAATCACCATAAAGAATGGTGCCGTCGCCCAAATATTCATCAGCATGATTGCATTTAATGCGATATCAGGATCGCCTAGAAAGTTATACCCGGGAAGTCCGATCATTTCCAGAAGGTTGTTGATCAGCCCTTCTTTGTTATACATCCACATGAAAATTAACGTTAAAACAGCAGAAGAAGTTAACGTCGGCAAAAAGTAAACAATGCGAAAGAACTTCTCTCCTTTTAAGCCGGCATTCAGCGTTGCCGCCAATATCAGAGCTAAAGCTGTCTGGCATGGCACCACAATCAGCACATATTTCGCAGTATTTTTCAAGGCGATAAGGGCCCTATTGTCTTCCATGATCCTGGAAAAGTTTTCAAACGCTACAAATTCAAAACTCGTTCCTCCAAGAAGCTGAACTTTGTTAAATGATAGGAAAATAGCATAAAGAATAGGCCCAATGATAAAGAGGGCTAACACAAATAGTGTTGGAGACATAAACAAATACCCTTGCCCGGCATCTCTTAATTTTTTCTTAGAAGATCGTTTGTTCATGAGTATTCCTACCTTCTATCTGTTTGGATAATACTTTCCTTCAAGGCCGGTACGCCTCAGACCTCAAAAGAAAAACTGCAGCATCACATTATGAATGTACCTGACACCATAAGTGTGCCAGGTACGGTTCATTTGTACATCTGCCTTATTGAATTTCGCTATTTGCTTGCTCCTGTGCGTCCTTCAATGCGTCAGATAGCGGACGATCCCCAAGGAATGCAGCAATGAATTGGTTATTAAAGTTATTCATGATAATCGGAAGGTTCGCACCTTCCTGCCATACCGTGGCATAAGGGGCTCCGGCTACAAGTGCACCTCTTAATGGATCTTCATCATAGCCTAATTTTTCTGCAACCGATTTGCGTGTAGGAAGGGCGAAACCTTTAGAAGTCCATGTTTCCATTCCTTCTTTGCCAGTCAAGTAGGAAATCAGCTTCCAGGAAGCTTCTTTCTTCTCAGATGCTGCATTCATAACATAACCAACCGTATACGCCATGGTTCCCTTTTCACCATTAATGGCAGGAAGTTCAGCTGTTCCGTACTCCACATCAGGGAAAGTATCCTCTAAGAATGGAATCGCCCAGTTACCTTCAATGACCATTGCTGCTTTCTGCTGGCCGAACATTTCTCCGCCCCAGTTTGCCCCAACTTCTGATGCCTGGGCTGAGGTTTTGTCTTCAAGGTGCTGATCAACAATTGGCTTTAGTGCTTCCACTACCTCCGAAGAAGCGAAATTCGCTTTATCGTCCTTCACCACCTCGCCGCCTGAAGCCTGGGCAATATGATATAACCGGGCAAGTTCAGGCGCGACACCAAATCCGTATACGCCATCCTTTGTAAGGGCTTTGGACACTTCTCGCAGCTCATCCCATGTTTTTGGGACTTCTACACCTGTTTCTTCAAACATTTTTTTATTATAAAAAAGAGCCAGAGTAGAGTAATCTTTTGGAAAACCGTATGTCTTCCCATCCACCTGAAATGCTTCAAGCATCGGCTTCTCAAAATCTTCAGTATCAAAGTCCTCAGTGACATACTCGTCTAAAGGCTCGACGACACCCGTTTCAATCAATGCCGGCGCTTCAAGTGCATCCAAATAGAACACATCCGGACCTTCTCCGCCAATCAAACGTGTTTTCAGGACATCCATATACTGCTCTGAAATCACTTCATGCTTAACATCAATGTTTGGAAATTTCTCTTCGAAGTCGGCAATGGTCTGTTTCAGCAGTTTTTGCTCAGATGGGTTGCCGCCCCATCCCGCTAGCGTTACTTCAACCTTCTCTCCTCCAGATCCCCCAGAGCCTTCCGAGTTCGTTTCATCTGAGCCGCTGCATCCAGCAAGAAGGGACCCCATTAACATTGTCGTCATACCTAAACCAGCCAACCATTTTTTCTTCATCCTTCGTAACCCCTCTCATTTCCATTGATTTTTTTATGTTAAAAAATTATTGAGTTACCTTCATATGTTTGACGATTTCAAAGCCTGTTGTATTTTCTAAAATAGCTGTCTGTATTTCCTCCCCTTGTCTGCTGACAGAAACGGAAAGGGTTCCTTCACCAATTTTGATGTTAGTGACCGTCAATGTATTCATTTCATCAAGCAGCATCGGGCTCAGCTGAATTTCCTTTTTCAAACTGTCCGGGAAGAGGCCCAGCAGTGATTGGACAAATACAAGCGGCGTACCTGCTGCCCATGCCTGCGGAGAACACGCAACCGGATATTTAACTGCTTTTCCAATTTCCGCACCATAGCCGCAGAACAGTTCAGGGAGACGATCGTACTCAAAATACTGGGAAGCCTGTATTAGGCCTGTTATAACCTTTTTGGCATCTGCCGAAAAACCAAGCTTGCTCATACCCAGTAAAATCATGCTGTTGTCATGTGGCCAGATACTGCCATCATGGTAGCTCATTGGATTATATCCTGCTTCCCCTTCACCCATTGTGCGAATACCAAATCCTGAGAACATTTTCTCACCCGTCAGCATGCTGCTTACCTTTTCTGCACGATTTCCTGCGAGCATTTCAGAATACAGGACATGTCCCGGGTTGGAGGTAATGGTTCCGACCTGTTTTTTCCTGCCATCAAGAGCGATCGCATAAAATTCCTGATCCGCCATCCAGAACTCGTTTTCAAATGCTTCTTGAAGTTTCTCAGCCTCAGCTTTCAGCTTTGAAGCAGCCTCTTTGTTTCCAAGCTTGTCATAAATGGAGGCAATTCCCTGCTTTGCCTGATAGACATATCCCTGTACCTCGGAAAGTGCTATAGGTGTTTCAGCATAATCACCATTTCGATGAACAATGGAATCCCCGGAATCTTTCCAGCCTTGATTCGCGATTCCCTTTGATGATTCCTGATGGTATTCCACAAACAAATCGCCATCCCGATCTCCATATTGATCAATCCACTCTAACGCACGCTTCACGTTTTCTTCGAGCTGCCGGAATGTCTCCAAATCTCCGGTCCATTTCACATACTCTGTTAATAGAACAAGGAATAACGGTGTCGCATCAATCGTTCCATAGTAAGGAGTGAATGGAATCTGGTTCGTATTCGCAAGCTCCCCGTAACGGATTTCATGCATAATTTTCCCCGGCTGTTCATCTCTCCAGGGGTCGACTTTAGTACCTTGCTGACTTGCCATCGTAAACAATGTTCCTTTTGCCACTTCGGGCTGGAACGCAATCATCTGAAGTGCCGCAATCAGACTGTCCCTGCCAAACGGAACGCCAAACCATGGCAGTCCTGCTACCGGGAAACTTCCGTAGCCCATGTCTGTCAATAGCACCCGCAAATCGGATAAACCTCTATCAACAAGCCTTTGAAGCGGCTCGAAATCTGTTTCAACGGTTGCAAGCCCTGCAGACCAGCTCTTATATGATGATTTGAGCTCTTCAAGAGCTTCATTTACAGGTAAAAGATCTGTTCTCGTTTCTCTATTTTCAAGCGGGATAACCATAAAGGTAATCGATTGTAACTCCTGGTGCTGAAGGGTAAGAGTAAAAGTAATTTCGCCGTCTTCTTTTACTTCTTTAGGTATAAGAGGAGCATCCCATTGGATACGGGTCGCTCTCTTAATATCATCTGCCCCGTCATATTGGAATGTCAGAGAATTTTGATCTGCTGTCTGGCCTGTTCTTTTTCCTACATCACCTGTCTGAAAACCGCGGACGATAAACATATCGTTAAAATCCACATCGGCTTCTATGTTTAAATCAAACGTCACCGGTTTTGGAAAGTAGTTCTTCGCTGTAACCGTTTCATATAACACGTCATCATAGATAAATCGCTTTCTCTCAATCTCAATGGATTCCCTCCAAAGAATCAATTCTCCATCCTTTTCCTGGTGGGGATTGGTTGATAGGATGGCAGACATATAGTTTTCAGATCCATCCGAATGGAGAAGAATCGGTTTTTCAGTGTTGATCCGGACATTAAATTTACTGAGGAAACGAGTATCGTTCTTGTATAAGCCTAAGCCGTAGCTGTGATTGGCAGTGATATCCCCCTGTTCATCTGTTAATAGAAAAAGATTGTTCTCTTTTATCACTCTGTAATTCATTTTGCTCCTCCTGCACTTCCAATTTTCATAGCTGTTTGTTCTCCGAAACGTTTCGGTTTTTTTATAAAAAAATATACCCAAAACGTTTCGGATTTACTTTAAAGTAAAAGCTGGCAATCCTTGCTGTCTATTCAGCCCGGGTCCGCCAACATTTATTTTTTCACTTCTGCTGTACTCTCTCGTTCCATTAGCTCTGTTTTCATAACAAGACGGTGTGTTTCTGTCTCGTGTTGAAGCAGTCCAATCAGCAATCTCGCTGCCTCATATCCCAGACCAAACTTATTCTGTGCAATCGTTGTCAGCTTCGGACTAACATATGAGGCCAGCAAAATATCATCGTACCCTATAATGGAAAGATCCACAGGAACCTGCCGATTAAGCTCTTTCGCAGCGGACATGGCTCCAATTGCCATTAAGTCACTTGCACAAAATAACGCCGTGATTTCAGGATGATTGCGCAGCAATTGAAAAGCTGCTTCCTTCCCTTTTTCTTCTGTAAATTCACCATCGGCAATGTATTCCGGATGGAAGGCAAGGCCTGCTTTATCGAGAGCCTTTTGATATCCCTGCAATCTTTCACGGCTGACAAAAGCAAATTCATGTCCATTAATCATGCCAATTTTTTCATGGCCGAGATGAATAAGATGCTTCACCGCTTTCTCAGCCCCCAGCACATTATCTGTAGTGACATGGCTGACATGATCTGATTCAAGCGGAATATCAATCAATAAACAAGGAATATCACTCTCTACCACTTCCTTTAAATATGGATCATCAGTGCGGATTCCCTGAATAATAACACCATCCACTCTTCTCTCGCGGCAAAGCTGAGTATACGTCTTTTCCCGCTGTTTCGAGGAATTGGTATTGAATAAGATAAGGTCATAGCTTGATCCGGATACATACTCATTAACACCCGCAAGAACCTCAACCATAAAATTATCCTTCACGCTTTCCTTTGTAAAACCTGACACCAGCAGCCCAATAGTCTGTGATCTTTTCATTACTAAACTTCTGGCAAGTGAATTAGGGCTGTAATTCAATTCCTTTGCTACCTGAGCAATCTTTTTTCGGGTAATTTCACTAACATCCGAGTATCCATTTAACGCTCTTGAAACGGTCGTAACAGATACTCCGGCTTTTTTTGCAATATCTTTAATTGTAGTCACTCAGACAACTCCCAAAACGTTTCGGTTTTTCTTTAATTTGACTATACAACATGTTGAAAACGATTACAACAGTTTTTATAAAATTCTAAACTGTCTTTCCAAACCCCTCCCCCGACTTTTTTCTTATTTTTATCTAAAAAGTGTAATTTTTCACACTTAAACTGTAAAAATATAACTCTATCCGCTAGAATAAGGGATATATTTTTAACGGTCTTTTAGGAGGACATGTAACTAATGAATAAAAAAACAAAAACCTTACTCTGTAGTGTTGGAATTTCATTGTTACTTGGAGGGTGTTCTGACGAAAGTGAAAAAACAAAAGAAACACAGGCTGCCCCTTCTGAAGAAACTAAGATTAGCGTTCAGGATTATACCGGGGAAGGCTATGCATTACCATATGGAAGAGTGACAGATGAAATTGCTGATAAAAACCTTGCTCAGATAGAGGAAGCTGCCACCAGCTTTTT
>NZ_BCUY01000011.1 GCF_001591465.1 Cytobacillus firmus NBRC 15306
CACTGTTTCTAAATTCATTTTCCGAATGTTCCTTTTCCAATAATCGGTCATGAACCTCTTCAAACGTGCCTTTATAATGCACAAGTTCGTCTCTCAATTGAGAAATAACTTCCTGCAGCTCAGTAAGTTTTGCCTTATACTGTTCTTCCTTTTCCCTGCTGAAAAATAACCAGCCCATTTTTTTCAACCACCTTCCTATGATATTCATATTCTGTTCAAGCTCTTCTTGTCTGTGTGTTAATCCAGCATTCTCAATTTCCTTGAGTAATTTTTCTATGTGTTCAATGGAATTTTGTGTAACTGCTTTTATTTCATAAAAGTCTGATAACCAGCAAAATACTTGTTCCATTGAAAGGTGATGTTCGGTAATATTTTCAAGATTAAGATCGGCTTTATCATTATGTTTAAATGGATGGCCTTTAGCTATCTCTTCTATCATTCCCTGAAAATATTCAATATGCTGAGCATACTGATATAGATTGAGTTGCTCTGATTTTAGTTTTTTTATATCAAGCTCTTTCCCAAATGCAATCTCCTTTAGCCTGCCTTCCCTTTTGATAGCTGTTTGTTTCATTTGTATGATTTCATTTTTAAGTGATCTAAATGCAGGGGAATAACCGGAGAATAATGCTTCATTAGCCATGCATCTTAAAGCTTTCCTATCGTCCCTTATCCCTTCCAGGATGCCTTTCAAGGTACTAATATCCTCTTTGACATTCATTATTTGATATTGCATAGAATTATTAACCGGCATCTCTCTCACCTCAATTATGCTATATTTATGTACTGGAAAATGTAAATGATAAAAAGGAGGAGAAGTACTCCCCTCCTGTAAAGATCAGTCATCCAGGTTATCTAATAGGTCAGCAAATGTGTCGCACTCTTCAAAGTTTACTGCAGCTTCAACAATGCCGCTGTCAAATACTACAGCATTAGTGTTGATGTCTCTAAGAATCAGACGGAAACTCTCCCCATCTAGTGTAGCATCGTCATTAATTGTCAGATCAAACACGAATCTCTCAATGTCTCCATCCCAATCTCTGTTACCAGTACCAGAAACAGTTAGTGAATCTTCACCACATACCGGCTGGTTGAAAGTGAGAGGACTGAAAGTGAAGCTGTAGTCTGGCTGTGTTGGTGTAGGAGTAGGTCCATCAAACTCAGTGTCAGTGAAAGAGTAAGTGAAAGTACTATCACCAAGTGAGCACTCCTGACAGATTTCGGCACGTATGCTGGAAGTACCTGTTACATCTACTCCGCCGATATCTGCTAGAGTATCAGCACCTCTTGTAATAGCCGTAGCCTGGCACTCACAGTTTGCTACTGGGAATAACCCCGGACATTGCGGCGGGAATTCAAGCAGGTTTAGATCACACTGAATTCTTGGTTTTGGCACTGGAATATTATTTGGACGCGGGAAGCAGAATTTTGCTAGAACTTCAAGCTTTACAGGGTAGTGTACTTGAACGTCCTTACATAATACGACTCTCACTGGAATCATTGGTCCAAATGGATCTGGACCCATTAGTACGGCACCAGAAGTTTGGCAGATTACCTGGTAAGCTCTTAATCGGATGTTATCTTCTGTAATACCAGTTGGTACGCACAGCATAATTTCATCAGTGAATTGCGTGCGGACAGTGAATGTGCAAACTGATGCACCATTTACAAGGATCGTTACATCAACTGGAACTGTCCAGACGATTAATACTCGACCAGGATTTCCGTGTTCCAGGATTGTTGCAGAAGATTGGACATCGTCTACATCAGCTGAACAGCGCACATCTACTCTTTGCCCTGCAGCCAAGGCAGCGGCGACTGCAGCTCGACATTCCTCATCAGGTATGAAATTCTTGTTTTCATATTTGTTGGCAAAGAATACCCAGTCATACACCTTCTCGACAAAGATACATTCTGGAGCTAAATCATTTGGATCAATCGGAATCGGCGTTGGTGTCGGCGTCGGCTGTGAACCTTTAATCGTTTTACGCTTATTCTTCATGTTTTCCTTCCTTTCTTTCTAATGAGTATTTTTATCACACTATATCCTATGGAAAGAAACCAGTTTTGGTATAGAACAAGTACCTATTTTTATAAAAAAAGAACCTATTTTTAAAAAGTAGTAAAAGAGTCTATTTCTTTATAAATGGGTTTTCTATAGGGTAAATGCCATTGTCCTTTCTTTACACACGGCATATAGTAGAAGTAAGAAAGGTTACTGATTTAAATCTTTCCTTTCGCTTCACTATTAAATGAATAGGGATATTTCTGCTAGTTTAATAATAAATGACAACTAAAAGTCGATTTTCTATGATACTGGATCCAAAAATGGCGTTTCAGAGCAATACACGAATTTCCATCCTATTTTCAATGAGTATTTGACGAACGGATTTTTATCACACGAATTGGATCATTGCAATGATAACCTTTATAATTTATTCCTTTAGACATGAGGGCCCTCATGTCTTTTTTTTATGTAATGAAACATTAAGGGCTGCATACATAAAATAAAGTTATAAGCATCTTCTGAAAGGAGAATGAATATGCTTCGCAACCATACTCCCGATAAAGAAATTCAGCTGCAGCAAAAAATCATCCACCTTAAAGCGGAATTAGCAAAGTATCAGTCCATGCTCAGTCCGGAATACGAAAAAGAACAGTCAGAAAGAATTAATGAAATGCATGATCAAAATCTGGAGCTAATCAGAAAAAATGATACTTTAAGAAAGAAACTGGCTATATTGTCCGAAGAAAACATGAAACAAAAGTCATATATGCATATTATGCAGGACTCTCTCTACAGGACCATCAGCAAGAAAAATCAAGGTGATTTTTTCGTCATTATAGAAGATAAGGATTTAATTAACAGCTTATTTAATCGCATTTATGATATGGAAGTAACGTTTTGGGAAATGCACTGTAAATTAGAGGAGTTGTATAAGGAAAACGAACAATTAATGGAATTAAATGAAAAACCAAAAATAAAAGATGATTCTCAAACTTTAACTAAGACTGGCATCTTCGATAATTTGCAGGGGTTACAAGAAAAAAATCGGATTCTTCAGGAGGAATTATTAATCGCAGCCAGATATAAAAGCTCTGCTGAATCTGCCATGGAGGAATTAAGGAAAGAAATTAAAGCATATAATGAAGGAAATGTAATTTACCCAAATGGAACAGAAAGAAATGAAGATAATAAAATGCTAGACCATTTTATTTCAGAATTCGAAAAAAAAGACGCTGAGCTGGAAAAGGCATTGGAAACCTTAAAAAAATTGGAAATGAAAGTTGTATCGATTGAAAATAAAATCAACAATGAGTAATGAGAAGACACGCCTCCCAGCATGAAGGCGTGTTTTCTTTACTAACGCACTCTAAATTTTATAAATTTATGGCTGGTTTCAAAAATGAGGACAAGGGTATATAAAAATCAAACAGCATTTAGGAGGAGATACTTATGAACAAAGACCAGACAAATGGCAATGCAGATCAATTAAAAGGCGAATTTAAAAAGCAATACGGCAAACTGACCAATAATGAATATAAAGAGGCTGAAGGGAATATGGATAAATTCAAAGGACAGGCACAGGAAAAATGGGGAGATGCAAAGGAAGCCCTGTCAAAAACTTTTAATGACCGAAGAGATTAAAAAAGTACTCAGCGCCTTAGAGCGTTGAGTACTTTTTAATGATTAAAAAGTCGTTTTCGCCCCTAAATAACGAGGCTTCCAATATGAATTATTCATATCGCTGATTTCTACACCGCGTGAAGAACCAGCATGAATAAACTTGTAATCGCCAAGATAGATTCCCGCATGGGATGGACCGGACTTGTATGTTTCAAAGAAAACCAA
Organism: Cytobacillus firmus NBRC 15306; assembly: GCF_001591465.1. Classification (GTDB taxonomy): domain Bacteria; phylum Bacillota; class Bacilli; order Bacillales; family Cytobacillaceae; genus Cytobacillus; species Cytobacillus firmus. The sequence continues at coordinate 3,854 of NZ_BCUY01000011.1, forward strand.
ATCGCCCACTCTTGGTGCTGCAACATGTTTTGTCGCGCTCCAAATGGATGCTACAGTACGAGGAATAGAGATTCCCACTTTACCATATACATAGTTCAGGTAGCCGCTGCAGTCAAATCCGGCAGGTGTGCTTCCTGCCCATTCATAAGGTGAACCGATGTATTTCTTAGCCTCAGAAATCAGTTCATTCACCTTTGATGTCGTTTGGCCTGCAACCTGTGATTCTGCCGGCTTGCTTGATGCCGTACCAGATACTTTTAAAGTCTGACCAGCATAAATCAAGTCTGAAGAAAGGTTGTTCATTGCCTTTAGTTGTGAAACCGATAAGTTATGGCGAGATGCAATACCTGAAAGAGTGTCTCCTCTTTTGATGGTATAGGATCCAGTGCTTGCAGGAGCAGAAGGTGCAGCAGTGTTAGCCGAACCTTTCACTTTTAGCTTTTGACCTGGATATATCGTGTCACTGCTGATTCCGTTTAATCTCTTTAATGTACTAACGGAAAGGCCATGTGTTCTTGCAATTCCCCATAAAGTATCGCCTGATTTCACTGTGTAGCTGACAGTACTGCCAGAAGACCCGCCTGTTGAAGCGTCATGGCTGTGCGGTGCCAGCAGAGTCAGAGCTTGTCCTTTATAAATTATTGATCCTGATATATTATTCCATGTCTTTAACTCTTCAATTGAAAGACTGTTAGAGCGGGAGATTCCCCATAAGGTGTCGCCAGACTGAACGATATATTTATTTTCATGAGCACTTGCTTCTCCATTGAACGGTGTAATCAAAAAACCAGCTGTCGCAGCCATTGTAAGTAGTTGTTTCTTCAAGTTGTACACTCCTTAAATTTCTTTGACAACCTAATATTAGTAATAATTCTAGTAAAATCCTATCTGAAAATAATGGACAAATAGGCATAATAAACCATAATTTCATAGTATTTCCTTGAGTGGTTAAAGTGTAGTAAATTTATCCTGCATTTATTGGTGATAATTTCCATACTACCAGGTGATATAGGGTCGTTTTTCGTCATATTTCAGATTATTCTAATTAAACTTTTTTCTTTCTAAACAAAAAAATAGATCAGCATTCTTGAGCTGATCTATTTAAAGAAAACTCTTTAAATCCATATTCTCTTATTTTCTGCTCTGCGTGTCATTCCCAAAGAATCAAGTTTTTCGAGAAAAGGAATCATATACTTTCTGGAAAGACCTAATACTTCCTTTGCATTGCCCACTTCAAATTCAGCATTTGTTCTCTTTTTCAGTTCTTCTACTGCTGCTCTAAAATGATCACCGTGCCAATAGTTTTGTGCATCCAGCGGTACGACGATTTCCTGGTCTTCTAAATATCGTTTTAAGTCGCCTTTGAGATTCTCAGGGATCCCTGCAGAAGCATAATATTCATCAAATGGCTTTACTTTATAGCCATCTTTTTTTAATTCAGCAATAAGATTGTCAGTGCGTTTTTGCCAGCTTTTCGGTACATGAGGATGAAAACCTTTGTTCTGCAAAAACTGTCCTTTTCGTTGGAATGAATTTTTTTCAATCCCTGAATTTAAGACAAATTCAACCAGCATTTTAGGATATTTATCCTGCATTGCCTGCAGCAATTCTGCTTTATTGGCCCCTTGCTTCATGGGATTTTCCAGATGGAACTCATTCAGGCGGTCAGCTATTTCTTCCTCTATTGCCTCTTTGATTGCTAGCATAGTGAATTCCTTGCTGTTGATGCTCAGGAAATCTTTTTCTTTAAGTATTTCTTGAACCGTCAATTGATCCAGTGAAGTCTTTGCTGTAATCTCTGAAAGAGAAAGGACCTTATCTTCGAACAACACGGCTTTTATGCGATCTTTCGGTGTTCCTTCTTTTTTCCTGCTTAAATCCTCAATGGTTTTTTGGCCGAACCGGTACTTTTCTCCATTGGGATCGATAACCCAGCCTCCTCCGATGGTTTCCTGGGGACTTGGCCGTCTTAAAATGAACCGGTCTCCCCTTTTGGCTACCACTTCTTCTTCTAAACGCAGCTGGCAGAGAATATCTCCTTCTGAATTGGATAATTCATTTCGGTCAAAAAAGACGATTTTGCCCATGACCTCAGCTGTACCGATATGGCATTTAATCGGCATTCTCTGTTTGACGATATGTTCTAAATCTCCCACCATTCTTACAGCTACATCAATGGTTTTCGTAACGCTGAAATGCTCAGACGATACAAGGACCACGCCACGCTCTATATCCTCCTTCGAAACACCTGAAAGGTTAATGGCTGCCCTTTGCCCTGCAAATGCCGCTTTTGCAGGCTGATGATGTACCTGCAGCTGGCGTGCCCTGGTCTCGATGCCATTTGGCATGATTTTCAGAAGCTGTCCTTCTTCGACTTTTCCTTCATAAACAGTGCCTCTGACTACGGTTCCCTGCCCTTTCACTGTAAACACCTGATCGATTGGAAGGCGGAATGCGCCTTTTACATCCCGTGTGTTCTGTTCTTTCAGCGTATGGATAATCAACTGCTTTAACTCTTCAATCCCTTTGCCTGACAGGCTATCTGTTAAAATAAATGGAACATCTTCAAAAACAGTTCCTTTCAGTTCCTCAAGAATTTCTTCTTTTACAAGATCGGTGAACTCTTCGTCGACACGGTCAATCTTTGTTATGGCGACAATGCCATTACGGATCCCGAGGAAATCGAGAATTTCCAGGTGCTCTCTTGTTTGCGGCATAACTCCTTCATCGGCTGCGACAGCAAGGATGACTAAGTCTATACCTGCAACACCAGCAATCATCTGTCTGATAAAGCGTTCATGACCTGGTACATCCACTGCAGATATTTGAATTTCCTCATCTTCATGTAAAGGGGCAAATCCCAGTTCTATGGATATTTGCCTTTCTTTTTCCTCTTTAAGCCTATCTGTATCCACATTTGTTAAAGCCTTTGTCAATGTCGTTTTTCCATGATCGATGTGGCCTGCCATGCCAATTGTAAAATATCTTTTCATCAAATCTGCCACCTGCTTTTTTTTGCATTCTTTTCTTAATGTATCCTGAAAAAAAGAATCTTTCAATCATCTGGTTTTATAAAGATAGCATTGCACCTATAGCTCCACAATACGCCCCATTTTGAATAAAGACAGGATTCTTGCCGAGCATGGCGGTATACTTCTTTAAAAGGTGTTTTAACGGTTCATTATGCTGAACCGTGCTTCCTATATAAATAATATCGCCAATCTGGTGCCGAACTGCTGCCTGAGTGCTTAGGAGTACCATCGTTTCCGCTATCATGTTAATTAAACTGGCCGCTTTGTCTTCCTTGCTTACCTGATCATCATTTATTTTCCCAAAATTGCTGGCAGTCAGGCTTCCATCTAGTGGCGGATCGAATGGTGAATAAATATCCTTGACCATTAGATCTGCATTCTCTGCTTTCCCGCTTCCAGCCAGCGAAACGAGCCTGGAAAAATCCTTTTCACCAGTCAGCAAACTTCCCAGTCCCATTAATGTGCCCCCGCCGATGCCGCTTCCGGAAACCCTTGAAATTTTCCCGCCGCTGTTCAGGCAAATCGATGTCCCTGTGCCTATATTAATTAAGAGGAAATTCTCATAGGATAATCCATCTTGCTTTAGCAAATAGGATCCACCTATACCGGAAGACTCAAATTCAGGAACAATCCGGGCATTTTGAAAAAACTCTTTTTTAAGGTATCCAGCCTTCCCGCCTGTCAATACAATTGGTGTATCAGCAGCAGTCATCTTCAGCCAATTCATAGAACTATGCAGCTCATCAATTGGATAGCTTTTGTAATGGATTTGACCTTGTTCTTCAAACGCGATTTTCAGCAGAGAACCTCCGGCATCAATCCCTATTTTTGCAGGTTTCATGCAGATTCCGCCTTTCCGGCTTTATTTTTGCCAATCATTTTGAACGGAAGCAGCAGTAATAAAAACAGGAATAATGCCGCTATTTCCAGTGTTATTATGTAATTAGGATAAGGTCCGAAGTAATCTAATAATGAATTATTCTCCGGCTTACGTGACAAGAACATATAGTTCCCGCCTGTTAGCTTGTTTGCAAAAAATGCCGCAGCTGCGCAGAGATTCAAGAAGATAAAAGATTCGATCAGACCTTTCCCTGTTGGCCTGAATTGATGAACAAACACGAAATAAAGACAAGTCCAGACGATTAGATTATGAGTAATGAAAAATTGAAAATATCGAAAATGAGGAAAGCCTAAAAAAAGCTCTGGAGTCAGAATGGCCATTAATGCCCCCGTGACGCCTATGTAATAGACAATTTGGAAGACGGCCTTAGATTTCGATGCTAATAATAACAAGGAAAGAACTAAGCTTATGGAGCAAAGCTGAAGCGGCAGAGTGAAGGAGATATCCCATTTTCCGCCATGATAAAGCCAAAGGTGGTAAAACAGCTCCAATGTAAAAAGCAGCATAAACATATACAGCCTAAATTGTGGATCGTACCGGTATAGCACTTTTCTGAAAATGAATAAAAGTACGGCTGCTGCTGCAAATAACACAATCATGGCAATATGAGGCGCGGAAAAAGACATAAAAGGGAAAGCTTTATAATCATGAGAAAATACATCGGACAAACTATTCTCTCCCTTCCGGGCTGGAGACTGCTCTCCAGGCCTGGAAAGGACTAGTCTCCAATTAAATTATTTATTAAACCAAAGGGGATCATCATTATCAGCTTCCCCATTATAATTAATCAATACCTCTTCACCTGCTTTAATGTCTCTATAAGCGAAAAAGTCAAAGGTATGATTGTCAAAGTTAATATCATATACTGCATTTGGCTTATAGGAATGGTTAAAAAGCATCCCATAGCCTAATAAAATGGCACTGTGATTTTTCCCGTATTCAAATGCATAATCAGCCAGAGCCGTTTTTTCAATATGCTGATGCTCTTTGTTTGGATAAGGAAGGACCGGAGCCTCATGAATCAGTTCACCCTTCTTAATATCACGAGTTGCAAAGACTCCTCTATTATGTTCGCCATCGCTTACTGCTGATGTCTTAATTTCGATCATTTCATTACCTGCACATTCTCGTCAATGACGTTTTTTTATTTTTCAGCGAGCCTAAACTCACCAAATTCCAATTTCTTCGTGGTTTCAAGCTGAATCACTACAGGAGAGTCCAGCTGGATGCTTTTATAAAATAGCGGACCGTCATAAACAAATGTATGATACTCACCTGATTCACCCATTGGACAGACAGGCTCATCTTCAATTTTGCTTACAAAGTCTTGATTAAGTTCCTTGCCCAGCCAGGAGCTGTCCAATACATCTTCCCGGACACGTATGACTTTGGCTTTATAGCCTGATTCCGCAAAGGCCTTTAATGCCTTAAGACTATCTTTCTCCTCCATCCATAGAGGATATACCGCATCCAATCCTGCTTCGGCAGCTGTTTTTTCTCCCCATTCGCGGTGACCATCCAAGTATAGATCCCCATATGCAATTCCTGTAATCCCATATGTATCTTTTATTTTTCTTAAATCACTCACGAAACGTTCCGAGTAATCTTCAAAAGTACAATAAATAAACCCTGCAGGTATGGACAAGCTTTTAGCCTGAAGCTGGATTAATTCCTTTTTTTCACCATGCCCGAACGTTCTGCCAATTTCCTTTGGAACCGTTGTCAGAAGGCATGCAACCTCGTACCCCTGTTTTATTAGCACATCTAGAGCCAGACAGCTGTCTTTGCCGCCGCTCCATGATAAAACGACTTTCTTACTCAAGAGTCATCACCAACTTTAATAGTATGGGAAAAAGGATAGGAGGTCTATCCTTTTTCCTCTGAATCCTAATTTAAAAATTGAAACTGTGTTCTGCTTCCTGTCTGGCTTGCAGTTACTTCGAGACGCGCATCTATCCTTTCCTTCAGCTCAGGAACATGAGAGATAATACCTACTAGCCTTCCACTGCTTTGAATTTCGATCAATGCTTCTATTGCCTGATCCAATGATTCGGGATCTAGTGTCCCAAATCCTTCATCAATGAACATCGTCTCAAGAGATACGCCTCCTGCGTATTGCTGCACCACGTCTGCCAGACCAAGAGCAAGTGCAAGCGCGGCTTTAAAGCTTTCCCCGCCGGATAAAGTTTTAACATGCCTTTCCTGCCCAGTGTATTGATCAAAGACAAGCAATTCCAGGCCGCTTTGTGCGTTGCCCTTTGAGCGGTCTGTTTTTCGAAGCAGCATATATCTCCCGCTGGTCATCTTCGATAAACGTCCGTTGGCTTCCCTCAGTATATCATCTAAAAATGCCGCCAGTACAAACCGTTCAAAAGTAATCCGGTAAGTATTCTGTCCTTTTGAAATTTCATATAAGTGCCCGATTACTTTATACCTTTCCTCAAGGGCCTTCATATTTTCATTTATTTCTTCGATTTTTTGCATAGTCTCTTTATTTTGCTTTTTCATCATAAACAGATTTGTATATTGATCCTGCAGCTGTTTTAATTGGTCATCTGTTTCTTGCAATAATAGCTGCAAGCTTTCCAGGTCAGGTTTTTCAATCCCTTCCAAGAGATGCAGCAGCTCAGCGTATCGATCATGAACAGAACGGACTTCTTCCCGATATTCTCTAACTTCACCTTCAAGCTGCCTGATTTGATCTTCTGATTTTTTTGCATCCCTGTATTCTCCGTAAACTTCAAAGCCCTGTTCCTTCATGCGCTGCACAAAATTCTGCCTTTCAGCTGCAAGCTTTTCCTCTTTCTCAACAGCCAGCTTTTGAAGTGTCTCCAGCTTTGCCTTTTCTGCCAAAAAGGACGATTTTGTATCCTGATATTCCTCCTGCGCTGTTTCCAGCTGTCTCTGCAGGTTTTCAAGCTTTTCAGCGGCAGTTCTTAAATTTGACTTGTAGGCATCAATGGAACGCAAGTCCTCAGGAATTGCGGCCATCATTCTGGCCAAGTTGCTTTTCTTTTCGGCATGCAAAATGGCTGCGTCATTTATTTGGACTTGCAGCCGGTCAATTTCTGCAGCCACGGTTTCTTTATGCTGCTGAGTTTTTTCTAACTCAGCTGTACAGTTTTCAAGCCTGGAAGATTTCTTCTTCAATTCAGCATGAAAATCCTCAAGATGCTTTCTTTGATCGGCAAGTGTATTTTTCAACACTGGCAAACTTTCTTGTTTAAAATCTGGACGGTGTTTCTGTATTTGGGCTGTTATGTCCGCTAATCCACTTTCGCTGGAATTCATGCGGGACTGGGCTTCATAAAATGCAGACTCCGCTTTCGCTTTCTCGGCTTCAATTTGAGATGCCTGTTTTTTTGCTTCCTTCAGATCTTGTTCATCAGGAATATTAGGAGGAGAGACAGCCGGATTTGGATGGTGGCCTGAGCCGCAGACCGGACATGCCTCTCCATTTTGGAGCCTGTCAGCCAAGATTGATGCCTGTCCATGAAGCCATTTGCCCTCCAGTTCCTCCACAAGCAGTTTGGCATCAGTCAGCCTGGATGAAGTCTGCTCAAAATAACTTTTTTTATTGCTGAAGTCATTCATGGATAAATGATGCTCATTATGCAATTCTTCATATCTATGAAGTTTTTCTATTTCATCAGTCAGTTTCTCCAGTTTTCTTTCATTCTCAACCAGTGCCAGCTTGCTCTTCTCAATGTCCTGCTTTTCTTCTGTCAGTTTTTTTATTTTCAGATCCGTTTTTTGATGCGCTTCATCTTGCTGTCTTTTATGAATCCGCAGTTTTTCCAGATTCTCTTCAAGAGAAAGAACCAGCTTCTCCACTTCTGCAAAAGAGAGAATATCCTCTCTCATATTTTGCAGGTGATTAACCTGTTCTGCAGCCTTTTTTCTGTCTTCCTCGCGGTTTTTTTCAGATTCCCATTTATCTTGTTTTTCTTTTAGGAGCGTTTCAAGATTGCTGATATTTTTCTGAAGAACATTAAGGTCAGCGTTTGCCGCATCCAATTCTTTCTTCAGAACATGGCAGTGCTGCTCCTGCTGATTGAGCAGGGCTGCTTTCTGGGCAAGAGCTATCGCCTTCTCTTTTGCAATGTACTGCTCCTTTAATCCCTCGAGCTCTTCTTTCCTTTGCTTTAGCTCTTCTTTCGTCTTCAGCTGCTTAAGCACCATTTCTGCTTCATAGAGCTTTTGCTGAAGATGATCTCTCTGTTCCTTCTTTTTCCTTCCTTCTTCTGTCAGCTCAGCAAGACCTTCTGCCATCTCCTTAATTTCATCTGCAAGAAGCGGCATTAGCAGGGTGTCATTAACACTTCCTGCTTCGAGGTAAGATTTCAGTTCCCCGCTGTATACAGCCTGCACATGATTAAAATACTGATCTCTCAATTTAATCTGTTCTTCTACCGTTCTTTTTAATTCAGTTGCATCTTCTTTAAGTTTTTCTTCGATGCGCTTATATATTTGAGTATGGAATAACCGCTGCAGAATGATTTCCTTATCCTTGCTTTCAGAAGTCAGGAGCTTTCGGAACTCTCCCTGGGGAATCATCAGAATTTGCCTGAACTGATTGCTGTCAATGATCATAATTTCTTTTATCTTTTCATCAACATCCCTGACATTTGAAGCCAGGAGCTTTTGCTCTCCATTTTCACCATACATATACAGTTCTGCTTTTGCACTCACTGTTGTTGTGCCATTGCCGCGCTCTTTTTTCTTTTCCTGCTGGGGAGATCTTGTAATATGATACCTTTTATTTCTTAAAATGAATTCGAGGGAAACCTCGGTTAATGTATTATTTTTGGCAAACTGGCTTCGAAGTTCGGGGCCATTCCGATCCTCCCCGCTTGCCTTTCCATAAATGGCATAGCTGATGCCGTCAAAAATCGTGGTTTTGCCTGAACCCGTCTTTCCGGAGATGACAAACATGGTCCGATTTCCAAGTTCGGTAAAATCAATGGTTTCACTGTCTGCATAGGGGCCGAACGCCTGCATCGTTAATTTTAATGGCTTCATTTCATGGCCTCCTCCCTAAGCACTTTTTCGATCACATCGGTCATTACCCTCTGTTTATCTTCTGTAAATTCGGAAGTGGTCATTTGTTCATAGAATTGTTTAAACAGATCAAGCTCCTTCCTCTCTTCCTTCATCGAGAGGAAGGAGCTTTTTTTCTTCATATCTGTAACGGCTATCCTTCTTTCCAGGTGCAGAACATTTGGATAGACCTGTCTCAGCTTATTAATTGGATCAAGCAATGCGCCTTCATCAAAAAGGGTGATTTTCAGATAGTCATCAAGGTTCTGTTTTTCATAGAAAGCTGGATCCATCAGTTCATCCAGATGCCCTTCGATCTCTCTCAAGTCTTTTTTAGGCTTTAATGAACGAGTACGCAAGTCAAATTCACCATTCTCCTTCATTTCTAAAATAGAAATGGATTTTTCCTGTTTAGCTTCGGAAAAAGAATATTTTAAGAGGGAGCCTGAATAGCGGATCTTGTCATGCTTTATGGCATCAGGACTATGCAAATGACCAAGTGCCGTATAGGAGAAAGGATCAAAGCTGCTTGAATGGACACAGCCTGATCCTCCGACAGAGAGGGTCCTTTCCGAATCACTGGTAGCACCGCCCAATACAAAAGCATGTCCGACAAGAACGTTCGGTTCATTTGGATTCAGGTACTCTTCAATTCTGTTCACAATTGCCTTCATTGCATCATCATGGGAATGCACACGGTCGTCATCAAGCAAATGCCTGACCATTCCGGGTTCAGCATACGGAACCAGATAAAAGTTCACACCATTAATATGTATGGGCCTAAAATCATTTACCAGTTTTCCAGACAGGTAGAACTTGCTTTGTTTGTACCAGGAGCTACCAAAGGACAGCCTTTCAGCGCTGTCATGGTTTCCTCCTATGGCAACCACAGGTGTATTGAGCTCTACATTTATTTTAAAAAGGATTTCATTCAGCAATTCTACAGCATCAGTCGGAGGTACGGAACGGTCATATAAGTCTCCTGCAATAACGACTGCATCCGGCTTTTCTTCCTCTACCACATCAATAAATTGATGCAAAAAATGACGCTGATCTCCGGTCATATATACACCATGGACCAGCTTGCCCAAATGCCAATCAGCGGTATGGATAAATTTCATATCTAACACCCTCTTTTCCTTGCCTGAGATTCTTTCTGCAATGTTACCATTATACCAAATCAAAAAACGGCAATGGCTCAGCAAAATTTGACAGAACATTCGTTCTAATTATATCAGAGATTATTTCCAAAACATAGCATTATTCGAAAAGAAAAAGAGCCCAACAAAGGCTCTTTCATCTATTGCTTTTTTAGGTTAGGGAAGTTAATCAAAATGGCAATAACACCGCAAATGCCAATTAATATTGGATAAATGGAATATGCCATGATGCTCACCGGCGAAATGGCAGCGAGCCCGGAAGCAGCCAGCATCTGTGCCCCATATGGGATAGTCCCTTGTACAAAACAGGCAAATATATCAAGAATACTTGCTGATTTACGTGGGTCAATCTCATATTGATCTGCAATTTTTTTGGCAAGCGGCCCTGCAATAATGATGGCAATTGTGTTATTGGCTGTAGATAAATTTGTCAGGGTGACAAGTGACGCAATACCAAATTCAGCTCCCCTGCGAGATTTTATTTTGCTTGTAGCCATGTGAAGCAAGTAATCGATTCCGCCATTACCCCGGATGATCTCAACCAATCCGCCAATGAGGATGGCAATGATCGCAAGGGTCTGCATACCAGCCATTCCTTCAGCAATCATTTGCAGGAATGAAACAAAGGTATAGCTGTCGTCTGCAATTCCGATCAGCCCTGCAAGAAGGATACCCCCGCTAAGCACAAGAATGACATTCATGCCAAGCAAAGCTGCAGCCAATACGCCAAGATAAGGGACTACTTTCAAAAAGCTGTAATCCCCGCTGGTTACCACGCTTTCCTGACCTGCTGTTAAAATCCCAAGAATCAAAGCCGTAAGCAATGCAGCAGGCAGGACGATTAAGAAATTCACACGGAATTTATCGGTCATTCTCGTTCCTTGAGTCCTGACCGCTGCAATGGTCGTATCAGAAATGACGGAAAGATTATCCCCGAACATGGCACCGCCTATTATAGCTGCCATGGCCAATGCGACGGAAATATCGGTCTCTGCAGAAAGGGCTACACCAATTGGAGCGAGAGCTACAACTGTCCCCATGGATGTTCCCATAGATAATGAAATAAAGCATGCAATGATAAAAATTCCGACCATAAGCAGATTCTGCGGGATAAAAGAGAGTGCAAGGTTCACGGTTGAATCAACTGCACCCATACCTTTAGCCGTACCAGAAAAGGCCCCTGCCAGGATAAAAATAATGGACATTAATATAATATCAGGATGTCCGGCCCCTTTCGTGAATATCTCTACTTTTTCCATGAATGGCTTTTTTCTGTTCATTGACAGTGCTATTCCGGCTGTAGCGGATACAATGACAATGATTGGAATGCTATTGAAATCTCCTGTTGCTATGCCGCTTCCTATAAAAATAAGAAGGAAAGCAAAAAGCGGCAATAAAGCCCAGGGATTGCCCTTGTTTTTCATTTGAAATTCTCCTCTCCGAATGGATTTTCCAGCTAAATAAAAAGACCTCTTCAAGCAAGAAGAGATCTTAACAAATCAATCGTTCTCTTCTTATCTGCCAAGCACCTATGCTTGCTGGATTTGGCACAGCGCTCTATTGAGCCCGCTGCCGAGACATCTTTGGGCCAGTCCCTCCGTCTCTCTCTTGATAAGTAATTTTATATGAAATTATTCTGAAATAACTTACGTTTGAAAATTATACAGGAAACTCGATAAACTTCAAGTACTTTCTTGCAGTTAACGCAAAATAAAAAAGCCTGACCGATTGGCCAGGCTTTTTTTGTATGGGTCTGTCAATTATAGTTTAGTTACGTTAGCTGCTTGAGGTCCGCGTGCACCTTCAACAACTTCGAAAGAAACTTCTTGGCCTTCTTCTAAAGATTTGAAACCTTCAGATTGGATAGCAGAGTAATGTACGAATACGTCGTTTCCGTCTTCACCTTCGATGAAACCGAAACCTTTTTCAGCATTGAACCATTTTACTTTACCGTTTTTCATGAAAAAAATCCTCCTATTGGCTAGAAAAAGCCATGTGTAAATTCACCATATACACGCTTATAACTTTACGTTCATTACTCATCCAGACCATTGCCTAACGGTTGAAAAAGCAGCTAGCAAAATATAACACGATGCATAACGGCTGATTCAAATTTAGCACTTATAGGAAGGAATGTCAACTATACCACCCGTTTGCAAAAGGAATTTTCAAACTATTTCGTCTTCCGCGGATTCCAAAATGTGTAAATCCATCGAGATATATCTACCATTTTAGACAATCAGACAAACACATTATATGATGCATTCATAAAATATAGAAAACAGGATCAGGAGGTGAATGGATTGAACTTACTGGATTTTTTAAACCAGAATTATTACATGATGGTCCCAGCCTTGTGGGTAATTGGGTATGCATTGAAACAGACACCAAAAATTCCTGATTGGTCCATCGTATGGATTCTTGTAATCATTTCTGTTTCCGCAGGCAGCCTGGCATTTGGCTTTTCTTTTGAAGGGCTCCTTAACGGAATCGTTGCAGCAGGCGTTGCGGTGCTTGGACATCAAATGATGAAACAGACTATAGAAGGTGCATACAGCAATAAAAAGAAATAGGTTTTATCAAAAAAGTTCATCCAATTGAGATGAACTTTTTATTTTAATCTATTATTTTAAGCCAGCGAGGACTTTTTCCATATCTTCGGCAGTCATTTCCTGTGCTTTTCCAAAACTGTATACTTGATTCGATGCCCAGTAATCATAAAGCCTGGCAAGGTCATTCCGGTCATATACTTTATTGGCAAACGTGCTGAAGAAATAAACGATCAGGACATTCACAACATTAGGCGGCAGCTGTTTTCTGTTTGCAAGCGTACCCAAAGCGATTTTTTCCAATCCTCTAATATTGCCGCCTGTTATATGTTTAACCATTTCAAGCGGGGAAGCAGTTTCACACTTTTGCACAAAATCAGGGTCATTTAATAAATTTAACATAGGTCTCTCCCCTCTACTAACTTCTATTTATACACATTTGGAGGAGATCCATAAACCCTTTTGAGTATTTTGTATCGAAAATGATATAAATAGCAAGATTTGTTAAATAAATGTCACTTGCCTTTAGTTTAACCGCGAATGAATCCTCCCTCGGAATGAATCACCTGCCCTGTTATCCACTTCGAATCTTCACTTGCCAGAAATGCTGCCAGATTAGCTGCGTCTTCAGGCTGGCCGATTCTGCCGGCTGGAAATTTAGGCGAAAGGTGATTTCTTATCTCCTCATTCATCCATGTAGAGTCGGTGGGACCAGGATTAATCGCATTGACGGTTATTCCTAAATGAGCAATTTCAGCTGACAGAGATCGGGTAAATGCCGTTACAGAAGACCATATAAAAAGGTGGATTCCGAAAAATAGAGCGGCTGCTGTTGTGATGAGCTGTGTGGCTGGCGCACTTTTTCCAGCGTGTGAATGCGGAATTGTCCCCATCATCCGCCGGCTTATGTCTAAGGGGGTTCCAGTATATGCAGCAATTGGTTTTATGCTGACTGGGCCCTTGATTAATCCCATCGTCATTGCTTCTACATACATGGCTTTTGGAAACGATTTTGAAATGGCGGGCTTACGAAATGGACTTGGATTCCTAGTTGCCATTATAGTTGCCTTTAGTGTGAGCATCTTCTTTAAATCCGGGCTATTAAAGGAAAATCTTCATTTACCCCACAGCAGCTCGAACAATCGTTCTTTCCTGGATCGGATTTGGTCGATGCTGACCCATTCCATCGATGAATTTTTTGACATGGCCAAATATTTGATTATTGGTGCTTTTTTAGCTTCAATTGTACAAGTCTATATGCCGGCAAAAACACTTCTGCAAAATGCTGATAATCCGGTAGTATCCTTGCTGATCATGATGGGTTTTGCTTATGTTTTGTCACTATGCTCAGAGGTCGACGCTTTTAGAGGGCGCTGATTCTGCTGGCTTTTTGCGGGCTGATTTTTCAGCTTCATTATACAGGCGACATAACCAAGTATATTAATCCGAAATTTGTCCGTTTAAGTCAATCTCTTTCCATACTGTTTTTATTTTTATTTTTTATTCAGATTACCAGGATCTGGACTTCCAAAAGAGAAGAAGCTGTTCACGAACACCATCAAGGTCAGGACTGCTGCCATCATGATTCTCATACCTGTTCTCATCATGATGATCATGGAGATACACAGTTTACAGTGAAAAAGCTGCTGTCATATTCCATTATATTATTTCCGTTATTAACAGGATTCTTCTTGCCTGCAAAGACGCTGGATGCTTCCATTGCTGAAAAAAAAGGCGGGCTGGCCATACTTGGCAATCAAAAACAAGAGGTGAATTCATCGGAAATCTCTGATGAATCAGACTCTGACCTTGAAGATCAATCTTTTGAAGAAGAGCTTGCAGAAGCCGGGGAGCTGGAGCATGACCTATCTGTAAATGAAGAAGCAGAGGAAATATCCAATGAAGAGTTTGAGCAATTAAAAAAGGACCTTTATTCGGCTTCTGCTATTAAGATGGATGATAAAGTTTTTAGCTTGTATTATGAGGAAATCAGTAAGGATATTGATAAATTCATTGGCAGGGAGATTGAATTTCAGGGATTTATTTATAAAGAAGAAGGACTTGCTTCCAATCAGCTTGTCATTTCGAGGTTTTTGATTACGCATTGTGTGGCAGATGCAAGTATGATTGGCTTTCTTTCAGAAATGGAGGAAGCTCCGGAACTCTATGATAATATGTGGGTCATAGTTAGCGGAGTCATAAATAAGGCAGCCTATAATGGGACAGAGCTGCCAATGATTAAAATTAAGGAATGGAAAGAAATTGAGGAGCCGCTTATTCCATATCTGTATCCATTAACCATTAAAGTTTTATAGTACAATTCAAAAGGGACTCAGCTAAGTCCCTTTTATAATTTAAATCTAGAAACAACTTCCTGCAATTCTTCAGAAAGTTTTGCAAGAGCCCCTGCTGATGATGATACTTCTTCCATGGTGGCGAGCTGCTCTTCTGTTGCGGCTGAAGTTTCCTGTGAAGCCGCTGCGTTTTTTTCTGAAATATCCTGCACATTGGACATGACCTCAATAATCTGGGCGGTTAAGGCAGTTAGTTCTTCCACAGAGGATGAGACTTCTTCAACTTTGTATGTTACATCACCCATTGAATGGGCGATCTCAGCAAAAGCTGCACTTGCTTCCATTGTATCTTCGAGGCCACCCCTTACCTGTTCATTTCCTTTTTCCATTGCCAGAACGGCCTGCTTTGTTTCTTCCTGAACAAGCCCTATCATTTGCTGAATTTGAATGGCAGATTGCTTGGAACCTTCTGCCAGTTTACGGACCTCGTCAGCGACAACCGAAAAGCCTCTCCCATGCTCACCTGCCCTTGCAGCTTCAATGGCTGCATTGAGTGCAAGCAAATTTGTCTGTTCTGCGATATTCGTGATCAATTCCACGATATTGCTGATTTCTTTTGATCGTGATTCGAGCGTATAAATATGCTGAGCAGCACTGCCTACTGTAGTATTTATTTCATTCATTTGCCTTACAACATTATCGACTGAATTAGTGCCTTGTTTAGTTAAAAAGTCTGCCTTTTCCGCTGCTTCAAGCATCTGCTCGCTGCTTAAAGAAATCTGCTGCATTCCGGAAGAAATCTCCTCCATTGAAGAAGATACCTCTCTGAAACGGTGAAGCTGCTGTTCAGTCCCAAGGGCATTTTTCTGCGAAATAGCTGCTACCTGTTCTGAAGCCAAAGAACTTTCTTCTGCACTTGCAGCCAGCTGCTCACTGCTTGATGCGACTTGTTCTGATGTGCTTCTTACCTGGCTGACTACAGACCTCAAATCCTGGACCATCTTATTTAATGATAAAATAAACGCTCCTATTTCATCCCGGTTTTTTACTTTAATAGAGGTCTGAATTAAATTTCCTCCTGCCACTCTGTCTATTGCTGCTGCAGCCAGATTAATCGGCCTGGATATCATTCTGCTAATAAAATAAGCGATCAGCATGGCGGCAAAAACGGCTGTAATCGTAATAATTAAAGTAATCGTCTGAGAGAATTTAACGTCCGAGACAGTTTCATTTATCCCGGCATCTAATTGGGATTCATAAAATTTTACAAGTTCATCCGCTTTTTTGTTAAAATCCTGGCTGACCTGTTTATCGGAGGTTTCAACTAATGACATATAAGCACTATTTTCCTCAAGCTTAAACTTAATTTCTTTGTCAATAATACTCTGGTAGCGATTATGGAGCACTTCCAGCTCTTTGGCCAATTCCTTCTCCTTCTTATTGCCGGCTAATTCATTCAGTTTATTGATATGATGTTCCATCCTCTTGCGGGAACTTTCATAGTCACTTAGATATGTAGAATCACCTGTCAGGAGATAGCCTCGTATCCCCCCTGCTTCATTCATAAGTTCTGCCTTCAGAGTTTTTACAAGCATCACTTCAGAGACATTATCTTCTATTAAACTTTGATAATTTCTGTTAACATTACCGAGTTCATAATTCGATAAACCGGCGACAAGACCAAATAATAAAAGGACAGACAAAAACCCGAGGAACAGTTTTTTTGCCACAGATAATTTCATGCCTTTTCCTCATTTCCAGATATGATAGGATATTCTACTTATAATTTATCATGAACACAACTGGTAAGTCAGGTACTTTTTACCTAGATCTTCAGATATTTACAGAAAATTCTCCTTCTTTCGCTATTATTTTCATAATAATACAAAAAAATGCCGCTAATCCGGCTGGCAGATTAGCGGCGACTATGCAGACCAAAGATCCTTAGGGAGGAGATCTTCTATATTATTGTATTAAAAGTGACTGGAATGGTGTGGACAAACCCCTCCGCTATTTGCTTATTTTTCCATAACTTATTCAGTGCATTAAAAACAGCTCAGGCACCTAAACCGGAAATAAGTCTTAGGTGCCTGATGCAGTTAAACTGCTTTCTTAAGCATTCCCTCATACTTTTTTGCTGTTCTGATTTCAATTGTTAAGACACCATTTCCGAAGTTTGCTTTTACAAGAAGCGGGATGCCGGTTGTGTTTTCAAACCTGAAGTCTTTGCCTCCATATGAAACGGTTGCGTCCCGGCCCTTTGGGACATAACCCACCGTTACAGAATGGTGGTGTTTTTCTACATAACTGACCCCGACTTTATCAACAGCGTTGTATAGAGTGGAGGATGTTTGGCAAATACCGCCCCCAATCCCCATTACGAGCTTGCCATTAATGGCTTCCTCTGCAGGCTGATACCCATGTGCTTCATCACTGGGCCCCACTGTTGTATTAAAAGAAAAGTGATCTCCCTCACCAAGAATGATATTATTGATGGCTTCTGCTGAGAGTTCAATGTTTTTTGTCCTGCCTGCCACGCCGCTGTTAAAATTGGTACTATAGGATGCGACGATTACTTCTCCTAAATGAGGTACATCAGCAGGATCATAACCGCTTTCTGAAACATAGAGCGGCAGCTCAACATCCCCGCCGCTTACAGAAGCAGCGAAAATCTTATCCACTAATTCGCTTTCTTCAAGAATAATCTCAGGCTGCCCTTTAATGATATTGCCATCGGGACCAATTTTGTCAAGGGTCATCCTTTGGTCATAGCCTTTTATTGTATCCGTTCCTCGCGCTATTTCCTTGGCCCATTGGGAAAGATCTGCTTTATATTTTTCATCATCCTCACCAAATCCCATTTCAGCAGGGCTGAAGGTCTTTAGCACTGTTTTTGCATCAGGATCGATGACATTAACCACAACCGGCTTTATTTCTTCCTTCTTTTCTTCCTCTTTAGCCTGCTCCTCTGCCTTTGCCTCCTCTTTTGTCTTATCTTCTTTAGACTTCTCTTCCGCGGCCTTTTTCTTCGGCTCATTATCGCCGGCAGTTTTTCCTGAACACCCGGCTAATCCTATGAAACAGACAATAAACAAAAGTGCTATTCCCCATTTTCGCTTAGTCATTTTTCCCCCAGCTTTTTTAATATTAGCTTCTTTTCTCTATTTAGGAAGCTGTTTCCATTTTCTAATTGTATTCCCCAGCGAAGTAAGGTATTCCTGCCATTCTACAAGTTAAGTTGTACCTTTTTACCTATTTAAAAACGCCTGCGGATTGCAGACGTTTTCTTAGGCTATGAAAAGTTAGCTGCAGCAGGATCGGTTTTAGCAGCCTGACTGGGCTTATCTTCAAAAATTGGGCTAGATGCCGGTTTTGTGATGAGGGAGATTCCAACCAATGATAAAGTTGAGATGATCATAGCAATAGCACCTGTATCAAGTGCCGGAACATAAATCCCTTTTACTTTCAGAATGTAAAGACCAAGGCTGGAGATGAAACCTAATGCAGATGAGATTTGGAAATATCTTCCTACTAAGGTTTAAGAATCATTTGTTGATGGTGATGAAGCAGACCATCATTTCTGCTACACGGTGTTAGCTGAAGACGTTTTTTGGCAACATGATGAGCTAATTTACAATTGTGTTTTAGTGATTCTTTTTATCAATTTGGTTTTGGGATTGAGAGCAGTCCAAGTGTTAATTGCTCATAATTGACAGACAAATTTCAAGTCCTACTTGACTAATCGGATAAATATGAATTAAAATAAGACTAACAAAAGGGAGGGTTCATTATATGCCACTAAACAGAGAAACATTAATCAGCAAATTATTATCTCTATCTAAATTCCAGCATAATCACAGTTTGTTTAATTTAAGTGACCGAAAGCTGGAAGCTCTGTATCTGGATTATATTTTGTTTTCTCCTCACCCTCACAGCGGACATCAATCAATTAAATTAGTTGGAAAAAATAGATAATAAGAAAGCCTGCAATGCTCAAAAAGCATTCCAGGCTTTTTATTTATATCTTCAAAAAAAAGAGGGAATCCTAAGATCCCCTCCAGCAATTAACTTTTTGCCAATTTAGGCACCATATTCTCCTGCTTTGGCTCTTCAACCGCGTCTTCCATTGGTGTTGCGCGTTTAATGAAGAAAGCCAGAAGCAGTGCAGCTGCAGCGATGAAAGTTGCTACGAAGAAAGCGTCGTTTATTCCCTCAAGCATGGCTTTCATTAATACCTGCTGCTGCATTTCCGCCACAGCAGCTTCAGTCATCTGGCTGCCATTAGCCATAGCCCCGCCTTTCATCGCTTCTTTCGCGATTTCCTCAGCATGCGTTTCCGTTCTTGTTGACATAACTGTTACCAATAAGGCTGTGCCAATGGCACCTGCCACCTGGTTAAGGGTGTTGTTCATTGCCGTTCCATGAGGATATAATCTTCTAGGCAGCTGGTTAAGTCCATTTGTTGAAACTGGCATCATGACCATGGACATCCCGAACATCCTGATTGAGTTGAGTATAATCAGCTGAGTATAGGTTGTTTCCAGAGTCAGCCTGCTGAATACATACGTAGTTCCTACTGTAATGGCTAACCCAATGATCGCCAAAATCCGGCCTCCGATTTTATCGAACAGCTTTCCGGTTAATGGCGACATCACAGCCATAACAAGGGCACCTGGAAGCATCATCAATCCTGCATCCAAAGGTGAAATCCCCCTTAATGTCTGAACATAAATCGGAATCAGAATCATTCCTGAGAATAGCGCCATATTTACCGTCATGCTGATAGCTGACGATAATGCAAACATCGGGTACTTATATACACCAAAATTAAGCATCGGACGTTCTGATTTGGTTTGTTTTAAAATAAACCAAACCAAACTTATGACTCCGACTGCAATTGTTAAATACACATGAGGGCTGTCCCAGCCTCTGTTCCCTGCAGAACTGAACCCGTAAAGTATTCCGCCAAACCCTACACTTGATAGAACAAGAGAAAACATATCCAGACGGATATTCACTTTTTCCTTTTTGTCTTTCAGCATGACGGCCCCTAGAACTAAAATGACACCCGCAATCGGTGAAAGGAAATGGAATAGCATTCTCCAATCATAATGTTCAATAATCCATCCTGAAAGAGTCGGCCCAATTGCAGGAGCGAACATTAAGATCAATCCAAATACACCCATAGCTGCTCCGCGTTTTTCCACCGGGAAGCTAATCAGCATAACATTCATCAATAGAGGCATCATGATAGCCGATCCTGATGCCTGCAGCATTCTGCCTGCAAGCAATACCGGGAATGCATGAGCAACACCCGCTACAAGCGTACCGATTGTAAATAGTCCCATTGCCACAATAAACAGCCTTCGGACTGTATATTTTTCGATTAAAAAGGCAGTAGCCGGGATCAAGATACCATTAACCAGCATAAAGCCGGTAGTCAGCCACTGCACTGTTGCCGCTTCAATTTCTAAATCTGCCATAATAGATGGCAAGGCAATATTTAACAATGTATTATTCAAAAAGGCAATAAATGCCCCAATCATTAAAACAGCCAGAATCCCATAGGGCGGTTTATCTGTTTTATTATTTATTGCTTGTTCCATTACATTTCCTCCTGTACTAACAGTTCATTCTTTTATACTTGCGTTACACACAAATCATATAATATACTATGAGTTCAACTTTTGCAACAAAAAAACACTTCTAAAATAGAGGGTTTGTGTAAATTAATTCAATGAGGTACTATTAAGTTATACACATAGTTCAAATAAAATGACAGGTGATTATAGATGAATAACAGGAAAATGCATGTTATAAAAAAAGCACATCAATTATTCCTGGAGAAAGGTTTTCAGGCTACATCCATTCAGGATATTTTAGATTACAGCGGGATTTCTAAGGGTACCTTCTATAATTATTTTTCTTCAAAAAACGAGCTTCTTATCTCCATTTTTAAAACATTGCATGAAAAAATGGAATCAGAGCGCGATAAACTTCTTATTGGCCAGGACCCAAGCAGCATAGAAGTATTCACTCAGCAGATCGAATTACAAATGAATATGAATCGGACCAATAAGCTGGTTGCCCTTTTTGAAGAAGTACTTGTGTCAAATGACACTGAGCTCAAGCAGTTTATTAAGGAAGGCCAGCTTAGAATGGTGAATTGGATTTTCACACGATTTATTGAAATCTTTGGTGAGGACAAGAAACCCTATTTACTGGACTGTGCCGTTATGTTCCTTGGCATCCTCCATCATAACGTAAAATACTATACAAAATTCTTTGAATTCTCTTCAAGCATTAATCCTGTCGTCCGTTATAGTGTAGAAAGGATAAGGAGGGTTGTTGAAGAGGTCAGTTCTGCCGGTGATTACCTGCTGAAGCCTGAACTTATTGAAAACAGATTCCAGCAGACAGATCATAGGAATCTGCATATTCTCTGCAAATCCATATTGACTTTGAAGAAATCCATCAAGCAGGAAGATCAGAACGATTGTATGGATCTTCTGGACTTTATCCAGGAAGAAATGATTCATTCGAAAAAACCAAGAAAATTTCTCATTGAAAGCGCAATCCAATCTTTGAACAGATGCATAGCATTTATGGATGCCAAAGAATTTGAGAATCTGGAAAAGCTGGTTTTATCCTGCTTTAAATCTCTGGAAGAAGAACCGGTATAATTCACGGCCTGCCCCAATCTGAGGGAGGCTTTTTTTGGCTATTCCCTTCTAATCATTCATAATCTTTCCAAAAACGGAAACACTACACTTAATGCCGAAAAAACTGGTGATTGCTGAATGAAAAAAGAGTTAAAAAAGAAGAGACCTCTGTCAGAGATCGAACTTGACGATCTGGAAAAGTCGCTTTCACGATCTCATGATTTTCAAAAAGTACATTATAGCAACAGACAAACTAGCCTCTGTTTTTCTTTTACTTATTTCAAAACACTGATTGACCAAAAAATGATCACAAAAAGTTTGCTCCCTCAGCTTCTTCAGGGTGAGTTCAACAAAATTGATGATTTGAAAAAACTTTTGCCATCTGCAAGCATACAATTTTGTGAAGATCTTTCAAAGGCAGAACATATGCTTTTGAATGGCTATGTGATGGTTACATCAGAAGCCGAAAAGCAAAAAGCGGCTTTTATGGCTGCTAAATGTTCATATGTCAGGGAGATAACACATCCGGAAGTCGAGCAAACGGTTATCGGAGCAAAGGAAGCCTTTGTCGAGTCTCTGGAGAATAATTTGAATTTAATCCGCAAACGACTGCCCATCTCTGAACTGATCATTGAGGAATATATAATTGGAAGCATATCCAGAACAGCGGTGGCCGTTCTCTATATTGACGGAATTACGAATACAGATTATGTAAGCATGGTAAAAGAAAGAATCGAAAATATCGATTTTGATGAAATCACTGACAGTTCTTATATTGGACAGCTCATTTCAGATAATAAGAATTCTCCCTTCCCTCAGCTGCTGGATACAGAAAGACCGGACAGGGCAGCCGCTGTCCTTGCTGAAGGAAAAGTCGTGATTGCCATAGATGGGTCACCGCATGTGCTGATTACCCCTACAACGTTTTCTGAATTCTTCAGCTCCTTTGAAGATTATTTTTTAAATTGGACTATCGCTTCTTTTGCCAGAATATTGCGGGCCTTTTCTGTTATTTTTTCCATACAGATCACGTCCATTTATGTTGCAACTCTTACTTACCATATGGAGCTCATCCCCACGGATTTATTAGGAACACTGGTGACTTCAAGACAGCATATTCCTCTGCCTCCTTTCTATGAAGCGTTAATGCTTGAACTGGTAATAGAGCTTTTAAGAGAGGCTGGAGCCAGATTGCCTACGAAAGTTGGTCAGACAATCGGTATCGTAGGAGGGATTGTCATTGGGACAGCATCTGTGCAGGCAGGGCTGACAAGTAATGTCCTGTTAATCTTTATCGCACTTGCAGCTCTTGCCGCTTTTACTACACCTGTATATAAGATGAATAATACCATCCGATTTCTAAGATTTCCGTTTTTAATATTCGCGAATTTATGGGGTTTTGTAGGTGTGCTGTTCTGTTCCTGTATTTTGTTAACTCATATGATCAGGCTTACATCTCTCGGGAGACCTTTTATGGAGCCGTTTTATCCGCCCAGATATCGGGACTTGAAAGATTCGTTTCTAAGATTCCCATTTCAGCCTTTAAGGCCAGTATATTTAAGAACACAAAATCCGCATCGGTTTCAGCCGCAGAAAAAATCAAAAGTTAAGAAAGATATTGATGAATAAAAAAAGAGCCTGGCTCACAAGTGCCAGGCTGTTATTATGCTTTCTTAGATTTATCCTCCCATGGTTCAAAGGAAAAAGGGATTCCGATCCTTTTCGCCGTGAGTTCATCATAGGAAACGAGATCTTTCTTCGATAATTCTTTTAATGACTTTTTCCCCATGGCTCTTAACGCCATTTTGATTTCCTCGGTGCTCGCGGTCAAGAACTTTTCCGCCGACTTAGCCCCATCCTCCGTTTTAAATACATCTTTGAATTTCCCCTGGTTCCAGACAGCCTGTGTTGGCGGTTCAAAAGGAAGAGCATTCAATGTTTGTTTATGAGAAACAGTAAACAGCATTACAGATCCCAGATAAACCGCATCCGCTCCAAGCGCCAGGACTTTTAAAAAGTGTCCTGGTGTAAAAAGGCCGCCAGAAACAATTAAGCTGATATCCCCCTTCTTTTTTCTTTTTTCAAGATGATTTGAGGCACGGGTGATAGCATGCAGGGTTGGTATTCCAAAATCGTCTGCCAGTAAGGGAGGTGCACCGACAGAAGCCCCTTGTCCCCCATCAACCGCGATAAAATCCACCCCGATTTCGATTAAGTGATCAATATCATCTTCGATCTTTCCGCCTGCCCCTATTTTTGCGCCGATCGGGACACCTCCGGACATTTTACGCAGCTCATCCACCAGCTCTTTTAAATCCTTCAATGTCTGTTTTTCAAAAAAATGTTCCATTATATGGGCAGTTTCATTTTCCTTTAATCCCATGACTTCCCTTGCACGACCGGTTAAATTTTCAGGGGAGATGTTGCCGCCCATTCCAAGTGTAGCTCCCTGACCCAGCTTAAGTTCAATCATGTCTGCCCTTTTAATAGTTTTTTCTTCCTTACCCCACTCCGTCTTGGAGAACTGAAGAATATACTTCCCCGCACTTTCAAGCTCTTCTGGGAGAATCCCGCCTTCACCTGAATTAATGGCTGTTCCTGTATTCTTGGCAGCTGTGGCTAATGCAATTTTTACTTGCTCACTCAAAGCGATTCCAAAGGCCATTCCACTAATCATCAGGGGGATTTTGATTTTCATCGGCTTTTTCGCTTTTGGACCAATGGTCACTTTCACATCAACATCTTCCTCACCGTCAATGGGGAAAGGTGATGTCTGTGCAGGGATAAACGTAATTTCTTCAAAATGCGGCCATTTTTTCGATGAGCCAAAGGGGCGGTGCAGAACATCACCTGTTTCGGCCCGCAGGTTATTTTCAAGCGCATTTTGAATGCCCATATGCTTAAAACCGGGAATCAGTTCTATGAGGTTTTCCTGATAGCTGTCAGTCATAATAATTTTTCCTGCCTGCTTCACTGCCCGCTTCATGATCCAGCGCCAGCCGATAACCAGCATAAATAATAAAAAAATATATAATAAGGAAATCATAGCCAGTGCTGCAATTAATAATATATTGGTCATGGTTTTCTCCAAAAGATCTTTTAAATTCCATTATTTCCATTGAGAGGGAATTTAACCTATGACTTTTCGGTTTTTGGAATAATCACAAAGCTGAAAGTAAACTCTATGTGAAAATATAAAATGAGGTGAAATGATGGACAACCGCGAGAATGCTCAGCCGAATAATATTAAAGAAGAAAACCTAGTAAAAGGAAGTCTCCTTGAATCTATGATGGAGCCTATGGACCAGCTATCCAAGATTCCTCCGGATAAAACAGACCGGAGAACCAGCGACGAAGAGATGAATTAACAGATGAAGCCGGCATTTTCGGATGCCGGCTTCATTTCCACATGGAGTAACTTGATATGATTCTCTTTCCTTCTTCACTCAGTGCTTTAGTTTCGGAGAATCTCATAAATTCTTGCTTCATGCGGAAGCAATATTTCTTCATTTGTATCAAAGTCATTCTGATAATTAGAAAGAATTAGTTCCCGATTTGCAAAGCCATCAAAGGTGAATGTCTGCTGCTCGTCACCATGGTTTAAAACAATCAGCCAGGTTACATCATTATAGGAGCGTGTATACACATATAAATGTTCATCATCTGGCAATAGATCCTTATAATCCCCGTAAACCATTACCTCGTTTTGTTTTCTTAATTCAATCAGCTTTTTATAAAAATAAAAGATAGAGTCCGGATCATTCAGAGCTGCTTCAACGTTGATCTCCCTAAAATTCGGATTTACTTTGATCCATGGGTCTCCAGCAGTAAAGCCAGCGTTAATGCTGTCATTCCACTGCATCGGTGTCCTGGAGTTATCGCGGCTCAGAAGCAAAAGGCTTTCAAAGACTTCCTTTGGATCACGGCCTTTTGAAACTTCTTCATGATATTTGTTTTTCATAGCAATGTCATTGTAGTCTTCGATGGAATCAAATCTCACACCTGTCATACCGATTTCTTCGCCCTGATAGATATAAGGAGTTCCAGGTAATGTATGAATCATTGCTGCTAAAAGCTTTGCAGATTGGTCACGATACTGGCCATCATTCCCATAGCGGGTAACCTGTCTTGTGTGATCATGGTTATTAAGGAATTGCGAATTCCACCCTTTTTGCTTAAGGCCATTATACCAGCTTGTTTGGATTTCCTTGAATCTGAGCATATCCCATACCGGCATTTCATCTGCCACCTGAAAATGAAAAAGTGTATTCAATTCATTCCGGCTTTCATCCACATAGAGCAGTCCCTCTTCCGGTGAAACAAACGGGATCTCGCCGACTGTCATCACATCATAATGCTGAAGGACTTCCCGATGCATTTCCTGAAGATAATCATGGATACCCGGATTATTGGCCAGATAGCTTATATCATAAGGGTCCTCAGCATCTGATAAATCTTCTCTTTTTGCCAATAGATTAATCACATCCATTCGAAACCCCTCAATGCCTTTATCCAGCCAGAAGCGCATCATTTTGTAAATTTCCTGGCGCAATTCAGGATTTTCCCAGTTAAGATCCGGCTGCTCGACTGCAAAGGAATGATAATAAAATTGTCCTGTTGCTTTATCCAATTCCCAGCAGGCTGGAGCAAAATAGGATCGCCAATTATTTGGCTCCCTTCCATCCTTTGGATCCTTCCAAATATACCAATCTCTTTTCGGATTATTTTTGGAGGAGCGTGATTCCAAAAACCATGGATGCCGGTCAGAAGTATGGTTCACAACCAAATCCATAATGACCTTCATCCCGCGCTGATGAATTTCATGGATTAGCTCATCGAAGGCTTCCATATCACCGGCTTTTTCCATAATTACATAATAATTTGAAATATCATAGCCATTGTCCCGGTCTGGTGATTGATAAAAGGGATTCAGCCAAATCACGTCTATGCCAAGATTCTTGATATAATCAAGCTTTTCGATTATTCCTCTTAAATCTCCATAGCCGTCACCATTTGAATCATTAAAGCTTCTCCAGTAAATTTGATATACAACTGCTTCTTTCCACCATTTTTTATTCACAGGGCCACCTCATCTTTATCATCTCTTATAAAAAAGGGCCCTAAACAGGCCCTATCATTATTTCTTCAAACGATATACTCTTGCCTCATATGGCTTGAGTGTCAGTTTATCAATTTCTTCATTTTCATCTGCAGTCAAGTTGGATATTAAAAGTTCCTTAGAAGAATAATGGATATGCTCCGGCAGCTTAAAGCCAGGTGTTCCATCACTGAAATTGCAGATAACAAGCAGCTGGTCATTACCTAGAGTTCGCGTAAAAGCAAAGATCTGCTCATCCTCTTCCATTATTAAATCAAATGTTCCATAAACAATTACTTCATTTTGCTTCCTAAGCTGAATCAGCTTCTTATAAAAATGGAAGATCGAGTCTTCATCTTTTAAAACTGCTTCGGCGTTAATTCTCTTGTAATTAGGATTTACGCTTATCCACGGGGTTCCTTCAGTGAAGCCTGCATTCGGGCTGGCATCCCACTGAACAGGCGTTCTAGCATTATCCCGGCCTCTCTCATGAATGCCTTTAAAGATTTCATCATGTGTTAAGGAATCCGGTGTAAGATCACGGTAGGCATTCAGCGTTTCGATATCACGGTAATCATTGATATCATTGAACTTAACGTTTGTCATGCCGATTTCCTCGCCCTGGTAAATATAAGGGGTCCCCTGCATCATATGAAGGCAAACAGCAATCATCTTACCAGAGATTACGCGATATTCTTCTGAATCATTTCCCCATCTGGAGATGGCACGGGGCTGATCATGGTTGCTCCAATACAAACTGTTCCAGCCATCCTCTTCAAGACCCTTTTGCCACTTGTTGAAAATCTTTTTCAGATCTGTCAATTTCCAGGGGCGTGGATCCCATTTGCCATATTGACCGTCCCCCAGGCCCACATGTTCAAAATGAAACACCATATTTAATTCATTTCTGTTCCTGCCAGTGTAGAGCTTGCCTTCATCAACTGTTACACCAGGCATTTCGCCAACCGTAATAGTATCATAAGGGCTAAGAGCTTCTTTATTCATTTCCTGCAGGAACTCATGAATTCTCGGACCGTTCATATAATACTTGCTGCCATCCCCATATTTGTGGCCCTCCCGGATCTCCCCCTGAGGATAGCTAGTATCTTTTGAAATGAAATTCACGACATCCATGCGGAATCCATCAATGCCTTTATCCAGCCAGAAGCGCATCATTTCATATACTTCATTTCTGAGAACAGGATTTTCCCAGTTTAAGTCAGGCTGCTTTTTGCTGAACAGATGCAGGTAATATTCTCCGGTTTGTTCATCATATTCCCATACACTGCCGCCAAATGCTGCTCCCCAATTTGTAGGAGGCTCGCCATTATCCGTCTTTTTCCAGATATAATAATCCCGATACGGGTTATCTTTAGATTTTCTCGATTCCTTGAACCACTGATGCTCATCGCTTGAATGATTAACAACGAGGTCCATCATAATTTTAATGCCGTTGTCATGCGCTTTTGCCAGCATGCCGTCAAAGTCTTCCATGGTTCCGAACTCAACCATAATATTGCGGTAATCTGAGATATCATAGCCATTATCATCATTAGGAGATTTGTAAACGGGGGATAGCCAGATAACATCGATCCCCAATTCGGCTAAATATGAAATTTTTTCAGTGATTCCGTTGATATCGCCGATCCCGTCCCCATTTGAATCGTTAAAGCTTCTTGGGTAGATTTGATAAATAACGCTTTCTTTCCACCATGTTTTGTTCAATTTATACAACTCCGTTCAAAAAAGTTTTCTCTATTATTTGATTGAGCCCTTCATAACGCCGCTAATAATCCATTTTTGGGCAAAGATGTACACAATAATCATTGGTGCAAGTGCCATTAAATAGGAGGCAAATGCCAGATTATAATCTGTGCTGAACTGGCCCTGGAAAATGTACTGCACCAGCGGGAGAGTGGCCATTTCGCGATCGCTCAGCAGAACAAGCGGAAGCATGAAATCATTCCATGCACCCAGACTCGTAATGATGGCAACTGTAGCATTCATAGGTGCCAGCAGCGGGAAAATGACCTTCCAGAATACCCCCCATGTGGTGGCGCCGTCCATAATAGCCGCTTCTTCCAATTCAACTGGAATGGCCCGAATGTAGCCAATATAGATAAACACATTAAAAGAAAGGTTGAAAACAATATACAAAATGATTAATCCAACCAGATTATCCATTCCCCATGCACTGGTCTGTTTGACAAGAGGCAGCATGATGATTGGAAAAGGAATAAACATTGCACTTAAAAAATAGAAGTATAGAAACTTATAAAACTTCTTATGAAGATTTCTGGCGATGGCATATGATACAAGCGAGTTCGTTAGCACTGTAAAAATGACAACAAATATGGTTACGAATGCACTATTTTTAAACGCATTAAAGAAATTAGTCATTTCGATTGCCTGTGCAAAGTTGTCAAATGACCATGATTTAGGAAGAGCAAGTAAATTCCCTGCCATTTCAGGCGGTGTTTTAAATGCAATGGTAATGGTTAAATACAGTGGAAAAAGAATGAGCAATGAACCTAAGATTAATAGAGTGGTCACAAGCCAGCTCGTTTTTTTGCGATTCATTAGTTTTCCACCTCTCTTTTATTTAAGAATTTCAGCTGAATAACAGAAAAGACGATGATGACGATGAAGTATATAACCGCATTGGCTGATTGATAGGCGAACTCTCCGCCTTCAAATCCTCCCCGGTAAATAAGCAGGGAGATCGATTCGGTTGACTTTCCCGGGCCCCCGCCAGTCAGGGCAACAATCTGATCAAATACCATCAGAAAGTTCTTCAAAGACAGCACCATATTTATAGTGAAAAATGGTGCTATCAGCGGAAACGTAATTTTCCAGAACTTTGTCCAGACACCTGCACCATCGATGCTTGCCGCCTCATACAAATCCTCTGATATCGTAACCAGCCCCGCAAGATACAAAATCGTATTAAATGACACAGCCTGCCAAACGGCTACAATGACAATCCCGATCCATGCAAGATCCGGGTTTCCAAGAATATTTCATGTAAGAAATTCCCATCCGAATGCATTGCCAATCTGCGGCAGGAAATGAGCAAAAATAAAATTAAAGATAAAGCCAACAATTAAAATACTGAGAATGTAAGGCAAAAAGTAGACCGCCCGCAGCGTTTTGTGAAATTTAATCTTGGAGTTAAGCCCGATAGCCACAAGGAGGCTTATGATATTGACCAAAGTGGTCGCAACAATGGCAAATTTAAAAGTAAATAAGTAGGCATCTCCTGCCCGTTCATCTTTAAAAACATTTAAGTAATTTTTTAACCCAACAAAGTTCCAATCTCCATACCCTTTCCAATCCGTGAAGCTGTAAAAAATCCCCTGCAATGCAGGAAAGCTGTGGAAAATGAAGAAAAGAAGGAAAGCGGGTACCGTGATGATGAGAAACACACTGTTTTTCTTTTTCATAATGACAACTCCTTTTTAGAAAGCCAGGAAATCCATTAGATTCCCTGGCCCGATGCCTTTAACGGTTTTGAACTTTTTCCCACTCGCTGTCCATTTTCTTCAGGAACTTTTCTTTATCTTTCTTGATCAGAAATTCCTGAACAAGGTTTTCAGCTCCCATGCCTGCAGGATAATAGTGATCAGGGAAGCTTGTAATCGTGCCATTTTCAAAGTTGGCTTTGATTCCTTCAAAGACTGGATCTTCCTGGTAAACCCCTTCAATGGCAGAGAAAGCTTTCTGCTCGTCAATGTAGCTTTTAGCAGTGTCTTTATTCAGCATAAATTCAACAAACTTCATCGCTTCTACTTTATGCTCAGTTTCTTTGCTGACTGCTAAAAGAACATCTACACCTGAAACAAGTTTGTTTTGTGCGGGATCGTTAGTAACAGGCATTGGGAATACACCAAGTTCCATATCCGGATTTACTTTAAGTATTTCAGGGATTGCCCAGTTTCCTTGCAGATAGAAAACTGACTTGCCGGCCGCAAATGCATTGTTTCCATCTCCATAAGCGACACCCATATTGTCCTTGTGTCCATACTGGACTAATGCAGCCATCTTGTCTGCAACTTCATCATACTTTTTCGTGAAGGATGTTTCACCGGCATTTTTCTTTTCGGCAAAATCTTCTCCAGCAACATTAGCACCAAGAGAGTTCCACGCAATCATGCCAGTCCAGGCATCTTTTAACGTAAAGTAAATCGGTATGTCGCCTGCAGCTTTCACCTTTTCAAGACTGGCGATGAATTCATCCCAGGTAGTCGGGACTTCAAGGCCATGTTCTTCAAACTTCGCTTTGTTGTAGATTACGGCATTCGCATTTGTAGCATACGGAAGTCCGAAAGTGCCTTCAGTTTCAGGTCCGACAAGACGATTGATCATGTCGATATAGGATGGCTGAACTGTTTTGGCTAAATCAGTCCCTGCAAAATCCTCAAGAACGCCAGCACGGCCAAGCTCGCCGTAAGTAGCATTACCAGCGATAGACATAATATCAGGAAGATCGTTTTTGGTCAGTCGTGTTTTCAAAACTGTCTCTGCTTCCGGCGGTGCATCCAATTTAATCTTAATATCAGGATTTTCCGCTTCAAATTCTTTAATCAATCCTTTGTATGTTTCGATGCTTTCTGATTTATTAGAGAACAGCTCAAGCGTTACTTTACCATCGCCACTGCCATCAGATGAACATCCAGCCAGTAAAGATGCTCCTAAAGTTAATGCCATCACACCTGCAGTCATTTTTTTTATCATGGTATATCCCCCTATTTGATTTTATGGTCAAATTACGTAAACGTTTACGTAATTTACCTGAGAAAAAGAGAGTTATTATTTTCTCTCTTTCACACTCATTCTTTCAATGATTTTATGAGGCATAATCCGGCTTTCCGGAGTTTCGCCTGTTTCTAAAATGGAAAAAAGCATTTCTGCAGCCGTTTCACCCATTTTTGCGAGAGGCTGTCCTACTGTTGTCAGCGGCGGAATGGACATTTCAGCAAGATTCAAGTTATCATATCCTATAACAGACACTTCATCTGGGACCCTTA
Organism: Cytobacillus firmus NBRC 15306; assembly: GCF_001591465.1. GTDB lineage: Bacteria > Bacillota > Bacilli > Bacillales > Cytobacillaceae > Cytobacillus > Cytobacillus firmus. The sequence continues at coordinate 35,617 of NZ_BCUY01000011.1, forward strand.
TTCCCATCTGATAAGCTGCTGATAAGGCACCTATAGCCATTTCATCACTTGCTGCAAATATTGCCGTTACATCCGGAAACAGTTTGATAAGATTTTTCAAGCCATCAACACCATCAGGAAATGTAAATCCCCTGCTGAATACAATATTTTCAGACCCCAGCGGTATGTTATGATCGGTCAAAGCTTTCTTAAATCCTTCAATCCTGGGAATCCCAGCGATGATATCATCCTTGTTCCCGCTTATCATCCCAATTCTGGTATGACCCTTGTCGATTAAATGCTTAGCAGCTGCATATGCTGCATGAAAATCGTTAACTTTTACAAAAGGCACCGGGTACGCATAGGACTCTGTCGAAAGCAGAATCATCGGCATGCTGGTTTTGGCTACAAATTGATAATATTCATCCTTTAAAATTTCACTTGCGAAAATGATTCCGTCTACCCTTTTTTCAATAAGCAGCTGAAGATACTTCATCGTTTTTTCGCCATTTGATTCAGTATGACAGACAATCACACTGGAACCGTTATCATTTGCAGCCTTTTCAATGCCATCCAGCAGATCGGTAACCAATGAGCTCGATAGCTTTGGGAAAAGCACCCCAATCGTATGGGTTCTCTTATTAATTAATCCCCTTGCCACTGCATTTGGCTGATAGCCCAGTTCTTCAATCACTTTAAGAACTTTAGATTTTGTTTTTTCCGAATAACCTCCCTGGCCATTTAAAATCCTGGAGACTGTTGCAATAGAGACATTTGCCTTTTTGGCAACATCTTTGATGGTATAGGACATATCCCACCTGCTTTAAGTTACTGAATTATCCTTGTAACGAAAACGTTTACGCTGTAATATTATCATGATGTGTAAGCCTTTTCAATAATTTTTTGAAAAATATAGACTTTCCAATAAAATAAAAGCCGGCACCTAAATAGGTGTCCGGATCAGGGGAAAGCTTTATTATCATTTTATGCTTTCCAGCACTTTCTCCTGAATTAAAGCGTTCACTAATTCAAACGCATTTGGTTCTGACAGGATAGAATCAGGTGTATAACCGTATGTGTTTATTTGCTGCCCTGAACTCTTTCCCATACAAACGATTGTTTGCTTTTTGATCAGGTCATCTGGCTCTATGCCATAATAGCCCACACTCTTCATAAAGGCATCGACAGAGGAACTGCTGGGAAATATGATGGTGTCTAAAGTTGTCTCCCTTATCATATGTCCAACAACAGGAATAAAAGATTCATCAAGGATTGTTTCACTGGTTTGGAGAATATCATGATTTCCATCCGGCTCGATATAAGGGATTTTTTTCACATTCAAACTCCGATTCCCCACTATCAGAAGCGGTCCACATAAGTTCATTTCAGCTGCAAGCAGGCCTGTTAATCCCCGTTCCTTCAAGACTTTCAATGATTTTTTGGACAAACAGTATAAATCGGCCCGAACATTTCTTATATCCATATTTCTATTAATCAATAAATCAATGAACTCATTCGTGCATTCCGGGGATGTGAATAAAATGCGTTTATACGTGAAAAGTTGATTGAGTATTTTATCATTTGAAGGAACATCTTTTTTCGTCCATTTCGGAAACTCGATCACATCTGCCCCCTGTTCTTTCAGCTGTGCTGCCAAAGTGCTTCTTGCAGTGCCTGTACGTGCTAAAAGAATCTGCCTTCCGTAAAGAGGCTTGTTTTCAAACCATTTTAATTTATCTCTTAAAGGAACAATACCGCCAACTAAAGTAATTGCCGGATTTTGTATTCCTGTTTCCTTTACTTTTTCTGCAATTTCCCCTAGTGTACCCTGCAGTGTTTTCTGTCTGCCAAATGTCCCCCATTGGATAAGGATCACTGGAGTTTCTTTCGGCTTTCCGTGAAGGATAAGGTTATCTGCAATATAAGAAATATTGGATACTCCCATGTAAAAGGCAACCGTGTCCACGCTTGAGACTAATCCGCTCCAATCAATATCAGGCTTCCCTTCATTGGATTTATCATGGGCGGATACCAGCGCAAAGGAAATCCCATATTCTCGATGTGTCACAGGGATTCCTGCATATAAAGGCACGGCAACTCCTGAAGAAATCCCTGGTACAATTTCATAAGGGATTTCTTGTTCCGCCAGTGCTTCCGCTTCCTCCCCGACCCGGCCAAAAACCCCCGGGTCACCTCCTTTTAACCGGATTACATTATATCCCTTTATGGCTTTGTCTATTAAAATCTCATTGATGATTTCCTGTTTCAGCAAATGCTGTTTCGGAAACTTCCCGCAATAAATCAGCTCACAATGAGAAGGCGCAGATTCCAGCAGTTTTGGATTTATCAGGCGGTCATATAAGATTACATCAGCTTTCTGAATGGCTGCTAACCCTTTAACCGTAATTAAGCCTTCATCCCCAGTGCCTCCACCAACAAAATATACTTTCCCTTGCTTCAAAATCCCACCCCTTTGCTTCCTTTTATTCCCCGGAGTTTTTAATATAATAGCTGGACAGTTCTACAATTGCGCTCCCCATCCTTTCGTGTTCCGGAAAAATAACCCTGTCAATTCCTTCATCAAATAACGCTTGTGCTGTAACTTTTCCGACTGCCAGCGCAATTACTTTTTGCGAGAAAACTTCTTTCAATTGGTTTTCAGCACCCTGTTCACGCGCAAAATCCAATAAATGTCTCACTTGCGGGGTGCTGGTAAAAACTGCCGCATCCAATTCCCCTTCCAGCAGCTCTGAAAGAAGTTTTTCCATTACTTCCGTTTCCGGCGGATTATGAATATAGGGAAGAATTTCTTCATATTGAGCTTTCTGTTCATCAAGCCATTGAATCAGCTTTGGTGCAGGATCACCGTGAAGCTGCAGAGCCACCTTCTTGTGTTCCAGTGAATAGTCTCCGAGACTTCTGACAAGCCCTGCTGTGCTTCCATCATCATCCCGTACCTCTGGTGTGACACCCAGTTTTTTTAACATATTAACTGTTTTATACCCTCTTGCTGCAATTTGGCAATTTCGAAGAACCTTAATAAATTCTTCTCCCATTCCCATTTCCTGAGCGGTATTATACAAGGTCTCTACTCCGATCCCAGTTGTAAAGATAATCCAATCAAACTCGCCTGATGTAATAAGCCCAATATGTTCTTTCAATTTTTTATCTATACGCAGGGAAGTTCCCTGCGCCGGCCTGCTGATGGCGGCACCTCCCAGGTTTTCAACAATTTTAGTTATTTCTTCGATTTTTCTAGACCCCAATAGAGCAATTTTCTTTCCTTCCAGCTTTTTCATTCTTAAACCTCCAGCCTGATCTTATTATTCTTCTATTATAAGATAGACTGTCTCATTCTCAAGTATTGTTTTAAAAGTCTGGACACAGCCGGTATCTGGCGCGTGAACTTTGCCATCTTCCAGACAGATTTTCCAATCATGCATGGGGCAAAAAACGGAGTCTCCGCTGACTAAGCCCTCAGTCAGTACTCCGCCTTTATGTGGACATCGGTTTTCCACTGCACGGATTTTGCCATTTGATAACCGGAACACAGCGATTTCTTTTCCGCCAGCCTTCACTGTTTTCCCCAATTTTTCGGGCAAATCTTGAACGGAGCCAACCAGGAATTTGATGATGCTTTTATTAACCAAACAAAACTCCCCCTTTTATGTTCTTACGAGATTCTCAAACAATTCCATTTTTGTTTTATTATTATTAATTATCTCTTTCCATGGGTCTTTGTGAACTGATAGGGCCTCATCCATTCGCGCATTTAACTCTTTTCTCTTCTCATTATCATCCAGAACAGACTGGACGTGAGCCAAACCCACCCGTTCCACCCACGCGGAGGTACGTTCCAAATAATTAGCCGTTTCTCTGTAGTATTGAAGGTAAGCGCCTGTGACTTCCATTAATTCGTCATCTGTTTTTACCTTATAAAGTAAATCTCCCCCTCTTACACGGGTGCCTCCATTGCCGCCAACGTAGATTTCCCATCCGCCATCAATGCCAATGAAGCCTATGTCTTTGAATCCTGATTCAGCACAGCTTCTCGGGCAGGCGGATACTGCCATTTTCACTTTATGCGGCGTCTGAAGTCCTTCAAATTTCTTTTCCAGTGCTATCCCAACGCCCATGGAATCCTGTGTTCCGAAGCGGCAGAATTGCTCCCCGACACATGTTTTGACAGTGCGGAGCGATTTTCCATATGCATACCCTGATGGCATATCCAAATCGGACCAAACTTTAGGCAAATCCTCTTTTTTTACACCGAATAAATCAATCCTTTGGCCCCCTGTTACTTTTACCAGCGGGATTGCAAATTTATCAACGACATCGGCAATCTTGCGCAAATCATTCGAATTTGTCACTCCTCCGTACATTCTTGGAACAACCGAATAGGTCCCATCTTTTTGGATATTGGCATGCATCCTTTCATTAACAAAGCGAGATTCCCGTTCATCTTCATAGCAGGTTGGGTTGACCATTCCCAAATAATAATTGATGGCAGGTCGACATTTAGAACAGCCTTCTTCTGAATCCCAGCCTAGGACACTCATTACTTCTTTTACATGGGTTAGTCCCTTCGATCGAATTTCTTCTACCACTTCATCCCTCGAAAATGAAGTACAGCTGCAAATTGCCTCCTCTTGAGCACTCGCGTCGAAATCCGCGCCAATAGTATGCTGAAGCAGGTCAGCTACAAGTGGTTTACAGCCGCCGCATGAACGGGAAGCACTTGTGCATGCTTTTATTTGATCTACTGTTGTGCAGCCTTCCGATTGTATGGCTTCAACGATCATTCCTTTGGTAACACCGTTGCATCCGCAAATAATTTCTTCATGATTCATTTCAGCAGCATGGCTTCCTCCTTCTTCACTCCCGATCGGCTGCAATAGGGAAACCTTTGCCGTATCAGAAATGTCGGCCTGCTTTTTAATCATTGAGAACAGACGATTTCCATCCTGGCTCTCGCCAAACAGAACGGCACCAACGATTTTATTTCCAAGAAAGACGATTTTTTTATAAACTCCTTCATGGTCATCGAATATTTTTAATGCTTTTTTCTCTTGATCCTCCAAAAAATCTCCCGCGGAGAATACTTCTACCCCCGATACTTTTAGCTGGGTAGAGAGAACGGAACCTTTATAGGGATCTGTTTCCTTTCCACAGATATGTTTGGCCAGCACTTTTCCCTGTTCATAGAGCGGGGCGACCAGGCCATATGGAATTCCTTTATGCTCGGCGCATTCACCGACTGAATATATATGGGGAATGCTCGTTTCAAGATAATCATTGACCACGATGCCCCGGTTCACCTGTAAACCGCTCTCTTGCGCAAGCTTTATATTTGGACGAATGCCAGCTGCCATTACTACCAGATCTGCTTCAAGCATTGTACCGTCAGTGAACATCAATCCTTCTACGCGTTCATTCCCAATGAGGGCCTCTGTCTGCTTTTCAAGCAAGAAATTCATCCCTTGATTTTCTAGCTCTTTTTGCAAAAGCTTTCCAGCTGTTTCGTCCAGCTGCCTTTCCATCAAATAAGGTGATATGTGAATCACTGACACTTCCATACCTAAATTCAACAAGCCTCTCGCAGCCTCCAAACCAAGCACCCCGCCGCCAATGACCGCCGCCTTTTTATATTTTTTGGATGCCTGCAGCATTATATCGGTATCCTCCAAATCCCTGAAAGCCGTAACCCCTTCCTTATCTGATCCGGGTATAGGAAGAATGAATGGCACAGAGCCTGTTGCAAGAATAAGTTCATCATAAGGCTCTGCTCTTCCCTTATCAGAGATGACAACTTTCCTGTCAGGGTCTGCCTTCACCACAGTTTCTCCTGAATATAAAGTAATGTTATTTGTTTTATACCACTCCCAATCATTCAGTGTTATATCTTTTACATCTGTATCCCCCTGTAAAACTTTTGATAGCAGAATACGATTATAATTGGGATGAGGCTCGCTGCCGAATATAGTAATCTCAAATTTCTCAGGAGCAGCTTTTAAAATTTCTTCTATTGTCCTGACGCCTGCCATTCCATTTCCAACAAGAACCAATTTCTTTTTTTCCATTAAAAAGCCTCCCGGTCATTTGATTTTTTTATGGATTATTCACTGTCCTGCTGATGGTCATTCTAAACGGCTTATGTTCACTGCTGTTATTTTAAAACCAGGCATACGGCAAACTGGATCGAGCTGATCCGATACCAGGAGATTGACATTTTGATTTTCAGCCCAGTGAAAAGGGACGAAAACTGTATCCTTCCTAATAGCCTCCGTCAAATGGCTCCTAACCACAATACTGCCTCTTTTTGATTCAATCTTGATAAGCGACTTGTTCTCAATGCCATATCGATTAGCAGTTTCCGGGTGTATTTCGGCAAAAGATTCAACATTTCTGGCTGCCAGTGAAGCGCTCTTTCTTGTCTGAACTCCGGTCAAATAATGTGAAACGACTCTGCCTGTTGTAAGGTAAAGGGGATATTTCCTATTGGGTGTCTCTTTTTCTGCTTCTGCCCTGCTGGGTACAGGAATCATGACTGCTCTCTTGTCTTCGTGGGCAAAGCTGTCATCAAAAAGCCTCTCTGTTCCCGGATGGGCAGCATCTGGACAAGGCCACAGAACCCCATCCCCATTTTTAAGGCGCTTATAATCAATTCCGTAATAATCTGCAATACCGCCTCTGCTGGCTTCTCTCAGTTCATTGAAGATTTCTTCAGGACCTGAAAAAGAAAAATACTCTTCCTTCCCTAATAATCTGGAAATCTTACAAAGTATTTGCCAATCATGTTTTACTGATCCTGGGCTAGGCATGGCACAGGGACGATGCATGACACGCCCCTCCAGATTTGTCATCGTGCCCTCATTCTCCAAATAAGAACTCACCGGCAAAATCAGATCTGCCAATTCGGCTGTTTCAGAGATAAATAGATCAGCCGCAACAAGGAAATCGAGTTTTTCCAATGTGTTTTTAACAAACTCTGCATTAGGATTAGAAACAATTGGATTTGAGCCCATCAATAGCATTCCTCTTATTTCACCCTGGCTGATTTTCTCCATCATTTCATAAGCAGAAACGCCTTTGCCGGGCAAATCCGATTCGTCTATATTCCAGACACGTGCGAGATAGCGGCGGTGTTCCGGATTTTCAATGGAACGGTATCCTGGAAGCTGGTCTGCTTTCAGGCCATGCTCCCGTCCCCCCTGGCCATTTCCCTGACCGGTAATTGCCCCATATCCGCTGCCGGCCTTGCCAATCTTCCCTGTAACTAATAGAATATTTATAAGATTTCTTACAGTTTGGTATCCATTCGTATGCTGTTCAACGCCCCTTGCTGTAAAAACCATCCCGGTTGCAGCTTTGCCAAACACGATAGCCGCTTTTCTAATTTGGCTGGATGGCACTCCGGTCAATTCCTCAATGTCTTCCAGCTTAATCGTTTCCACAAAAGCCTTAAGCTCTGCAAAGCCGTTCGTTCTTTCCTTAATAAAAGAAAGATCAATCTCTTGTTCTGCAAGCAAAACCTGTAATATCCCGTTTGACAAAGCTGAATCAGTGCCAGGCCTCGGTTTTAAATGCAAATCAGCCATTTTCGCTGTCGCGGTTTCCCGTGGATCTATTACGATAATAAAGGATCCGTTTTCCTTCGCTTTTTCAAAATAAGGAAGAAGTGTTGGCTGGCATTCGGCTATATTGGAGCCGGCCAGTATGATGCATTTAGCCAGCGGAATATCATTAAGTCCATTCGTCATTCCCCGGTCTATGCCAAAAGCATGATTGGCAGCCGCTGCCGCTGAAGACATGCAAAACCGCCCATTATAATCAATATATTTCGTTTTTAATGCCACTCGTGCAAATTTGCCCAAAAGGTACGCTGTCTCATTCGTTAAGGAACCCCCTCCATACGCGGATAAGGCATTGAATCCATGCATTGCCTGAATGGATTGAAATTTTTCCTTCATAATTCTCATTGCCTTATCCCAGGGAATTTGTTCGAACTTCCCATTCACTTTAAGCAGCGGATATTGCAGGCGGTCCGGATGCATGGCATGCTGGTGGGCATTCATCCCTTTAATGCATAATCGTCCGTGTGATGCAGGATTCTCTTTTCCAAGAACCCGATATTTCTTCCTTGTTACGACGGACTGTTCAATCACCTGCTTTTTGCATTGCATACTGCAGAAAGGACATTGCGTATCATAAATTCTTTCTGATTGAACTTCACGCTGCTTTGTTCTGAAATATTTTAATAACAGTTCTGTCATAGTCCATTCCTTTCCGCCTTTTCTATATACTTTCATTGATAAAGACAGGTTCCCGCTTTGCGACGTGCAATCTTCTCTGTCTGTCAGATGAATCTTTTTCAAGACGGCGAAGCAAGATGCTTCTCAGCTCCAAGTCGAACACCACTTCTCGCAGGTGAATAATCCCCATTCGATCTGTCCATTCCTTCAAAGTCTCCTGGTATCTGGCAGATTCTCTGAAATACTGAACCAATGAGCATAAAAGTTCTTCCGTTTCCTCTACAGTTGAAGCAATGGCCAAAAGCTCACCCCCTAATTGGTTTCCTTCAGTCCCGGCGATATGGATTTCCCATTCCTGCCCGTGCACCTTTACCTCGATATCATGACCGGCCATGCTATTTTTTCCATGTACGCAAGCCGCAATTCCAATCTTGAGCCTGTTTGGCGACAGCAAGTATTCCGTTTTTTCCTGAAGCTGTACAGCCATATTCCTTGAACTGTCTTTTGTGCAGCCGCAGCCTTTGAAACCAGCCAGCAGCAAAACACGAACGGCATTATCAATGGGAATAGGGATTAATTTCGTATTCAGGGTCTCCCAAATGGCCGGCAGATTTTCTTGTATAATCCCTTTTAATAGGATCCGTCCATCATGGCTCAAAGCAATTTCAGGTATGCTGTATTGCTCGGCTGCCTCACCTATCTTCCTTAACAGGCCGCCAGACACTTCACTTCCGTTTATTTGAGGAATTATGGTAAAGGTGCCGTCTTCTTCCTTAACAGCATTGTGTGTATCTTCATAGAAGACCGATTGCCCATCTCCTTCATAACCAGGAACAGCCATTCGAAGTATATATTGAAGAGCAGACACACAAAAGCGGCAGCCATTTTGATTCCGCCATCCCAAAACAGCAAAGACTTCGTTAATGCTTACTAGCCCTCGAAGCTGAATTTCTTCTATTACCTCTTCTTCACTTAGATTTGTACAGGAACAGAATGTGCCGGGTTCAATATCCTCATGGAAATCATCACTCTTTATATAGGAAAGCAGCTCTTCTACCAAAGGTTTGCAGCCACCGCATGTACCCGAAGCCTTGGTGCATTTTTTCACTTCTTCAGCAGTTTCTAGCCCATTTGCTGAAACAGCTTCAATAATTGCTTTTTTTGTCACACTATTGCAGCTGCATATGATACCGCTCTTAGCCATTGAGCTGATAGGGTATTCTTCTTTGGCGGAATTCAGCAAAAGCAGCTTTTCCTCGTCTGAAAACTTCTGCTTTTTTTCCATCATGTCCATTAACCTCACATGGCCATTTAGGTCCCCTACTAATAAAAATCCGGCAATTTTGTTATGTTTATACACTATTTTTTTATATGTTTTTTCATCTTCATCGTAAAGTGTCATGGCTTGAGTAAAGCCTTTTTCAAAAAGATTGCCTGCAGAAAATACATTTGTTCCGGATATTTTCAGCTTTGAAGATAGAATTGAACCCTGATATGGCGGTACATCCTTTCCACAAATATGTGCAGCGAGTATTTTGCCCTGCTCATACAGCGGTTTTACCAGCCCATAGATCCTTCCTCTATGTTCAGCGCATTCCCCTACGGCATAAATAGCAGAATTACTTGTCTGCATATAATCATTGACAAGAATTCCCCGGTTTGTTTTTAATCCAGAGGATTTGGCCAGCTTACTATTTGGAGTCACACCTGCAGCAATAATGACCAGATCTGCCATAAGTTCCAATCCATCAGTAAAAATAAGCTTTTCGACTCGTTCTCTTCCTTCAAAGCGTTCCGTTTTCCTATTCAGCAAAAAGTTCATCCCTTGAGCTTCGAGTGAGTTTTGCAGGAGTTTTGCCGCTTTATCATCCAGCTGTTTATTCATAATTCTTTCAGCGCTATGAACTACGTGAATGTCCATACCCCATTGGATCATGCCCTGAGCAGCTTCAAGCCCAAGCAAACCTCCCCCAATAACTGCAGCTTTTTTGCCCTTTTCTGACTCATTCATAATCCGCCTGCAATCTTCTATCGTACGGAACGTCAGGATTCCTTCTTTGCTGACGCCTGGCAGTGAGGGGACAAAAGGTGTTGACCCGGTCGCAATAATCAGTTTGTCATATGGAACTATTCTTTTTTTGTTAGTGGTAATTGTTTTTCTGGCGGTGTCAATATCCAATACGGTTTCATTTGTGAAGACATTGATATGGTTTCTGGCGTACCAGTCTGATTGACGTATGGTCAGCTGTTCGATTGAAGAATTCCCCTGCAGGACAGAAGACAATAAGATGCGATTATAATTAAGATACTTTTCACTTCCGAATATCGAAATCGAAAATCTGTCCGGATCATGCTGAATGATTTCCTCCACACAGCGTACGCCTGCCATCCCGTTTCCAATGACAACTAGCTTTTCTTTAGCCATCATACTCCCTCCCCAAGCTATTCCCCGCCTTTCCTCATTTCATTTTTGTTATGTTAGATAATATCACACGAAAACGGTAATTAACATAACTTTTTGAAGATTTTTATTTTTACTATCTTTTGGCCTATCTTCTCCAATTGGCACCAGTCCTTCTTTTGACCTTGATTTACATTGGTATGAAAGCGTTTAATCTCGGTGATATCAAAAGGTTTGATTAATAATAGAACTTTTGTTATATGTAAGAAAACCTCACACGATAATTACATTCAATTAAATTATATGCAATGATATTAAAATATTCAGGTAATTGAAGGAGGATTTTAATTGAAGTTAGCGGACATTTTTAAATTTAAAGATGAGCGAATGAAGATTTTGCATTTAACATGGATGGCCTTTTTTATTTCATTTTTTACCTGGTACAACATGGCACCTTTAGCCACGACGATGCTGAGTGAAATTAATTGGCTTACTGCCGAGCATATGGCTGCGCTAGGAATTTTGAATGTAGCCTTAACCATTCCTGCCAGAATTATTATTGGCAATCTTTTGGATCGGTTCGGACCTCGAATTATCTATTCCTCTTTATTAATTGTCATGTCCGTTCCTGCATTGGTTTTTGCGTTTGCAGATAACTGGCTTCAGCTCATGATTTCCCGCTTAGTTCTCGGCAGCATAGGAGCGAGCTTCGTTATTGGCATACGCATGGTTTCAGAGTGGTTCCCGCCAAAAGATGTAGGGTATGCAGAAGGTATATATGGAGGATGGGGAAATTTCGGCTCAGCAGCAGCAGCGATGGTACTGCCCTTTATCGGACTCACGCTTTTCGGCGGAGAAAATGGCTGGAGATATGCCTTAGCCCTGACAGGTGTCATATGTTTCGCTTATGGAATCTTCTATTATGGGGCAGTTAAGGATACTCCTGAGGGAAAGTCCCTTATTAAACCGAAAAAATCGGGGGCAATGGAAGTCAGCACTTGGGGGGATATGTTCAGACTGATCTTGTGGTCGATTCCGCTTGGAGGTGCTCTGGCAATCAGTGCATGGAGGATCGAAAATCTGGGATTTATTGCGGAAAGCACTTTATATATTGTTTGGAGCCTGATTGGCATAGCTTTCATCATACAGCTTTATAAGATATTTGAAGTGAACATCCCAATCCTTAAAGCAGGAGTACCAGATGAAGATCAATATAATTTTAAAAATGTGGCAGCATTGAACAGTACATACTTTGCAAACTTTGGAGCAGAGCTTGCCATTGTATCCATGCTGCCCATGTTTTTTCAGCTGACCTTTTCCCTGACTCCATCGACAGCAGGATTAATCGCAGCTTCATTTGCTTTTATTAACCTCATAGCCCGGCCTCTTGGCGGGATCCTTTCAGATCGGATGGGAAATCGCAAACGGGTGATGCTTGTATATATGCTAGGAATCTCTGCTGGCCTTCTTGGAATGGGCTTTATCGATTCCAGCTGGCCCCTCCCTGCTGCTGTTCTCATGACCATTTTGACATCCATGTTCATACAGGGAGCAGAGGGAGCAACCTTTGCGGTCATACCGATGATAAAGAAACGGATAACTGGCCAGATAGCCGGAATGGCAGGCGCTTATGGCAATGTCGGCGCAACGATATATTTAACCCTATATACCTTTGTTTCACCGCAAACATTCTTTTTTATTCTTGCAGGTGGTGCTCTAGTAAGCTTTTCCATCTGTTTGTTCTGGCTTGAGGAGCCGAAAAACTCGTTCAGCTCAGAATACTATCTTTCCGAACTGGACCATCAGCATAACAAGCCTGCACATACCAAAAAAAGCATCCGCGAACAAAAGGCATTATAAGGACTTTACCAATTGTAATTAAAAAGGCTGCCTGGAAATTCCAGGCAGCCTTTACTAGTTATTCATTTGATGGCTTATCTGCTTCAGCCGTTTCTTCAGGTACTTCGTTTTTCTTGTTTACTCCATTGCTTTCGGCTTTGTAATCGTATTTCGAACGGTCAACCGGTTCGAAGTTTTCCGGGGTGTAGAAGCGGAGCAGATCTCCGTTTACAACTTTATCTGATAGCGCCAATTTCTGCTCGGCACTTTCCTGAAGTTTTTTCGCTTCCTCAAAACGGCTTTCCTCCAGCAGTTCACCAGTTGTTGAGTCATAGAACTTGCCGTCAACAGATGAAATGGAAGGACTCATGAAATCTCCATTACGGAACGGCACAAGGTCATCATGATTTTCTGATAATAAGTCAGTACCGAATTGCAGATACTGTTTAGTATCAATGCCAAGCAAGTGCATCAATGTCGGCATCAGGTCAATCTGTCCGCCAAATTCATGATTTACTCCGCCTCCCATGCCAGGTACGCGGATGAACAGAGGCACACGCTGCAGACCGGCATTATCGAACGCTGAAATTTCCTTGCCAAGCACTTGTTCCATTGCTTTATTATGATTCTTGGAAATACCATAATGGTCACCATACATGACAATTACTGAGTTCTCATACAGGCCGGAAGCTTTAAGCTGTTCAAAGAACTGTTTAAGCGCTTCATCAGCATAACGGGCTGTCTGGAAGTAATTATCCACTGATTTATCCCCAGTTGTATGAGGCTCAATTGTCGCCAGTTCCTGATCCATATGATACGGATAGTGATGAGATACGGTAATAAACTTAGAATAGAACGGCTGTTTTAGCGACTTCAGGTACGGCATGGATTGTTCGAAGAACGGTTTATCCATTAGACCGTAATCAGCCATGTTTTCAGGTTTTAAATCATAGTAATCTGCATCAAAAAAGTTGTCATATCCAAATGATTTATAAATTTCATTACGGTTCCAGAAGCTGCCTGAGTTACCGTGGAAGACTGCAGATGTATATCCTTTATCTTTCAGAATTGCAGGCGCAGCATTGTACGTATTCATGCCCTTAGTGGTAAAAGCAGAGCCCTGCGGCAATCCATATAGGGAGTTTTCAAGGATAAACTCAGCATCTGCTGTTTTCCCTTGTGCAGTCTGATGGAAGAAGTTATCAAAATACGTTGTATTTTCTTCTTCAATCAGTGAGTTCAGGAATGGTGTTACCTCTTCACCGTGCAGTTCATAGTTCATTAAGAATGTCTGAATGGATTCCAGATGAAGGTAGATCACATTCATGCCTTCCGCTTTTCCGAAGTACTTCGGATTCGGTTCAGCATAATTCGATTTCGTAAAATTGATGACTTCTGTTGTATCACTGCTATCCGCCATAACTCTTTGCGCGGATGCCTTCGTGCTTTGTACTGCATCATAAATCGTATAATTGTACATGCCTAAATACTTAACAATATAGTTGCGGTCAAAACCTCTTGTCAAAAGCTCCGGGCGGTCTGTTTCAGCCAATCCCAGGTTAGCAAAGGAAATGGCCAGAGAAGCATAAATTAAAGCTGCTGATCTGCGGCGCGTCATATCCTTTATTTCGATTTTTACGGCTTTAAAAATAAGCAAGCCGGCAAGCACGATGAAATCAAGGAAGAAAAAGATATCAGTCGGCTGTAATAATGAGCTGATGCTTCCGCTGACGTCACCAAAATTCTGTGTCTGCGTCAAGGTCGGCAATGTAATAAAGTCATTAAAGAAACGATAATACACTGCATTCGCAAATAGCAGGAACGATAGCAGGAAATACATAACCATCAAGGCGATATATTTTCTTCTGCCCTTAAAAAAGAATGCAACACCTAAAAAAAGCAATGAAGACCCAAGCGGGTTAATGAATAAAAGAAACTGCTGCAAGGCACTTTCAATGCCCAGGTTAAATTGTGTAATTTGAGTAATATACGTTTTCATCCAGAGCAGAAATACTGCTAAAAAGAAAAAGCCTATATATTTATTCAATATATCCTGACTTTTATGAAGTAAAGTATTCAAAATCATACACCTGCCTTCTAGCACATTATTGTAACATATTTTACTAGTAATTTAAAAATTTAAAGGTGGCAATCAGCCTAATTATTAGTTTACCTGATATATATTAATAATCTATGAACAGGCAAAAAAGCACTGCACAAGAATATAACTATACTCGCATTATAAGAAATGTCAAGCATGTCCAGATAAACTGCTCTTTAATGACGATCTTAGCTGACTTTTGCACAATTTATAAATGCTGCACGTCTATATAGACGAATGAGATACGATTTGGTTTCACTTTTTATATAAAAACTTATAAATCTATAATTCTCCAGGGAAGGAGAAAAATCAGACAACAGCCAATATATATGAAGAAAGCTAATCAATTATACATAAAGGCGGATATTTTCATGGACAAGAAACAGCAAATTAATGAGTATATGAACATCCTTGCAGAGGGCAATTATTTTAATGGATCTGTACTTGCAGCAAATAAAGGAGAAGTCATTCTGAATAAAGGATATGGACTATCAAGCTATCAATATGCCATTGATAACACGTCAGATACCAAATTCCGAATCGGTTCTTTAACAAAGTCATTTACCGCCGCGGCTGTCCTGCTGCTCCACCAGCAAGGGCGACTGAATCTTTCGGATAAAATTAATGCCTATATTAACAATTTCCCTTCTGAAGCCGGTGTGACCATCCACCATTTATTAAGCCATTCTTCGGGTGTGGCTGATTTCACCTTCTCTTCTGAATACTGGGAGAAATATATGCGCCTTCCTACCAGCCTGAAACAATCTGTCGATTGGATTAAAATCAGACCGCTGCAATTTAAGCCCGGTACAGACATGCAATACAGCAATGCAGGATATCTGCTCCTGACTGCTTTAATTGAAAACGTTTCAGGTTTACCATATGAACAATTCCTCCTGGAGAATATTTTTAAACCACTTCAACTAAAAAATACAGGAATCGATGATGGCCGCAAGATTTTAAAGGACTTGGCCAGCGGTCATTCGGTCTGGGAAGAGGTAATTAACGCAGAGTATATCGATATGAGCATCCCTCAAGGAGCATATGGGATGTACAGCACTGCTGAGGATTTATACAAGTGGACAGAAGTTTTGCGGAATGGTGTACTGCTAAACAAAAGCATGACCTCAAAAATGTTCACAGCCAGCTATGGGGGATATGGCTATGGCTGGTTTATTAGCGGCGATCAGGAGACAGCCAGACACTCCGGAGACATTAATGGCTTTACAAATGAACTGTTGATGAACTTTAAAGAGGGTCTGACCATTATCGTGTTGAGTAATATTAACATCACTCCAGCGGACAAAATCTGTGAGGATATATCCCAAATCATTTTAAATAAGGAGGTTCGCATGCCGGAAAGTTTTGCGCCAGCAGCAGGGCACATTCCCTGGAGAATTCTGATTGGTGAATACACATCCAATGAACTATATTCATCAGTCCATTGGGAAAACAATAAATTGTTTGTGACCATGCCAAAGAAATATGGGGCACTATATAAATATCAAATAAAACCTTTTACCCTTGCAGATGGCAAAGCTATTTTCAAATCAGATTTTGTGTATGAGGTTTTTGCATTCGATTTGAAAGGTCACTTTCTAGAGTTTGTGGATGTATATGGAAAAACGCATATTCTAAAAAAACAAGCCGCACTATAAGGTGCGGCTTTAGTTTACAATAATATTATTATGTTTGGTTTTACCAAACTGATTTATATTCACCGTTTTTTCCCGTGCCGCTTGCTGTGAGAATCTCGATATTCTTTGTTACCTTCGTGGTATATGTGAAATCACCATAACAATATGGATAGCGGAAATTATTCTTATCGCCCCCGCAATCATAAATTTCCGGATTCTTTTCAGCCTGCTTTAGCGAGAATTGCTTTGCGATTTCTTCACTGTGTTTTCCGCCCTGTTCAGCGACAAAGTCAATATATCCGATTCCCATATTATAAGCCTGGATAACGGCAGGGAAGTCTACATTTTTTTGAGTGCCATAATTTAATGCTTTCTGAAAGTGTTTAACACCCTGCTTAATGCTCTGTTCCGGATCCCGGATGGAATTTGGGGGCAATCCTGCTGATTCAGAAGCCTGCATCGGGTCCCCTCCCTTTCCTTTGCTTTCCTGCTGCATGATCGCGGCCAGAACGAGTGTGTATTCTTCTAGATTGACCTCTTTCAATTCCTTTTCAAGTAAAGGCGTGTAATTCTGGACGTCTCTAGATACAATATTGGGCAGTAAAGAAACTGCAGTTTCCTTTATATTAAGCTGCTTGAATTGGTCGAATAAAACGAAAATCAAAACCATAAAAAATAACAGTAAGGCTATATTTGAACTGCGTTTTGTACGCTTTTTGCATTTTTTTCGCTTCATTGCTGCTCTCCCGGTTTCTCTATTATTATTTCAGGTTTTTATTATAGCAGAAAATACTGATATTTTAATAGGAATAGGTCCTTTAGAGAAGCTTGAAGATGGTTTATAGGTAAGTTTTATTATTGTATTTTATTTGTTATTGCTTCCTCTTCACAATTATGCCAGTCTCTTCCTCCAGCGGCTTTATGACCGCTGACATATCCTGGTCGCAGAGCCCCTTTTCTGCTGCTGTTTGAAATGCTTTTTCAGCCATCTGCCCTGTATACTGACTAAGGCCTGCTTCATGCAAAAGCTGATTGGCCAGCCGGACATCCTTGTGGACATATTTCACCGCCCCTCCTGGTGTAAAAAGACGTCCGAATACGTATTGTTCCATATGCCTGCGAAGGATTCTGCTGTCGCCATAGCTTGCCTTCAGTACTTTCAAGAGCTGTTCAGAGTCCAGTCCGTAAGATGCTCCGGTGACCATTGCCTCTGATGCAGCCAGGGAGTGAACTGCAACAAGATACTGATTAATCAGCTTAGCAATGCTGCCTGACCCTGAAGGCCCCAGATATTCAATGGTATCACCGAGCACATCGAGTACCGGTTTAACTTTCTGAAAAGCCATTTTCTCACCGCCAGCCATAAGCGTTAAAGTCCCACTTTCTGCTCCTTCGGGACCGCCGCTGACAGGGCAGTCAAGATAGCTGATCTCCCTTCCACCCGCCAGTTCAAAAATAGTTTTACTCGTATCAGCTCCTACTGAAGTAAAGTCAATGCATATTTTTCCGGGCTGGGCATTCTCAATGATCCCATTTTTGCCGATATATACGTTCATCACATCCTGAGGCATCGAAAGACATGTGCATACAATATCACATTGACTGGAAAGTTCACTGATTGTTTCCGCATATTTCGCTCCATTTTCAATGAGCGGCTGCACTTTTGGGAATGTCCGGTTATGAACTGCCACTTGAAAACCGTGGCTTAATAGCCGCTGGGCCATTCTGGAGCCCATCACGCCTGTTCCTATAAACCCGATCTTCATGAGGTCACCTCTTTCAGCCAGGCAAAGCTCTCAGCGCTTCTGCCTTGCGGATTATATTCAAGGCCAATATTGCCTTTATAGTATTTCTGCAAATAGAGAAGGATCTCTTTATAGTCCATTTCCCCCGTCCCCGGCTCATGTCTGCCTGGGCAGTCGGCAAGCTGCACATGCGAAACCAGCTCAGCATACTTTTGGAAAAAAGAAAGAGCTTGGCCATGTATTCTTTCAATATGGTAAAAGTCGAATTGCAGCTTCAAATTCGGCAAACCGACACTATTGATAATCTCTTCTGCCTGCTGGATATCTTTTAAGAAATAGCCAGGTATGTCGAATGGATTGATTGGTTCAATTAATAAGTTAATTCCTTGTTCAGACATAGCATTGCCCGCAAAAAAGAGATTTTCATTAAAAACATTCTGATTCTTACTGTGGTATACCCCCGCCATGCAATGAATCTGCTTTACCTCAAGGCCTTTCGCATAACGGATCCCGATTTCAACTGAATTTCTGAATTCTTCTATGCGATTGGGATCTGCAGCGAGTCCCCTGTCCCCTTCTTCCCATTTACCGGGAGGCAGGTTTATTAAAATCATGGATAAATCATTGCGCCTAAGCTCATTTCTTATTTCTTCTATTGTATTAGCATATGGAAATTGGCATTCCACAAGATCAAAACCAGCTTCACGGGCTTTTTTGAAGCGGTCCAAAAAAGGAACTTCTGTAAAAACGGTTGAAAGATTGACAGAAAATCTATTCATGAAAGCCTCCTTTAAAAGGATTTTTGATTTACAATTACTCCTCCCATTAGTCTTTTCTACATTAATTCGGTAAAAACGCAAAGAATCCTTTTTACTTTATCAAACAAAAAACTGCTCAATACTTGAGCAGCCCTTATCTGGAATTTATTCTATTTCAACTATCATTTCAATTTCTACAGGAGCACCGCCTGGCAATGAAGCCAGTCCCACCGCTTTCCTGGCATGTCCGTTTTCCTTGCCGAAAATATCATGCAGCAGTTCTGATGCTGCATTAATGACGATAGGATGATATTTAAAGTCACTTGTTGAGGCAACATATCCATCCATTTTGATGATTCTTTTTACTTTATTTAAATCTCCAATGATTCCTTTAAGGGCTGCCAGCAAATTCAGCGTACAAATTCGTGCCGCATCCTTTGCTTCTTCGATTGAAATGCCTGCCCCGACAATTCCAGTATACTTTTGAAGACCATTTACCCTGGGTGTTTGCCCGGACAAATAGACAATCTTTCCTGAGATAACGCCCGGTTCAAAAGGCATTCGGATATCAGTCAATACAGGGAGCTGGATATTCAGCTCTTCCAGTCTTTCTTCAATTCCCTTTTTTACCCCTTCCATTACTAAGCCTCCTGGGAAACACTTTGTTTTAATGAAGAATAAAGTTGTTTAGTGAATTTAAATGAGCGGTGAGTATAATAGACTTTAGCGAAAGCATGATTTTCACAAAGTGAGCATTTGATTTCATATGGAGCTTTTCGAATATGAGGTGTTTTTAATATTTGCATGGCTTCTTTTAAATGAGTGCTGCAAACCCACATAATTTCACCTTCTTCTATATTATTGGGAATTTATTTTGTAACCTGCAACGGGCTGAAATTGAGTTCCTCTATTACAGAATGCAGTCTAGAGAATCTCATTTTCCTGTAGAAACGGCTTGCTTCAATTTATCCGGCTTTCTCTTTTTTACCTGATCTGTCACTTTATCATCCCAGGAAATGGTGACATCCCCGTTTGTTACAAAAGTCTGGCATCCTAAACGGTAGCCTTTTTCCAGCCACTCTTCTCCCAGCTTTCTTCTTTCCTGGATTTTCACGTTGTCCAGGTATTCGGACCCTTCTTCCGTTTTAAAAACACAAGTGCCGCAAATTCCGCCGCCGCAGCGATTTGGCAGATCACCATCATATCGGAGCGACATTCTTAATATATTAGAATCCTCAGGCACTTCCAGAGTTTTGCTGCTGTTGACAAAATGGATGTTTGGCATGTTTGAATTCCTCCCTGTGATTTCGTTTATTGGTTCTTGGTATACAATATACCACAATTATAATATTCAGACAATACTAAACCTTTAATTAATTTATTAGTTTTTAACAGTCCCTCTCTTTTTAATTCGGTTCACATAGGCCATATAGGCCTTCTTTGAATTTTCAATATGAATCCTCATCAGGTATTCCGCTATTTCGGCATCTTTATCGCGAAGTGCTTTCATTATTCCAATATGTTCCTTTAATGAGTCCTTTCTTCTTCCGGGTGTTTCATATCCCATATTGGCGGCCATGTGAATGAAGTCAATCAAGCCTGATAGGATTTCATATAGCTTTGGGCTCTTGGATGCCTTATTAATCAGCCTGTTCATTTGAATATGTTCAGAATTGAAGTGTTCCTCATCCCGTCCACTCAGTTCCACCAGTTCCCTGATTTTGAGATCCAGTTCTTTTTGTGTGTCTGAATCCATTCTTTGCGCCGCCAATTTTACAGCCAGCACCTCAAGAGAAGAAAGGATGGTAAAGACCTCCAGTACTTCATCCTCTGAGATATTGGAGATAACAACCCCTTTTCTGGGAACTGTTTTCACGAAGCCCTGGGATTCCAGCCTGAACAACGCCTCTCGAATCGGTGTGCGGCTGATGTTTAGTTTGGCTGCAAGTTCTCTTTCTACCAGTCTGTCCCCTGCCTGGTATTCTCCTTCTAAAATAAGTTTTTTTAGATACAAATACGCATGTTCGCGTATAGATATTAAGTTATTTTCCCCCCATATTTTTTCCATTGTTTCACCGCCTGTTTAAGATAAAAAGATCCCTCCATAAAATAAAGCTCCGAATATAACAAGAGAAGGATGAACCTTGAATTTGATTAATGTTAAATAGCTGACGGCTGCAAGAAGTATAAGGTGCAGCATTCCGCTTTTCTCGAAGGCTGACATAAAGAACTGATAGGCCATGACAGCAAGAAGGACAGCAATGACCGGCTGTACGGATTTGGTCATTAATTTCACTTTAGGAGAATCTTTAAATAAATTCACAAACTTAAACAGCACAATCACTGCCAAAGCGGATGGCAGGATGGTTGCGGCTAAAGCCACCGCAGCACCCAATACTCCGCCTAGTTCATAACCGATAAATCCGGCCATTTTCGTTGCTATGGGACCCGGCAGCGCATTGGCTATGGCAAGAACATCCCCAAATTCAGAGAGTGTCATCCAGCCATTGTTATTGACTACTTCAATCTGTATGAGGGGAATTGTTGCGGGTCCCCCTCCGTAACCCAATAAATTCGCTATAAAAAATGCCCAAAAGATATCCCAATAGATCATGAACTTTTCTCCCTTACTGGCATGTACTCTTCTGCTGCCTTTTTATTCGCCTGTTCTTTCCGGTGGGCAATATAAAAAGCAGTACTTAAGACAATTGCAATTAAAATACCGGGATGCCATTCCAAAAATTGAACAAAAATTAATGACACTGCGGCCAATATGAGGTTTTTTGGCAATCCTAACCCCTGGCTGCCTTTCTGGTAAAAACGATAGGCCATCTCTGCCAGCATAAAACCGATGACTGGTGTCACTCCCTGCACCATTCCACTGACAATTGGGGACTGGCGGAAAGAGTATAAAACGCCCAGCAAAGCTAACATAGCAATAATGGAAGGAAGTATATGAGTAAGGATGGCTACAGCGGCACCCAAACCGCCTTTGACTTTATAGCCGATATAGGCAGCCATCTTTGTTGCAATCGGTCCGGGCAATGTATTGGCTAGCGCCAGAGTCTCTCCGAATTCCTCCTCCGTCATCCACTTATATTTCTTGACTGCTTCAAATTCGATCAGTGGTATCGTCGAGGGACCTCCTCCATACCCTGTCACACCGGTACGTGCAAATCCAACCGCCAATTCAAGATAAGGCTTCATCCGATCCTCCCCTTTTTTAGATGCTTCTGACTGAAGAAGGACCTCATTTCGCTATCTATTTATAACGGATGAGGTCCCTTTCTATTATTTTTTTATATCCGCTTCGGTTACGACTTCATAGCCGTCTTTTTCCAGGTAAATTTGAAGGGCTTTAAGTGCAGCAGTCCCTACAGCGGTATCCTGCTCGCCGTTTCCTCCGCTGATGCCGATTCCTCCAACAACCTCACCATTTACCACAATTGGGAACCCTCCGACAAACACAGCAAATTTGCCATTAAGCATATGCTGAATGCCAAATGCCTCATTGCCAGGCAGGGCAGGCCCGTTCGGTTCTTTATTGAATAGATGGGTGGAGCGTTTGTGGCCGGCGGCAGTGTATGCCTTAGCAATCGCAATTTCCGGGCCGGTGATTCTTGCTCCATTCATGCGTTCCAGGGCAATGACACTTCCGCCGTCATCGACAATCGCAATTGTCTCAAACACATTGATTTCAGCGGACTTTTCCTTTGCTGCTTCAATCATCAATTTTGCTTCTTCCAGTTCAAGCTTTAAAGCTGTTTTCATCTTTCATTCTCCTTTAGTTTTAATAGCCGATATAAACGGTTTTTACTTGAGTGAAAAACTCCAGGCCAACCCTTCCTGACTCCCGGAACGTAGCCGTGCTTGATTGCTTTAATCCGCCAAACGGTGCATTGATTAAGTTGCCAGTAGTAGTTCTGTTCACTTTTACTGTCCCTGCCTGTATGTCTTTTGTGAATTGGCTGGCTGTTTTTAAGTTATTTGTCACGATGGAGGCAGATAATCCGTAGTCAACGTCATTTGCAATCGCAATGGCTTCTTCATATGTATCCGCCTCTATCACAGCAATTACAGGGCCAAAAATTTCCTCTTTGGCAATGCGGTGACCCGGTTTAACATTTGTAAAAATAGCGGGCTGAACAAAATATCCTTTTTCATATTGGCCATCAGTCAGCTGTTTGCCGCCATATACAAGGTCTGCACCATCTTCTTTTCCAAACTCGATATATTTCAGGACATTTTTCAGCTGCTTTTCATTTGCCAGCGGACCAATCTTTACTCCTTCTTCAAAGCCGCTGCCAATTTTAAGGGCGCTTGTTTTTTCAATTAATTTCTCGACAAATGCTTCTTTTACTTCCTTCATAACAATCACTCTGCTTGTACCAGTGCAGGCTTGACCTGTTAAAGAAAACCCGCCATTAACTGTTAATGTGGCCGCCAGATCAAGGTCAGCATCTTCCATAACTAAAAGCGGGTTTTTCCCCCCCAGCTCCATCTGGGTTCGGGTAGTGAACGAGCTTTTGCTGTGGATGTCCTCACCGGCAGCTGTTGAACCAGTGAATGTAACAGCTTTTACAGCAGGGTGGGTGACTAATAAGTCACCCACATCCGAAGCCTTCCCTGTAACAAAATTTAGAACCCCTTTTGGAATTCCTGCCTCATGAAATGCTTCTACAAGCCGGACAGCAATCAGAGGAGTATCTGAAGAAGGTTTGAATACAACTGTGTTTCCTGTAATTAATGCTGGAGCAATTTTTCTCGCGGCAATGGAGATTGGAAAGTTCCATGGTGTTATCACACTTACAACACCAAGCGGTTCTCTTTCCGTTGAAACTCTCATATTGGGATCATCATTAGGGAAGGTTTCACCTGTGAAGCTTTGTCCCTCGACCGCATAATAACGAAGTGTTTGTGCAGAGCGGAGCACTTCATTTTTTGCATCACTGACATGCTTACCTTCTTCTCTTGTCAGTTCTTCTGCATATTTCGCTGCATTTTCTTCGAGATGTGCCGCAGCTTTGTTTAAAATGGCAGCACGCTTGGATGGGGCTGTTTTTGCCCAGCCAGGGAATGCGTCTCTGGCAGCTTCAATTGCAAGCTTGACATCAGTTTCATTGGATGCCTGAAAAACGCCGATGACATCTTCCGTATTAGCAGGGTTAACACTATAAAACTTTTTTTGGCTCCCGGATTCCTGCCATTCACCATTAATATAATTATTGAAAGTTTCTACTTTTGTTGTAATCAAACGATATCACCTTACTCTCTGTTTATTTCTCCCTTTACTGTGCCAAATTCTTTAGTTATAGAAAAAGCCGCCACATAGACCTCGTATAACAAGATTTAATGTGACGGCCTGGATAATAGATATTATTTTGCTTCTACTAAAGAGCCAAGATCCTGCTCAAGATATTCTCTCCATAGGCCATCCATATACATGCGGCGCATTTTCGCCCCTGTGCGCACTACTTCCAGACAGCGCTGCTGTAATTCAGGAGTATCAGCATGATCTAAAACAATCTTATAGCCGCGTTCTCCATGGATTTCATCGGATACGATATGAAGATCGAAGAATTCGATTTCTTCATCTGTGAATCCGTATTGAGCACGAAGAGCCGGAGTCTGCTTTCTGTAAATATCCGGAACCTGTGACTCCAATCCGACAACAAGAGCTGCAGTTGCTACTACAAAATTTTCCCTTGCAGCTACTGCATAGCACCAGCTTTGAAGCCCTAACGTAGTCGGTGCCATGTTTTCCGGATTGATCACACGTTCGCGAGTCGTCCCGCATGCTTCCGCAAAGCGAATAAGCAGGTCAGTATGGCGGTCGGCAGCAATTTCTTCCTCATACATATTCTGAAGTGTGAAATCTTTTGCTGCTTCAAATTTCGGATCGGTTGGAGTGTTGTGGTAGATGTACGCTAAGTAATCAGCGAAAGGCCCTACATAGTGGTAATGGTTTTCAGCCCATCTCGCAAAATGTTTTCTTTCCAGTTTTCCTTCAGCCCAAGCTACAGTGAATGGAGCTTTCTGACTGTGGTTTCCTTTAATGGCTTCCTCTAGTTCTTTACGAAATTCATCTTTAGATAATAATTCTGGCATGTGTAAACTCCTCCTCGAAATTTATGTAGCCTATTGGCACTTGATATTTTGTATACCAAAACTTATAAAAAAATAATAGGTTACTAATTTAGAACCATATTTAATCTTGTTTTTTGGTCTTTGGTATACCTTAATGAAATCATAACCTATTCCTTTTCAATTGTAAACACAATTTTTAGAATTTTTTAAAGATTAATTTTTCTCGGTTGATAGATTGTGAGAATTAATAAAGCAACTCCTCTTTCAGATCAAGCAGCTCGGAAAGTTCTTCAGCTAGATGATCCAAGGCTTCTTCCACGATCTGCTCTCCGATTTCCCTGCTCCCTTTCCGTCCATCACCAATACAGCCGTTTTCAGTCATTTCTTCATAGAAATAAAATCCCTGGACAGCTTTCCCCGGCCGTAGTCTTTCCCATCTGCCGCCTTGCTTGATTTCTCCTTTTTCCAAGAGGTCTTCCCTTACCAGCTCCGGTGCTAGATACAGGGCTTCAGACACTTCACGTTCGCAGCTGTGGCCAAATAAAGGAGATTTTACATATTTCCCGATAGATTCCTTGGCAGACGCAGTAGTCTTTGCATAGTAGACTTCTACTTCCAATTCCTTTGTGATGTTCATGGCGGCCAGATTCAGTGTAGATTGGTTTCCGCCATGTGAATTCAAAAATAAAAACTTCCTGATTCCATGCTGTTTCAGTGAGGAAACCATGTCTGTAAGAACGGCAATCAAGGTAGACGGCTGAAGTGTAATTGTTCCGGGGAAATGGATGTGATGCTCGGAAACCCCCATGTTAATTGTTGGCGTCACAATAGCATAAGGAAACATTCTTTGCCCCAGTTTAATCGCCATTCTTTCTGCGAGCACTGCATCACAACTTTCCGCCATGTGTGGGCCATGCTGCTCATGTGCTCCGACAGGAATTATGGCAAACTCTACTGTTTCTAAGGATTTTTCGACTTCCTTCCATGTCATCTTGGTAAGATCAAAACAATTCATTTTCTTGATACCCCGCTTGTTTTAGGTATTTTGTATACCAAAAATAAATAAAAATAAAAAACTATTTCGTAATAGCTGCAGTTGTCTTTTTGGGAGGCTTTACAGAGATGTTTTCCTGTGATATTTCAATGTCGTTTTGGATGGTCATTTGACAGGTTAACCGATATCCTTCTTTCACTTTGTCGCCAAGCATTTTTTCTTCCTTCCAATTTGGCGGTGCGAGATCATCCCCCCCATTTAATACAATGCACGTACATTTTGTGCATCTTCCCATGCCGCATCCATATTTTAATTCCGGAAACTGGCGGATCCCTGCAAGCACAACCAAATTGGCATTATCCTTTACCTGCTTTTCCACAATCTCCCCATCCACATGAAGCGTAACCTTCGGCATAACATTACCCCTTTCAGTTTATTCTAAAAATTTAGATACTTTTTTCAAAGTATACAACCTTTATGGAAGATTAGCAAACTGGTTTTTTATTTTTTTGTTGAATTAATACCGGATGCGGAATCAGCTTGTTCCTTTTTGCGAAATTATTAAAAAATTTAGAATATATCATTGAATTACTTGAAACTTTAGTATAAAATACATTTAAAGTCAATGGTATACAATATTCCAACGAAAGAGGAGGTATGCTGGCTAATTACATATTAATTAATACTTTGAAAATATCTATAAATAAAAGGAGTGTTTTAATTGGGTAAATATATTGTATTAACAAATAAAGATACTTTCCAGACCATTCTTGAAAACGAGGGTTTAAAGCCGGTTGAGACGTATCATTTCTATTTTTTCGATAAGCTGAAGGCTAAGTACACTATTGCAGAAGTTTTGGATGAGAATATGAAAATCAAATTATATGAAGAATATGAAGGAAAAGAGTATGTAAATCATATCGGTGTTAAATTTTTTGAACGTTTTGAAACGCTGGAAGCAGCCAGAGAAGAATTGGATGAGATTGTAAAGGCATCCGGCAATAGTGAGGACTCCATACATTCGAAGCTGGTTAAATCTGATGAAGTAGCAGTATAAAGTGAAACTTCAATCAGTGGGGAGTGCTTTTCTCCCTGCTGATTGTTAGTTGAGGCCCACAGGACAAGGAAGGCTTCATGAGCATGAGCATCGCACGACCAAATGCGACAGCTTTTGGGAGGAAGTGGGTCCAAGGACGTTGCCACAGGACAAGGAAAGCTACGGCAGCGATACCTCGCACGACCGAAAGCGGCAGCTTTTGGGAAGATGTGGCGCTTTTTTTAGTCTTTGTTCTTCTTTTCTTGCCTTTACGGGCAGTTTGACCCCCACTTATCCTCCCTTGATTCATCTGAGTCTTGATGTGGGTGTCTGACTGGCCGTTAGACTGCGATAAAAAATTTTTAAACCCGGGGGAAGCAGCTCTTCTTCCGGGTTTGCTGTTCACAAATAATTTTTATAAAAGAAAAAACCGCCAAAGCATGGCGGCATGACTAGAATTTTAATGTTCTTCTTAAACGGGCTAATTTTCTTTCAGTTTTCTCAATTGCATATTTGGATCCAAAAAGAAAATGGAACATCGGGGCAGCCTCCTTTTTTCTCTATCCTTTTATCATTATTATATGATGACTTTTTCAGATTTACAATAATATTGTATACCAAATACCAAAATATATTCGTATTTGTGGCTAATTTTTGAACAAATACATATAAAACGAGATTTTGGTATACAATCCCCAGTGAAATGAAATTCAATATATTGAGGGTGTCTGATATGCTAAGAGTCTTATTTTTGACGGTAATTGCTTTATATTTGCTGTCCACCTTGCTTCCGCAGTGGAATATTGATTCCCTGCTTTCTATCTTATGTCTTATCATCGTCGTTTTAACATTCCGGCTGACGAAGAAATTTGTTCAGATTCTCGGGGGCGTTTTCCTAACTTTTGGTGCAGTCCTGCTCTGGACGAGCAGCTCAGAGTGGCAGCAGTATATTTTTGCTTTTGGACCAATGCTTGACTTGCTTACCATGTTTACTTTAATACCCATTCTGGGGATTCCGGTTAAACTGGGACGTTACGGGGAAGGCATCCAGGCCATCATTCAAAAACGTGTAAAAACATCTGGTCATTTGTATATGATGACTTCTGGAATCTCTTACTTTTTCAGCATTTTCATGAATCTTGCCACTCTTCCCATGACTTATTATTCTATCAGGCCGGCACTGGGGAGCTTTCCGGTAAGGAACAAGGAGCGGTTCATGAGCAGGGCCATTTCCAGAGGGTTTGCGATGCCTTTAATTTGGGCGCCTGTAACACCTATTGTGGGAATCGTGATAACGATGACGGGCGTCAGCTGGGGATCCATCCTCCCCTATGTCATCCCCCTGAGCATATTAGGATTAGCAATGGATTGGTTTATTGGATCCCGTCAGTCCAAGCCAATGAAACTTTCGCACTCTGGCGGAGAATCTGTGCATGAAACAGCTGCTGCCCTGGAAGCGGCTAATGACGGGCGCCCGGGCAGAGTATTTCAGATCCTCGGGGCCATCGCTATATTTAATGTCCTCGTATCCTTTGCAGAGACTCAAGTTTCATTGCCATTCTTAATTCTTGTTTCGCTGATCGTCATTCCATTTGCTTTCAGCTGGTCCCTTTTATTACGTAAAGGAAAAGAATTTGGCCATCAGCTGTCTGACCATTTCAATTCCTTTGCGATGAGCATGAAGGATCAATTTTTTATCTTTTTATCAACAGGCTTTTTTATATCAGCGATTAATATTTCGAAGGCAAATGAAATCCTTTTTGACTGGATTGCAGCTTTTATAAGTGTAGCCGGAGTCGGGGTTTTCCTGATCCTTCTGCCTTTGATTCCTTTAGGGCTGGCCTTTCTGGGCCTCCACCCAGCTGTTTCCCTTGCATTGATGATTGAAGGAGTAAATCCGGAAGCCATCGGAATTTCTCCTCATATTCTGACAGTCGCAATGCTGTCCGGCGCAGTTTCCGCCTTCTTAGTAGGCCCCTATAATGCCACTCTTGGTCTCATGTCTAACATTATCAAAGTCGATTCCTATAAAGTCTCCAGCTGGAATCTTCCTTTTGCGGCAGTTTATGTTGCTTGTGTGATGTTCTATTTGTTTTTGCTGGAAAGATTGCTCTAATAAGAAAAGCTGCTGAAAATTAATCAGCAGCTTTTCTTATTCGATTCCTGTATTTCCTTCACAATTTCTTTTGCAAAATGCCCCAAAGCGCCTTCGCTGTAAGCCCGTATGACTTCCGGTGCAAGGGAAGCAAGGGCTCTTTTGATATAAGCTGGGTGATACCCTTTGCCTGTCAATTCATACTCAATTTCAACAGCCGTTGTTACAGCAAAATAGGTTGCCAGTTTATTTACTTCTGTTACTCTCTCTTCACTGTCTTTTATGATTTCCCCCAGTGGTCTGAATAAATCCTGTATAGGAGCAGGAAGATGATCCTCAGTAATAAATAAACCCTTTCCATTCTCCATTAGATCTCTCGAATGCCCCATGTATTTCAATCCAAACACCTTACAGAAAGGGAACCTTTCTGTAATCCTTTTCGTTGGAAGTGCAGTCGCCATGTTAATGAAGGCAATAGAAGAATTCTCTTGAATTATGCTGTCCATAAAAGAAATCACCTTTCCAGCCGGCAAAGCGAGCAGAATAATATCCATTTGTCTCATCTCGTTATCAGTTAAAGGATGTGCGTTAGGGAACTTTTCAGCAAATTGTTCTGCCTTTGATCTGTCGGGATGAAAAATGCCTATTGAAAGGTTTGATTTATGCCAATGAGTCATCATCGCTGCACCTAACTTCCCTATACCTGCTAAGCCAATTTTCAAATCCTCACTCCTCTCCTTATAAAAAAGGCTATCCCCTTAGTTAGTTTATTCTAACTTTGCAGGATAGCCTTGTTTGTTCAAGCTTACTGTTTTACCAGATTAATATGGCAATTAAGGTTGCGATAAATAAACTGGCGACAACTGGAATAAAGTTTTTCCTGGCCAGCTCCAGCGGTGAAAGCTGAAGGAATCCTGCTACTGCGACAAGTGATGACCAGGCTACAATCGTTCCTCCACCCCAGATCGCACCCATTTGTCCGATGGCTGCTAATGTGGAAGGATCCATATGACTTCCATTTGCTAATGCACCCGATAAGGCACCAGTTAACGGCAGACCGGAAAATCCAGACCCATCAAGGCCAGTGATCAGACCGACAATCAACAAGCCAAACCCGGCAATAAAGGCATTCTCAGGAATATAAGCCTGGCCTGCCTGTATCATATCAAATAAAAAAGCAGGTTTGGCAGCGCTTTCATCCAATGATAATATTGTTCCGGTAAAGTCTGAGCTTCCCATAAAGAAGAAACCTGCTATTGGAATAACCGGAGCCATCGCCCTGAAGGCAAACACGAAGCCTTCCGTTAAATGCTCGCTAATCTTATCTAAAGCATGGATGCGATTAAATGCCACAGTGGCAAGCACCAGTAAAAGTGTCGCAACACCGCCAATAAATGCAGCTCCATCTGTTCCTTCAAAGCCTGACCCGCCTGTTAATTTGGTTGAGAACATATAAATCATAACACCCAGCATGGATAAAGGCACTAATACAGCAAAAACCTTACCCCATGTATTTTTTCTCTGAATGATTTCAGCACTTTCTTCAGCCGTAGCCGCAAGCTCATTCGCTACACCAAAGAAAGCAGCATCTTCAGGTTTTAGAGAGGAGTCGTGGTGCCCATTTTTCACGATTGATTTTCTATGCGCCACATAAACATAGGACAATGCGAGTACACCTGTAATGACGGAAAGAACCAGTGTTTTATCCGCAACCATGGCCTTATCAATTCCAGCTGCTTTTGCACTGAGCATCGGTGCTACCTGCATGATATAATCAGAGGAAAGCGCCATTCCCTGACCGGCAATGACAATAACCATGGCAGCCGTCATTACAGGCAGCCCAGCCCGGACTGCTGCAGGTACAAGCAATGCACAGATGAGCGGGACAGCAGGTGTTGGCCAGAAAAAGAGAGAAATCACATAGGTTGTTACCATTAAGACTAAATAAGAAATATGCCCATTCACCATAACCTTCTCAATCGGACCAATAAGCCTCTTATCAGCGCCCAAATCCTTCAATGAATTAAGAAGCGCGATCATGAGAGAAATAATCAAGAATATGCTGAATAGTTCTTTTGCTGCGAGGAGATTAGCGTTAAATACAGCCTGAAAGCCAGCAATCAGACTGCCTTTATAAATGACTGCCACAAGGAAAGTTCCGATGATTACCGGCAAGACAACGCCTCTTCTGAAAAGCATCGTGGCGATGACAGACACAGTAACAATTGCATAGACCCAATGAGCAAATGTTAACTCCATATATTCCCCTCCGTTTTTCGTTATCAAAAATAACTCTCTATAATAGATTGCAAAAGGCA
This sequence comes from Cytobacillus firmus NBRC 15306, assembly GCF_001591465.1. Lineage (GTDB taxonomy): Bacteria > Bacillota > Bacilli > Bacillales > Cytobacillaceae > Cytobacillus > Cytobacillus firmus. The sequence goes on from NZ_BCUY01000011.1 coordinate 66,859, forward strand.
GATTGCAGGAGGCATTCTGTTTATCTATGGCTGACTATGTAATACCCCGACATTTGGCTTCACCAGAAGGACTTGTTACTTTTCCAAACAGAATACAGCATTTGGTAGATTGTATACCAATTTGACCAAAAAACAAAAAAGCGCTAATCATGGATGACTTGGTTCTCTGCTGATACACTTCTTTTTTTCATACTATATCAATCTCTAATGCTCTTTAGATGTGCAGATCCCTTACAAATGCTTCCATCGTCCAGAACAAGAGGACTATAACCACCTCCTCTTTTCACTATTTTTAACTTGTATACTATAATAACACTAAAAATAACTATTGTGCAAATAATTTTGAAAATTTAGATGTTTTAATATTTTCTATAAAATGTATTGCTCTCTTGAGGGTTTTAAGTTAAAATCTAGGTTAAAATCGTGCACAAAGTATATCGTATACCAAATAGGGGTGAATCCAAGAAGGAGTGATCATTATGCTTAAAGCTGGAATTATCGGTTATGGAACGTTGGGGAAAACCATAGCGGAATTAATAGAAGCCGGCCATGCTGGCAACGTGAAGTTACAGTCTGTGCTGATTAGAAGTAATAAAAGTGCAGATCATGCTAACAAACAAACATTTGACCTTACGCCAGATGAAAACGATTTTTTTTATGGAGATTTAGATATTATCATAGAGGCAGCGGGTCATGGGGCTTTACATCTTTATGGGGAAAAAGCGCTTGCAAGTGGAAGCCATCTTGTAGTGCTTTCCGTGGGAGCATTAGGAGACACCAGTTTTTATGATAAACTGAAGACTGTGGCCATGCAGCATAACCGGCAGATCTTTATCCCCTCTGCAGCTATAGCCGGCCTGGACCGGATTGCAGCAGGAGCATTGGGTGAGATCGAAGATATTACCTTAATTACAAGAAAGCATCCCCGCAGCTGGAAAGGTACGATCGCGGAAGAAAAAGTGGATTTACATATGCTGACTGAACCATTTTGTATTTATGAAGGGAATGCCCGGGAGTCATCCAGGCTGTTTCCGCAGAGCGTAAATGTTTCAGCAGCCCTTAGCCTTGCAGGGATTGGATTTGAAAATACAAAGGTGAAGGTGTATGCCGATCCGACTATCCAAACAAACACACATACCATCAAGGCTAAGGGTTATTTTGGCGAAGTGGAGATATCCGTTTCGAATGTTCCTTATGAGGAAAATCCAAAATCAAGTCCAATTGTCGCCATGAGTGTGGCCAAGGTTTTAAAAAATTTAACTTCTCCATTTGTGATTGGAGTGTAATGAAAATTAAGAAAGGGCTTCTGCTCTTTCTTAATTTTTATTTTCACTCTGCTGCACCGCTTCAATATATGCTTTTTTTGAATTCTCAATATGTATTTTGGTCAGATATTCAGCCATTTCCATTTCTTTATTAACGATGGCTTCCATGATTTTTAGATGCTCCTCCATGGACTGCTTTGCCCTGCCAGGATTTTTATGCCCGATTTTGGCAAATGCGCGAATGTAATCGGATAATCCGCTCAGCATCTCATAAAGCTTCACATTTTTGGCAGAGCTATATAGGAGATGATTGAGCTGCCTATGTAACTCAGAAGCATCCTCTTCAGGATTGTTCAGGTATTCCTCGACCTTTTTTATGCTGCTTGTGAACTTGCTTTCCATTTCATCATCCAGCTTTTGGACGGCCAATTTTGCTGCCAGTACTTCAAGTGATGATAAAATGGTAAACACCTCGATAATTTCCTTTTCAGAAATATCGGCAACAATTACACCTTTTCTTGGAACTGTCTTTACAAACCCTTGTGATTCCAGGCGGAACAGCGCTTCGCGAATTGGCGTCCTGCTGATATTTAACCGTTCAGCAAGTTCCCGTTCAACCAGCCGGTCTCCCGCTTTAAATTCCCCGTCCAAAATAAGATCCTTAATATGCAGATAAACCCTCTCTCGAATCGAGATCAGATTATCCTCCGTCCAGTTATTGACCATCCCTTTCCCTCTTTCTCTCTTTAGTATCCTTACTGCCCATTATAACTTACCTGTCGGGGTAACAGCAATTTTTTGGTTGATTTACCAAGGAGTTCTACTTATATAATGTTTAAGGCACATTCATTTTTTCTATCTCTCCTCTGGAAGTCCGATCATTAGCTGCTACACTTGAAATAATTTCCGCTATGATTTCAGCCAGTTTTAAAACCAGATATAATCTCGTGCTATTTAAGGAGTGTACAGGTGTTAATGGATCCAGTGTATTTACAATCGCCTTCAAATGATAATCACCCACACTCGGCAGAACCCGATTCACTGCATTCCCCGGAATAAACGATCCTTCTCTTATTAAAATATAGCCGATTTGCCGTTCGTCCCCGAGGCAGGCGTCTATGCCAAATATAAACGGATCATGGTGTGTATCCTTGATTTCTTTAAGAACCTGTTTGATATTTAATGCATGAACAGGATCCTTTAGAGTCCCATATACCGGATACGGAATGTTCTTTTCTTTAAGGATCTTTCCTGTCAAGGGTCCAAGAGAGTCTCCTGTTGACCGGTCCGACCCGATGCACAAAATAACGATTTCCCTGGATGTGCTATAAAAGATCTGTTCCAGCTTCGATACCATCTTTTCAATTTCCGCTTCTTCCGTTGTTTCTTTGATGGAAATGTAACTTGCTGCATCGATGACATTATTCTTCGGTTTGCTGGATGAAAATGGCCACATTTTGGTCCCTCCTTTCCATTAATAGTTTTATATCCCGAATCAGCATTAATCAATAAAAACTAAAATGATAATCATTCTTAGTTTATACAATGAAAGAAGCAATTGTAAATTTTTAGCGGGTATATTATGTATTACCCGGACTTTAGATGACATATCCGCTGACAATATATATATATTTCTTTAATCATACCCGAAAACCAAGCTGAAGTTCATCACCTTAATAAATCCCCTTTGAAGAATATTTTAGATCCTTAAACAAAACATAATTTTTATGGAGGTGAGATTAAAATGAAAAAGGATAATATAAATGAAGGAATTGATAATCAAAATGGTGCTTCCCAGGATATATTGATGGATCGGGTTAATCAGGTTTTTGACAAAATGGCTGAAGATATAAGGGGGATGGTTGGTGAAAGCACCAGTAAAAAGAATATACGATAAAAGAAGCTTTTGTTTGGTTAGATATCCGTTTGATTTCTGTCCCAGGCTGCCATCGCTTGAATTGCCTTTTGTTTCAAAAAATATGGACGGATGGCTGTGATTGTCAGGATTCAAACCGTTATAGTTCAGTCCCATCATTATGGTCGACACAACTCCGCCTTTAATGTCGATGTCATAGCCAACCTGATTGTCACTATCAACAATTTGGTAACGGTCAATATGCGTGTAGCCGTATCCTTTCATTTCATCATACACATATGCCATCATCTGTTTAGTAATATCATTGTACTTTGTTTCATTTGGCAACGTTGGCCCGTCTGGTGCTAAGGATATTCCTAAGGAGAAAGTTGCAGCTTCATTTGTTCCATAAATTTTCTTTAAACCTTGATGATGCAAATCAATCGCAAAATCCGGCTTCAATTCTGCCCAATAAGAATAGACAACTTTTGATTCCTTGGCTATAAATCCTCCCTCTGCCCAATCACGATTTAAGTCCAGAGACTGGCCCGTTTCCATAATCTTAGTGCCGCGGGTATTCATCTCTGCTCCATCAGGATTGTACATTGGAATGAAGTATAGTGTGGATTCTTCCAGAACGGTCTGTACTTCTTTGGAATTGCTGTTTTTCAATGTTTAGCAGAGTGATTGAGAAAAAAGAACTGTTTTATTCTTTAAATCGATAAAGCAAGACAAAAAACAACATATTTTACCCATCCTTTTATCCTATAATTGAATTTGAAGTTCATCTAATAAAAAAATAACTATTTCGACTTTCGAAAAAGGTGTTATAATACTATTTATAAAATTTTACAGAAATGAAGGCGAGTTCGTTTGAAGAAGAGATTATGGCTTATTTATGGAATGCTGACTTTGGCTACTGCAACATGGGGCAGCGCATTTATTGCCGGCAAGTTGGCTGTCCAAAGCTTTGAACCTGCAACCGTTGCATTTTTGCGTTTTTTGGGAGCTGCCATCTTGCTTTTTCCGCTCATGTGGATTATGGAGAAAGACCGGAAACGACCAAATTTAAAAGATCATGGACTGTTTGCTCTCTTGGGTCTGACAGGAATTGCGCTGTATAATATTTGTTTCTTTCTGGCCACAAAACACGCACCTGTGATTAAAAGCTCATTATTTATTGCATCAAACCCGGTTCTTATCGTCCTTTTATCTGGACTATTTCTTAAAGAAAAAATTACCAATAATCATATCATTGGAATGGCCGTTGCTTTGACAGGTGTAGTGTTTATTATTACAGATGGCCATTTGCTCACTCTTTTCCAATATGGCTTTGAACCAATTGATTTTGTATTGCTTGGCGCTGTCGTAAGCTGGGCTATTTATAGTGTTGTAGGAAAAGTGGTGTTGAAAAAATTCAGCTCAGTGGAATCGACCACATATGCAGTTGCCTATGGGACCTTATTTCTTTTGCCCTTTGCATCTGCAGAAACAACGTGGATAGATCTTCAGCAAGCCAGCTTTACGACTTGGGCTGCTATCGCTCATATGAGTATCTTTGTTACGGTGGTTTCGTTTGTCATGTATTATAACGGAATTAAAGAGGTCGGAGCGGCCAAGGCTTCCATTTTTATAAATGTGATGCCTGTGTCTGCTGTTATCATGGCTACAGTATTTTTGGGTGAAACGTTCACCATTGCGCATAGAATAGGCGCAGCTTTTGTTCTTACGGGAGTATATATAGGAACAAATGCGAAAATGTTCAAAAGAAAGATGAATAAACAAAGCATGAAAAATAAGACTGCCTAGTAATTTATAAGATCTTAAATCTCATAATCCTGCAAGGAGAAACAATATATGATTCATACAATTACTATAAAAGACGAAAATCTCCACGGTTCTTTCAGCAATGAATATAAACCTGCTTTAACAATGAGTTCATGCTGTCCTTCCTCATGGGGCAATCAGATAAATTGAACTCAAAAGGCTTGTTACACCGAATTACGGTGAACAAGCCTTTTCTTATCTACTCATGATCATAAGATCTTGTGCTTCTCCATTTTTCATACCCCTAATTGTTTAAAGTAAAAGAATAAACTTTAACTATAATAATCCAAATAGTGATAAATTAAGAGAGGCAATATTTCCTTCCACCATAAAACTCTTCGGATTCAGTAAACTAGGAGCCTGCTCTGTCTGTTTAATCTTTGCTGAATAATGAACTTAGATCCTTCAATGTATATAATCTACCCGTTAACATATACAGGCTGTTATAGTTTCTTTGTACATATTCATCAATTATTATGAGTCCTTTTAAAAATTGATTCACCAAATAATTTGTGTACTTTGGATCCCAGACGAAACGATTGATCCTGATCAGCTCCTCTGCAAGGATATGAAACTTATAGTCTTCAGCAATCAATTTGATTTGCTGTAATTTGTCTGTGTCCATATAAAAGATATTTCTTTCGAGATTTTTATTAATGAACGCAATAAAATCGTTAATATTTTCAGCGAGCAAGTTAGCTATTTCCATCTCATATTGCATACCATCATCTCCTTAAACACAAGTGCGATTAAGAAAAGTGTATGATAATTGGGCATGACTTAAAACATCTCATCATGCAAAAACCGCCCGGATTCCCTCCAGCGGTTTTCGCGGACTACTTCAGAAGCCCCTTCTTCTCCAAATACTCCAGGGCTGTTTCTTCAGCACTTGCCCCTTCCACATTGACTTTATAATTCATTTCACGCATTTCATCGTCACTGATTTTACCGCTCAGTTTGTTTAAGGATTTGACCAATTCGGGATATTCTTCGGCTGTTTCAGCTCTTAGCAATGGGGCACCCTGATACGGAGGGAACAGATTCTTGTCATCCTCCAGGACAGTAAGGTTATACCTTGCGATTTCACTATCTGTAGAATAAGCGTCCACTAGGTTAATTTCACCTTTTTCGATGGCACCATAGCGCAGCTTAGGCTCCATGGTTAAAACAGTTGGAAAATCCACGCCATAAAGCTTTTGAATGCCCCGATAGCCATCTTCCCGGTCGGAGAATTCAAGGGTGAAGCCTGCTTTTATGTTTTGCTCGACAGCTTTTAGATCTGAAATGGATTGCAAGCTATATATCTCAGCAAATTGTTCTGGCACTGCCAAAGCATACGTATTATTGTAAGCCATCGGTTCTAACAGCTCCATGTTGAATTGATCCTTCATCCCTTTTCTCGCCTGCTCATAAACCTCTCCACGGTCGGTGCTTACCGCTGTCTCTTTTATAAATTCGGCAATGGCTGTACCGGTAAACTCAGGATACACATCGATACTGCCCGACTTCAGAGCATTAAAGACGAATGATGTTTTTCCTAACCCTGGTTTTAACTCGACATTAAGATCGGTTTCATTTTCAATCAGCAATTTGTACATATTGATCAGGATTTCCGGTTCTGAACCAAGCTTCCCGCCAATGACAATATTCTCTTCTGATTTATTTGTCAGCAGCGGGATCGCCATAACCAGTATCATTGCGCCAATAAAGACTCCCAGCGCTGCGAGGGACCGTTTAAAAGACATATGCTCGAATCGTCGCAGCAGCATATCAAAAAGGATTGCCAATATGGCTGCAGGTATGGCCCCAAGTACGATCAGTGCCGTATTATTTCGATCGATTCCAAGGAGGATCAGTTCTCCCAAGCCTCCTGCTCCAATTAAAGCAGCAAGAGTAGCCGTTCCTATGATTAGTACCATAGCTGTCCGGATTCCGGCCATAATGACCGGCATGGCAAGAGGAAGCTCTACCTTCATGAGCCTTTTGCGCCTGTTCATCCCCATTGCACTTGCCGCTTCGATAATGGAATCATCCACTTCCTTTATGCCTGTATATGTATTTCTCAGAATGGGCAGAAGGGCATATACGATCAATGCGATAATGGCGGGCACTTTTCCAATTCCAAATAAGGGGATCAATAGGCCTAGCAGTGCTAATGAAGGTACGGTCTGCAATACGGCTGTTATGCCGATGATTCCCTCTGCGATTTTTTGCTTTTTAGTCAGATATATTCCAAGTGGGATGGCAATCAGGACTGCAAAAAATAAAGCAATAAGTGAAATCTGAATATGTTCAATCAGCACACTTGCTAATTGGCCTTTTCTTTCACTGAAAACAGAGCTCAAGGTATTCATGACTTCACCTCTCTTTGCATGCTGCGAGCCAACTTACGAATGACAGCCTGCCTGTTGATCATTCCAATGATGGTTCCGCCTTCTTCCACGGCAAGTTCTTCATTAATGGCCAATAAGCTAAGCGTTTCTTCCAATGAAGCCGAGGCGGAAATGACTGACCCGTTCTGTTCTGCTTCTGAAATCGGCAGGAGGATATCATGAAGGCTGAATTCCTCCATGTACGGTCCCTGCTCTTCCCCGACAAACTGCCGGACAAATTCGTTCTCCGGATTAGCAAGCAGCTCTTCTGGCGTGCCAATTTGGACGATTTCCCCGTCCTTCATGACGCATATCCGGTCACCGAGCTTTAAAGCTTCCTTCATATCATGTGTAACAAAGACGATTGTTTTCTTTATTTTTTTCTGAAGATGGATCAGGTCATCCTGAAGCTTTTCCCTGCTAAGGGGATCCAGCGCACTAAAAGGCTCGTCCATCAGGATGATGGGCGGATTGGCCGCCAGTGCTCTTGTTACGCCCACTCTTTGCTGTTGTCCTCCTGAAAGTTCATGCGGCTTTCGGCTCCGGTATATGTCAGGCTCCAATCCAACCATTTCCAGTAACTCATTAATCCGTTCATTAATTTTCATCTGCTCCCAGTTTTTTAGCTCCGGAACGATCGCGATATTTTCCCCAATTGTCATGTGAGGAAAAAGGGCAATCTGCTGAAGGACATAGCCAATATCCCAGCGGAGCTCATGAATGTCATAGTCACTGATCCGTTTGCCATTTATGAAAATCGTTCCTGATGTCAAAGGAATCAGCCTATTAATCATCTTCAGAACGGTGGTTTTCCCGGAACCGCTCGGACCAATTATCACGAAGAACTCACCTTCTTTTATATGTAAATTGATTAAATTTACAGCTTTGTTACCATCCCAATATTGTTTCGACACATTGTCAAACTGAATCATTGCCTCCACCCCTCTAATATGTTTACATCTGAATTATTCCCTTAACAAATATCCGAAAAATGGTCCTGCCTGCGTTTTCTTTTTTGCTGTTATACTATCATACAGATAGACAGGAAACATTTCCAATCCTAAGAATCCAAAGAAAAGACAGCCTCCTGCATTGGAGGCTGCCAGTGTTTAAGCGGGAGATCTTTTCAGGTTCTTAAAGAGGTCCGGAAAGTCTTTTCTGATTGCTTCGCGAATATCCCCAAATGCAAGATGGCGAATGGGATAGGTTTTTACTTTCTTTAAGGTGGAATGCGGGTTACCTTTAAAGATATTAACAGTCTCTTCTAAAAATCTTTCCTGCTGAAACAGATCATTGTTTCGATTTTCAAAGACTTTGTTTTCTGTTTGCTCATAAATAACGTAATAGTTTTCAATGATTTCACCACGGAACATTTCCTGCGTCTCAATTACTTCATATACTTTCATCGGTATCAGTCTCCCTTTTAAATAAATTCAAGTGACGAAAGGGATCAATTCAACCCCATTGGCAAAACCAGCAGCTTTATATCTTGGATACTATGATGTATTTCACTTGAACATGCCTTCGCATGCTAATTTAATACTATTGATTTATTATTTGGTTCGGTATAATTTCGATTCGGGCTGCACCTGTTTCCTGGGCTGCTTTTACTACCGCATCCCTTACTGCAGGAACAACCCGGCTGTCGAGCGGCCCTGGAATTACATAATCAGGCGTCAGGTCTGTAGCATCGATTAATCCGGCAATAGCTTCGACTGCAGCCATTTTCATTTCTTCATTAATTTCAGTAGCCCTGACGTCCAGGGCCCCTCGGAAAATTCCAGGGAATGCGAGGACATTGTTCACCTGATTCGGCAAGTCGGATCTTCCTGTTCCAACGACTTTGGCGCCTGCCGCTTTCGCCTCATCCGGCATGATCTCAGGAATTGGATTGGCCATGGCAAAAATAATGGAATCCGGACTCATCGTCTCGACCATTTCCTTAGTTAAGGCACCGGCAGAGGAAACCCCGATGAACACATCAGCGCCAATGATAACATCCTCAAGTGGACCTTTACGTTTTCCTGGATTGGTAATTTTCGCAACAGACTCTTTGACAGGGTTCATTCGCTCTTGCCTTCCTTCATAAATCGCTCCCTTTGTATCACACATGATGATGTCTTTTGCTCCCATATTAAGGAACAGCTTGATAATCGCAATTCCTGCCGCACCAGCCCCATTGATTACGATTTTTATTTCATCCATTTTTTTACCGGCAAGCTTCAGCGCGTTGATTAACCCGGCTGCTGTTACGATCGCTGTTCCATGCTGGTCATCATGAAAAACCGGGATGTTCATTTCCTGCTTCAGCCGTTCTTCAATGTAAAAGCAATTCGGTGCCGCGATATCCTCCAGGTTAATGCCCCCAAAAGAAGGCTGCAGCAGCCTGACTGTTTTAATGATTTCTTCGGGATCCTTTGTATCAAGGCAAATCGGAACCGCATCAACACCTGCAAAAGCTTTAAATAGTGCAGCCTTCCCCTCCATCACAGGCATGGAGGCTTCGGGGCCAATATCGCCAAGTCCCAGTACAGATGTGCCGTCAGAAACCACGGCGATTAAGTTTCCTTTTATTGTATAATCATAGACTTTCTCAGGCTGATCATGGATTCTTTGGCACGGCTCAGCCACTCCTGGTGAATAGGCTATGCTTAAATCCTTCATGCTGTTCAGCGGCATTTTTACATCGACCGTTAACTTCCCTTGAAACTTCTCATGAAGCAGTAGAGATTCCTTCTGCAAATCCATTCAACCCATCTCCCTTTATTAAATATTGTTAATTTTCAGTATTTGTTGTAGATTATTATATAATGAGTTGCATCCATAAATGAAATACATATAATCTATAACCTTTATGCCTTTTGGTTATACGAATGGAGTGAAGAAATTGGATATCCGGCATTTAGAATATTTTGCTGAAGTAGCACAGCACTTAAGTTTCACAAAAGCATCCCACACCCTGCATGTCACCCAGCCTTCCATCAGCAAAGCCATCAAAAATCTCGAAGGCGAACTGGGAGTGCCGCTATTTTACAGGTCATCGAAGCAGCTTGAATTAACGGATGCTGGAAAAGCAGTGTTAATCAATGCAAAAAAAGTGCTGGACGCATTTCAGAACCTGACATTAGAGTTAACAGATCTAATGGAGCTGAAGGGCGGTGAAATCAAAATAGGCATACCTCCCATAGTCGGCGCAGCCTTCTTTTCGAAGCTTATTAGCCAATATAAAGAAAAGTTCCCATTGATCGAAATTTAATTAACGGAAGTCGGCACGAAGAAAATAAAAAAAGGGGTGGAAGATGGCACATTGGATATTGGCCTGATTTGCACGGTCCCGGCCCATGGAAGCGGCTTTGAAATAATCAATGTCCTAAGGGATCCCTTAATGCTCATTATCCACCGGGAACATAGGCTTGCTTCGAAAAAGGAAGTGCATTTTTCAGAATTAGCCAAAGAGCCTTTTATCCTCTACCGCAAAGATTTCACCTTATATGACCTGATTATTGAGGAATGCTTAAACAGGGGCTTTCAGCCTAATATCGTCTGTGAAAGCTCGCAAAAGGACTTCCTGCTCGGAATGGTTGAAGGAAAACTGGGAATCACCATGCTGCCAAGCAAAATCTGTCAAAATATAAATTGTAATGACCTTGTGGTTCTGCCAATCTCTGAATCTGCTGTTAATCTAGAGCTCGGGATGATCTGGAAAAAGGATAAGTACTTATCGTTTGCGGTCCGGGAGTTTATCGCCGGTGCGGAGACTTATTTGGAGGAAGGGATGTGAAACGGCCGCCGCAAATTTGAGAAGTGCGACGGCTCTGTACCTGGAGCTATTGTGAGCAAGCCTTAACAAATGCATCAAATATAGCTTTTGAAGGGTCATCACTCTTTTGTGTCATGCATTCAGGGTGCCACTGTACCCCTAATGCAAAGCGATGCTTTTTACTCTCAAAAGCCTCAATAACCCCATCATTGGCCTCTGCACATACCTCAAAGTTTTCAGGCATTTTGCGGACAGCCTGATGATGATAGCTATTTACTTTAAAACTTTGCATTCCAGTAACTCTGTGAAGGAGAGAGTCTCTTTTAACATTCACAAAATGAGTCGCATGCCAGCGGGGTGCTTTTTGGCCATGCTGCAGCAAAGGGACGCCCATCTGGGAAAAGATGTCCTGATACATATCACCCCCAAGAGCAATACTGAGGATTTGGCAGCCCCTGCATATGGCTAAAATTGGTTTATCACGAGCAAGCATTTTTTGAATCATGCTGATTTCGAATGTATCTCTTTCCGGACAAATACTGCCCAGCTTTTGATGGGGTTCTTCACCAAATAGTGTTGGGTCGATGTCTCCCCCGCCGGTAAGCAGCAGCCCGTCAAGCGTTTCAGCTAATTTTTCGATTTTATCATCATCCAGCAGATTGGGCACAACAATTGGAACGGCCCCGGCATTTAACAATGAATGGATATTATCCATTGAAATAGAAAGGTTATGATCTTCTAAATTTGATGTAACTCCAATAATTGGTTTCATTCGGCACCTCTGGTTATATAGTTTAGAAGATTATTCTATAGAACGGGGAAGAAGTCCTATCTGCCACATAAAAAATCACCAAAATAAATAAAAAGAACTGCCCAGCAGTCAGTATTCCTGACTTTTGGGCAGTCCATGTATCCATTAATATGGGTCCGTTTCACGGCTTTTCTCCACCGCTTCCTTTGCTGCCTGGTTTTCAGCGATTGAGCCCTGGCCATATTTAGATCTTCCAGCATCACGTCCTGGAATTTGCTCTTCCCCGCTCATTGCCTGCAATTCCTTCATGACTTTCTCAATTCC
>NZ_BCUY01000012.1 GCF_001591465.1 Cytobacillus firmus NBRC 15306
CCCCGCTTAATCTCCTTTGATTCCTTTGAGTCTTGAAGTGGAGGTCTTACTGCCCGTTAGACTGCGATAAAATAATGAATTACAAGCAGGTGAAGAATCGTGCAGGATTTTAAAACACTTTTTGAAGAAATAGGCGGAACAGAAACTATTGAAAAACTTGTCGAGGCGTTTTATCCGCGTGTGTATGCAGATCCGGTTTTAAGTCCCCTTTTTGAAGGAGACATTGAGGATATTAAGCGAAAACAAAAGATGTTTCTTACACAATTTCTTGGAGGGCCCCCTCTCTACAGCCAGGAGTTTGGCCCGCCGGCCATGAAACAAAGACATCTTCCGTTTGAGATAACACCATTAAGAGCGCAAAGATGGCTTGCCTGTATGAAGGAGGCCTTTCACGAGACAGGCCTTGAACAAAATCCTGCATCTGTCCTTTTCTATGACCGATTAATACAGGTTGCGGCGATTATGGTAAACAGTCCGGAATGAAGCTGGACCTTCCGTCCGGAAGGTCCAATATACATTAAAGTGATTCAAAATATTCTTTTGCATGCTCTGCCGACTGGAACATTTTTACTTCCCATATGTATTCCAGAGCATGGCCATTTCAGACGATATTAATTTAGGGATACTGCTGCTGTTCATATTCTCACCAGCCAATAGTAAAATTATATTTATATACTATAGACTTTATAATAGCCGTTTTATAGCAAATTCATTCGAAAATATAGAAATTCACTTCCAATATTGTTTTCTGCAGGGTTAAAAGGAAAAAGAACCAGCCGGAAGGCCAGTTCTGATAAATTAATTTAACTTCAGTTCTCCTGCTTTTTGGAACCCATCTGTTTGATAGGCATCAACTTTGTAAGGTGAAATGCTATAAATGCAGTCACCGATAAAGATAAGCCTCTCGATAGCATCTTCCCATTCTTCATAGATCGCTTCTTCTGTCTGATGGGTAATTTCACTTTGGAGTTCGATTCCGTTTTGTACAGTAATCTTGTATACTAACGCTCCCTGGAAGTCGAATATGGATTCAGACTGGCTTCCTTCTTTATTCTTGTAGATCGAAATGGGAAATCCATATAGATTTTTCTTTTTATCTGCGAGCAGCGCTTTGTGATCGTAATTTAAAGGTGAGTAGGTGCCGCGTCCACCGATTATTTCCGTATCCTTTTCAACAGGATTAGTTGTATCACTTACATCGAATAAAGATATTTTAACACCGTCCGTTGTAATAACAGGCTGGCTGCCAACTCCTTTGCCTCCGGTAATCTTTGTATCATGTCCGAAGCCAATAAGATGATTTTCATCCAAAGGGTGCAGGTAATTGCTGAAGCCGGGAATTTTTAATTCACCGAGAACATATGGTTTTTCCGGATTTGAGCCATCAATAACAAAGAGAGGATCCGTTTCCTTAAAAGTAACCATATAAATCCGGTCATTCATAAACCTTGCAGAGTAAATTCTCTCCCCTTTTGCCAGGTCTTCAAGCTGGCCGATCTGCTTTAAATTCTCATCCAAAATGTAAAGGCTATTGGATGAAGGGGTTCGTTCATCCCAGGCTTCCCCCTTGGTTGTCACGACTCTGAAGTTGTCATTATATTCATCCATTGAAAATTGATTTAAAACGGTGCCTTTTATTTCCGCAGATGTCTGGAATTTTACTTTTCCGTCTTTTATATTAAACTTATAGATGCTCGTATCCGGATGTGGCATCTGTCTGTCTGCGATGATTTCATTATTGTAATGGGTGGCTGCTAAATATACATTATTTTTGGACATATAAAATTCATTTCCGCTGCCCAGGTAGCTTGTGACAGCTAATGGCTCCCTGCCTCTTTTTAAATCCAATACAGCTATATTAATATAATTTGCATTTTGGGAACCGGGAAAATATTTTATTTCATTGTAATCAACAATCTGCTGCTCCTTGCTCTCGGCTGTATCATAATAGCGGGGACGCAGATCGGCATTTTCATTTCTTTCCAGTATCCAATATTCGGGACGATAACTTGTAATTAAATATACTTTTCCATCCATTAGCCTCGAAGCAAGCAGGCTGCCCTCAATGTCTGCCTCTCTAATTAGTTTTGGTTTTTGTTTATTTTCGATATTATAAACAATTGTTTTGGCGGATTGAAATGCAGGTGCAATCTTTTTTTCAGAAGACGCCTTCCCAATAGGTTCAGGTATATCTTTATAGCTGTGGCCCAAAACGATTAATTGGCTGTCTTCTATAAATAACTGATAGGGAGAAAAGCCTCCAGTAAAAGTTAACTGAGATTCCAGTTCCATTTTATCTGCAGGAACGGCCTTGATAATCTGGACTTTATTTTCGGAGATTTTGTATATGTGCGTTCCATCTGTTTTTATCAGGTCGGCTTCATCAATACCCGATACTTGCACATTTGTCACCGAATAATCTGTCCCTGCAGAATCTGCTGAGCTCTTTGCACTGCTGCTCTCCTCGCTCACTGCCATATCCCTTCCGGAAAAGAAAGTCCTTTCTTTTTTAAGCATTCTTGAAAAATAACTGTTCAATTTATCTCTTGAGCCAATTGCCGGCAATGTATTTATAACTTTAAAGGCTGTTTTTACTGATTGATTCAGATTTTGTCCTCTCTTTGTTTTAATATCATCTGTAAGGACCAATGTATAATGCGGTGAATGCAGATTATATCCTTCTTCGGGCGGCTGAATTTCAATGGATTTATTATTATTTTCCAAAGAGATTCTTACCTGTTCTTTTTCTCCCTCTTCATTCAGGATATAAACAGAGGTATTGTTAACACTATCCGGATTAAGTTCTTTTGAAAACGTAATCTCCCACACTTTATTGTTTAAAACAATTAACTCTTCATTAGTTCCTGCCAGAGTACTGACAATTTTTAATCTGTTAAAGAATGAAAAAGATACCAGTATGATAAGGATTAATGTGATACCACCAAGAAAAAGCCATTTATTTTTCATGACAGACACCCCTTTTTAAGTAAGTTGACGCGCTGCAACTTCCAATAGTTACAGTTTTTTCAAGAAAAACTTTTCTGAAATTAATGAATTTTTCTGATGGTAAAGGTAAAATTTTATTTATTACAGTAGAGGAGGAAGGTTTTCATTAGTGCTGAACGAGAGAAACAAAACGAACGGCTTTCTGTTGCTGATATTAGCCAATATGATATGGGGAGGTAATTTTGTTATAGGGAGAATTGGTGTAGATTTTTTTCCGCCTGTTTTATTTTCCCTTATGCGCTGGCTCATTGCCTTTCTGCTTTTAACTCCTTTTATGACAAAGCAGCTTAAAAATGATTGGAATATTATAAGGAAGCATATGAAGATTCTTTTGCTTTTGGCCGTTACTGGTATTGCCGGCTACAATACGATCATATACTTTGCACTGCAATATACCACATCTATTAATGCATCAGTCGTAAATAGTACAACACCGCTTTTTATCGCGATTCTTGCCGTATTTCTATTAAGAGAAAAGCTTTTGGCACACCATGCAGCAGGAATCATCCTGTCAGTCTTTGGGATTTTATTTGTCATTTCAAAGGGATCGGTTGAAGTGTTTCTTTCATGGGAAATTAATGCCGGGGATTTTTACGTTTTGGCGGCGGTTTTTATGTGGGCTTTGTATTCTGTGATTGTCAAAAAATATGCAGACGTCTTGCCTTTGCTATCTTCTTTTTATGTATCAGTATTTCTTGGCATTTTTCTATTGGCGCCTTTAAGCCTGATTGAATATTTGTGGCTGGAAGCAGCAAAACCTGTCTTCACTCTTCCCTCCATAGGGATCTTGCTGTATGTTGGGTTTCTGGCTTCCATTATGGCGTTTCTATCGTGGAATTTTGGAGTTCACATAATCGGAGCAGCCAAAGCGGGGGTATTTCTGAATCTCCTTCCTGTTTTTGCTATTATCTTCGCATTGTGTTTTACACAGGAAAAATTGTATCTGTATCAGATAATTGGCGGGGGAATTGTGATTCTCGGCGTAGTCCTATCTTCCAGGAAATCTTTGCGATTCAAGAATCACCCACAAGAGGATAAGTTTTCGGCCTAAAAACTCCCCTCAGCTTCTGTCTGAGGGGAGTTTCTTTTATATATTACCAATCCTGGGTATGCTCTAATAAATGATCAATTTCCACCTGTCTGATCATATAGCCAAAATCTTCTTCGGCAATCTCCGATGTGGATTCCAATAGCTGATCAATATCCATTTGCACCAATCTCATAACCAGACCTCCATTTTAACTAAGTAATCTATAATCTCTTTCCTGCTATACTATTCGCTGTTCAGATGACAGGTATGGGGGCAGGCCGGAAATATTATCAATATTTAATACCCGACTTTACGAGATATCAATCATTTATGCAAAAAATAATGGTTGAATGATTGTTCATTTTTTTCACGCATCAGCTGACAGGTTAATAGTATATAGTGAGTTTTAAAAAATCTTACCAGGGTATAGAGTCATAAAATACATTGCTGTTTGAAGGTGTCTATTATGAAATCTAACTTTAGTGATTTTGCAAAGCTATTGGAATCTGCTCTTGATAAAGGGCAAACAGATACAGAAATGACCATCCATGAACTGCTTGATGATATAAAAACCCAGCTTGAACCTTTAATCAACAAAAAGGAAATCGGCTAATGCGCCGATTCCCTTTTATCGCAGTCTAACGGGCAGTAAGACCCCCTCTGATTGAAGTTTCACTTTTTAATTGGTACAATGCCAAGAAGGAGGATTTTTTTGAGGCAATATATCGTTACCGGCATGAATGGTGCCCATTATTATGGTTATCCCCAGGTGCAGTATGGCCCCTGGTGGCAGCCAATCCATCAAGGCTATCCCTATCATAGCGTTTGGCATCAGAGTCATTTGCACTCCAGCCATTACACTGCTGCTCCTCAACAGAGATATTATTAAATCGAAAAAACGCATGCCGGAAGACATGCGTTTTTATCTGGTTATATTATTTGATCAGCTGTTTTTTGAATAGCTGTTATTGCATGTTCAAGCTGGCTTCTGTTCACATCATAGTGAGTAACAAAACGTACATAACTAGGTCCAAAAGTTCCTGAAAGAACTCCTTCAGCTCTTAATTTTTCAACAAATTCCGATGAATTCATCTTTAGATTTTTCACATCTGCCACAATGATATTCGTATCCACTTGATTTACAATTTCAATTCCTCTGATTTGGCCAAGCTGCTTTGCAAGGTATTGGGCATTTTCATGGTCCTCTGCCAGGCGTTCTCTCATTTGGGTTAATGCAATAAGGCCTGGAGCAGCTATGATGCCAGCCTGGCGGAGTCCCCCTCCGAGTCTTTTGCGCCATTTTCTGGCGGCTGTAATAAAATCTCTGTTTCCTGCCAGTATTGATCCAACAGGAGCACCAAGCCCTTTGGATAGGCATACCTGGACAGTATCGCAATGCGTTGCTAATTCGGAAGCCGGCAGGTTCAGTGCTGCTGCGGCATTGAATAATCTTGCTCCATCTATATGTACAGGGACGTTATTTGCTTTTGCGATAGTATGAATTTCTTTCATATTATCAATGGGAATAACGGCACCTCCGGCTCTATTATGCGTATTTTCAAGGCAAATCAAGCCTGTTTCAGGAAAATGCTGATCTGCTCCCCTAATAGCATACTCTACATCAGAAGGGTTCATTGCCCCTCTTGTCCCATTTATTGTTCTCGTCTGGACGCCGGCAAACGCAGAAGCTGCTCCGCTTTCATAATAAAAAATATGACTTTCTGCTTCGAGAATAATTTCATTGCCAGGGCGGCAATGTGTTAAGATTGCGATCTGATTTCCCTGTGTTCCGCTTGTTACAAAAAGAGCTGCTTCCTTTCCAAGCACTTCAGCAGCTGTCTCCTCCAGTTGATTTATTGAAGGATCCTCTCCATAAACATCATCTCCAACTTCCGCTTCATAAGCCGCTTTTCTCATAGCTTCAGTCGGCTTTGTGACTGTATCGCTTCTTAAATCAATCATGTCCTCACCCTGTCTCTATCTATTTTATTTTTACTTCATGTTACTGTACTATTCTGTATTTTTCAATTAATAAGAAAGAGCCATTGCAGGTCCCTGATAAATATTAATATGCAGGTTACAAAAGCTCTTTCATGCTGCACCAGGAATCTAATTTTTTGTATTTTTTCCTTTATTATTGAAAAACTTCCTTGGAAAAAACTAACCACAAATAATGTTCAAAAGTTGTTCAAAAATTAATTATGATGTTAAAACGTTGTTGTAATGCTATTTGCAGAAAATGAATTACTATACAAAAGGTTTACATTTATTTCCTTCTAAGTTTTGTCACAACTTTTCACAATTGCTTATGTTAATATCATTTACACAGTGATAACTAAGTTAAATAAAGGGTTCAAGGATGTGTAAGTTTTCCAGCCATATATTTTTTGACATCTTTGTGAAAGTGCGCACATTATATGTGAATTATTTAACAATAGTTTTTGTTTAAAGGAGATGAAACATCAGATGAAAAAAATGCTGCTCTCTTTAACAGCTTTATTGCCGATGCTTATTCTCAGCGGCTGCAATATGGTTGTGTTTGAACCGCAGGGTCCTGTTGCAAGAAGCATTACCGAATTAATTAACTGGTCCCTGATCTGGATGCTTCTTGTTGTAGTAGTCGTATTTGGATTATTCGGCTATATCGTATGGAAATATCGTGAGAAACCTGAAAATAAGGATTATGAACCACCTGAGGAGCATGGAAGCACACTCCTTGAAATTATCTGGACCGGGATTCCGATCTTAATTGTCATAGCGTTAACGATCCCGACCGTAAAAACACTTTATGCTCTCGAAGAAGCACCAAAAGGCTACGAAGAAAAAGAGCCTATTACCATACATGTTACATCTGCTGACTGGAAATGGATTTTCAGTTATCCAGAAGAAGGAATTGAGACGGTGAACTATGTCAATATTCCAGAAGATACTCCTGTACTCTTCAAAATGACATCCGCAAGCACAATGCAGTCTTTCTGGGTGCCTGCACTTGGCGGACAAAAGTACACCATGCCAAAAATGGAAACAGAATTATATCTTGTTGCAGACAACCCTGGATCATATGAAGGCCAGAATACTAACTTTAACGGCCGCGGCTATGCGGATATGAAATTTGAAGTGCTTGCCCAAACCCAGGAAGATTTCGACCAATGGGTTGAAGATGTTAAGGATACAGCGCCTAAATTGACAGAGAAAGAATATGTAGGGCTGCTGAAGCCAACTCATTTAGGCAGGCTGACATATTCCAATACTCATTTGGAATGGGTGAACCATGCCGATCCTGACTCTAAAGCGTATACAAATCCTGAACTTTACAGAGGCCATGGATATCAGGGTAAGACATTCGAAGAAGATGATAATTATAAAAATGAGAAACCGAATGTAATTGAAGGTCATGGCGAAGATAAGGGTCATGACGACAATGAAGAAAACCATGGAGGTGACCATCATGGGCATTAAATGGGATGAGTTTTTTATTACGGGAGATCCCCTTATACTAGGTTCCCAGATTGCCATTTTGCTGACAATGATTGGTGCAGTGGCAGGAATTACCTATTTGAAAAAGTGGAAATACCTGTGGACAGAATGGCTGACTACAGTCGATCATAAAAAAATCGGTATTATGTATATCATTTCAGCCGTATTGATGTTTTTCCGCGGCGGTATGGACGGGTTGCTGATGAAAGCTCAGACATCACGTCCTGAAATGGAATTCCTTAATTCCCAGCATTACAACGAAATTTTCACAACACACGGCGTGATTATGATTCTATTCATGGCAATGCCGTTTTTGATTGGATTAATGAACGTTGTCATTCCGCTGCAGATCGGTGCGCGTGACGTCGCCTTCCCGCAGCTGAATGCACTGAGCTTCTGGCTGTTCTTCAGCGGAGCTATGCTATTCAATATTTCCTTTGTTATCGGAGGGTCACCTGATGCAGGCTGGACTTCCTACTTCCCTCTTGCAGGCAAGGAATTCAGTCCGGGAATCGGTAATAACTATTATGCAGTTGCCCTTCAGATTGCCGGTATCGGTACGTTAATGACAGGTATAAACTTTATCGTCACGATTTTGAAAATGAGAACAAAAGGCATGACACTGATGAAAATGCCGATGTTTACGTGGACTACTTTCGTAACATCCATTTTGATTGTGGCGGCTTTCCCTATTTTCACAGTCGCATTGGCATTGATGACGTTTGACCGTCTATATGGAACGCACTTCTTTACCGTATCCGGCGGAGGCATGGATATGCTTTGGGCTAACCTTTTCTGGCTATGGGGCCACCCTGAGGTATATATTGTTGCCCTTCCTGCTTTCGGGATTTTTTCGGAAGTCATTGCAACTTTTTCAAGAAAATCATTGTTTGGATATAAATCGATGGTATTTTCCATCCTTGGAATAGCACTTCTAAGTATGGTTGTATGGGTTCACCATTTCTATACAATGGGTTCAGGACCTGCAGTTAACTCATTCTTCTCCATCACGACGATGGCGATTGCCATACCGACTGGAGTTAAGATGTTCAACTGGCTGTTTACGATGAGGAAAGGCCGCATAAAAATTACTTCCGCCATGCTTTGGGCACTGGCATTCGTCCCATGCTTCGTCATAGGCGGGGTTACAGGCGTCATGCTGGCAATGGGTGCAGCAGATTATCAATATCACAATACATTATTCCTTGTTGCTCACTTCCACTATGTATTGATTCCAGGTGTCGTATTTGCGGTATTTGCTGGTCTTTACTACTGGTGGCCAAAAATGTTCGGCTTCATGCTGAATGAAAAACTCGGAAAATGGCATTTCTGGCTATTTGTTATCGGCTTTAACGTAACATTCATGCCTATGTTCTTCCTTGGATTAAACGGAGCTGTAAGACGTGCATACACATACTCTGCCGAATCAGGCTTTGCACCTCTATTCATGCTTTCGGCCATTGGTTCAATTGTTCTCGCAGCCGGATTCGCTGTATTCTGCTATAACATTTACTGGAGCATCCGCTATGCGGACAGAAACATTTCAAGCGACCCATGGGATGCAAGAACACTGGAATGGTCTACTGCATCACCTGTTCAATTCTATAACTTTGCGAAGCTGCCGGAAGTGAAATCCCTTGACCCATTCTGGCACATGAAGAAAAAGAATGAAGGCTTAACATTGCATGACAGTGAAATTGAAGAAATTCATATGCCAAGCAATTCATGGCTGCCGATTTATATGGGTGTTATCTTTGGCATCGCAGGCTTCTTCCTTGTATTTGAATGGCATATCGCTGCGGCTGTTGCCGGTATCGGCATCTTTGCCGGATTGATTATCCGTTCATTCGATTACAATGAAGGCTTCCATGTTTCAAAAGAAGAGATTCACAGAATTGAAAACGCGTGGAGAAAAACAGAAGGAGAGGTGCACGATCATGTCAGCTAAAGTGGATACGTCTTTGCCGCTTGAATATCAAACTGAGCAGGACCGCATGAATATTCTCGGCTTCTGGGTTTTCCTTGGCGCTGAAATCGTCCTGTTTGCCACTCTGTTCGGAGTATATGGAGTTTTATATGAACGCTTTGCAGGAGGGCCAACACATAAAGACATTTTTGTCATCAAGGATGTCATGATTCAGACAGTCCTCCTTTTGACAAGCAGCTTTACAATGGGTATCGCCATTTTTGAAATGCGCCGGCATAACCTTAAAGGGCTAATCACCTGGCTGGTGATTACCCTCGCTCTAGGCGCAGGCTTCCTCTTCATGGAGATTAATGAATTCATCCATTATGCCCATGAAGGTGCAACGATGCAGACAAGCGCATTCCTTTCCAGCTTATTTGTACTACTTGGGACACACGGAGCTCACGTAACTTTGGGAATCGGCTGGGCAACTATGGTCATCATTCAGCTTCTAAAAAGAGGCCTTACCCCTACTACAGCAAGAAAGACGTTTATTATCGGCCTTTACTGGCACTTCCTTGATGTAGTCTGGATCTTTATCTTCACATTCGTGTATCTGAAAGGACTGGTGGCTTAAATGGAACATCATCAATCAAAAAGCTTCCCGATAAGCCATGTCATTGGATTTGTTGTTTCTCTAGTGCTGACATTTGCAGCGGCAGGAATTGCTTTGAAAACGAACCTCTCTTTTAAAGTGATCATGTGGATCATCGGCTCCCTGGCTGTTATTCAGGCAGGCATGCAGCTGTTCATGTTCATGCACTTAAGAGAAGGTGAACACGGTAAGACGAATCTAATAAATATGATTTATGCCGTATTTATGGTAATTGTTATTGTAGTTGGTTCTATTTGGGTGTTAACCTCTGGACATGCTTCACATTAAGTATAAAAAAACCGGTCTCCCCATTGGAGGCCGGTTTTATTTGTATTGTCTGATTCCCTTGCTTCCCTTTGTCATTTCTTCCATTACATTAATAAAAAATCCGAATCCGAACAGCAGCATGGAAGAAACCATAATGCTTAAGCCGATGGATAATACATACTCGCCTGTGATGCCGCTTACAAAAAAGCTTGAAATAAATACAATAAATCCTAATATAATGCCTGCTGCTGTAATATTCCTAAAAAAATGCAGGACGCGCTGCTGTTGAAGTGTCATTCTCCCATCTCCTTTTATTTAATATTCTAACTATGTTCACAAATTTGTCAAACTTTTTGTCACAAATCTGTCAAAATTATATGAAAAAAAAACCGCTCTGCAAGTAGCAAAGCGATTTTCTACTGATATAGCTTTTTAATGTTCTCCAAATCTTTCTTCAGGCTGCATATTTCCTGCCGGGTCAGCATGAGCGGCATTTGATCGTAGAGTGTAATAATTTGCCCTTCCTCATCTTCTTCATGAAGTAATAGATAGTTATACAGAGTTTCACATTGATGTTTGTTGAGGACCGACTGGGTACTGAAACTTTTTACTTTCTGGATTTCAAAAGCACTGGCTTCCGCATCAAATACGCCTGTAATAATGTTTCCCTGCAAAGTATTAGACAAAGTCTTCACTCCCCTTTTTGAGTAATATACCCATTTTTCAGGAGCAGTTTCCTAAAATATGAAAAAAACCTCTTTGAAAATTTTCAAAGAGGCTGATTATATTAGGAAACACGTTTTTGAGATTGAATAACTTCATCCGTTTTTCTAACGATTAATCTCGGAGCCGAAGATATAATTAATACAGATAAAATCGAGCAGAGAATAGCTGCTCCGAGCATGGTTGCACCGTTTGCCAGGAAGGAGAAGAGTACTGGTGACATCCCTTTTGGCGCATAGCTTCCAAAGAAAAGGACACCTGCTATGAAATGCCAGAAATATCGGGCAAGGCTTCCGGCAAACACAGCTAAAACTATCCAGCCCAATGCCTTTTTCTTGTTTCCGCTGCGAAGCTGATTTTGAATTGGGCGGAAAAACAAACCGGCAAAACCAATACAGGCAAATGCGACAAAGTACTCAATAAATGCCTGAAGCGGAGTCGCAATCCAGGCATCTCCCATGGCAATCTGCAATATTCCCCATAATAGGCCAGCAATAAAGCTGACCTTAAAGCCCCATCTGAATGCCAAAATGAATATGGGAATCATCGCAGCAGAAATCGAAATGGAAGGCGACAGCTTAATAGACGGAAGGAAATCCAAAATAATGGCAAATGCTGCAAAAAATGAAGCTTCAATCATTGCTGTCAGACTTAATTTTTTCATAAAAAAATCCCCCTTTAATCGTATGACGATACCCCAAGGGAGAACAAGCAGGCAGAAAACTATATCTGCCCATTATTCCACATTCCTGCGCTAGCATTAACTAACAGGTTCAAAGGGTCAGAACAGCGGACTGTTCACTCTCAGCGATATGCTCCCCTTGTGGCACGTTATTATATTATCCAATTTTAGTATAAATGAAATCATTGAAAGTGAAAAGGATCCTTTGAAAAAACTTTTTTAATTTATATGTCAGGTTTTCGCCTGCTTGTCACATTTTTTTCACATAATGATGCCATCTGAACGCTGTTGTAGCACACTTTCTTATTAAGAATATTATTTTTCCATAATTTACAACGTTTAAAAAGTGAAAAACCCTGTATTTAACAATTTTAATTTCTTATAATGTAGGTATGTTCAATGAGGAGGGAAATAGTTGAAATCACGTCTTAAGAAGCCTTCGACGATTATTTCTATTGCTGCATTGGTAGTCACGGTGATTTTGGCGGCGGTTATTTGGACCGTACAAGCAGGAAATAAGGATGTGACGGTTCCGTTTTCTTCTGTGGAAAAAATTATAGCCTCCCAGGATGGAAAGACTGTTGCAGTACAGGAATATAAAAATGGAAAACTGCTGATCACAGCTCCTGATGGCGAGTACATCTCCCATGTGCCTCCCAACAGCGATATGGTTGATAAATTAGTAGAAACCTATAATATACAATATACATTCGCAGCCACAGGACCATATACCCCTTGGATTCTCGGCGGTATAGTCCTTTTGTTCATTGCCATAGGAATTTACCTGTTTAAGTCAGGAAAAGGCGGAATGGGCGCTACAAATACAATGAAGCAAAGTGTCTCAAAGCCTAAAGCCCTTCCTTCCATTTCACTTGAAGATGTTGGCGGAATTCAGGAGGAAATGAAAGAGGAAATTATGCAGACTCTTTCCATTTTAAAAGAACCAGAGCGCTCTTTGAAAATGGGGATTAAGCCGCCGAAGGGAATTCTTTTGTACGGACCTCCCGGAA
Organism: Cytobacillus firmus NBRC 15306; assembly: GCF_001591465.1. GTDB lineage: Bacteria > Bacillota > Bacilli > Bacillales > Cytobacillaceae > Cytobacillus > Cytobacillus firmus. The sequence continues at coordinate 12,757 of NZ_BCUY01000012.1, forward strand.
CGGGAAAAACATTGCTGGCTCAGGCAATCGCCAAGGAAATGGGAGCCACTTTTTTCTCAACAAGCGGTTCCGGGTTTAATGAATTATTCGTCGGCGTGGGAGCTTCCCGTGTCAGAAACCTTTTCCAGAATGCCAGAAAGCATTCCCCTGCTGTCGTCTTTATTGACGAAGTAGATGCACTTGCAGGACGAAGAAAGCAGCATGGCGGAGAAGAAAGTGAAAAAACATTAACTGAACTGCTGGTCCAGCTGGACGGCGGACATTCCAATGATGGAATACTATTTATTGCAGCGACAAACAGGAAGGATATGCTCGATGAAGCCTTCCTCCGTCCGGGGCGTATTGACTTCTCCTTCAATGTCCCTCTTCCGGATACAAAGGGCCGAAGAGAGATTATCAATATTCACACGAAAAATAGATTACTTGCTGAGGATGTCATGACAACACTTGGCGATCTGGCAGAAAGCACTTCTGGATTCTCGGGAGCAGATCTTCATTCCCTTTTTGAAACGGCAAGCCGCAGAGCTGTCCGTAATGGCCAGGAAATTATCTCTAAGGATGATTTGGATTATGCGCTGGACCGGACCATTCTGGGAACAACCACCCGGGCATTGCAGGATCCCGGCACGAAGCAGCGGGTTGCCATACACGAAGCTGGCCATGCCTTAGTGGCTGCTTTAACAAAACCTGGATCCGTCAGAAAAGTAACCATCATACCGAGGGGTGAAGCACTTGGTTACGTAGCCCCTATTCAAAAAGAACTTCACTTATCGACAACAAGTGAATTGCTTGATCAGGTTGCCATGATTCTCGCAGGCGGTGTATCAGAACGAATGATTCTTGGCGAGCATAGCATTGGAGTAAGCGGTGATGTTAAACAAGCCAAGCATATCATAGAGCAAATGGTTGATACCGGGTTACTGGATAACGGCTTTGAGCTTACCTTTAACAAAGGTCAAAAAGAAGCAAAAATGCAGGATCTTTTCCAGAAAGCACTGGAAAGATGCGAATTGATTATTGCAAATCATCAGCCTCAATTTGAAACTCTGGTAGAGGCCCTTCTTGAAAAAGAAACTCTGGAAGGCAGTGAAGTCCAGGAGATTGTTGGAGAATTGAAGTCTGAAATGGTAATAGCATGATGAGAAACCGGCCCCCTGCGGGCCGGTTTTTTATTATGGAACTGCGGGCCATTTGTAAATAATCAAATTAACCCATAATAATGTTATGTAAACAAATGTTTCGTTCATATAACCAGAATAAATAAATGTTCCCATATAAAGGATTCTTCCTCTCTTTTGTTTAATTAATAATAAACCTGCATGATGGAGGAATGGTTCTTTTGTATGATTTCACAGCTGACTTGATTTTTCACTTTCTGATTATGATAATGATCCCTTTTATCCATAAGATCTCTTCTCATCGGGGGGATCGCTGGAAAACTTCTGCCCCTCTTTTATTTGTTCTTTTTTTAGCGCTTTTCCTTACTATGACTTTTCCGGTAGAAATTGCAGGCGGTCAGTTTTTTGACTTGAAATTTATTCCTGTTTTTGTTGCCTATTTTTACATTAAGCCTCTTGCAGGCTTCCTGACTATTTTTGTATTGATTTCTTTTAAGGGCTTCTTTTCACCAGGAGACATTTGGATTGCGCTCGTAAATTACACAATTATTTCTGTGCTCTTTTTCTATGCGTCAAAATTCTATAAAAAATGTACATTTAGACAAAAACTCAGTATAGCTGTTGTATTTTATCTTCCCATTACGATAACCAGGTATGTTATTTTCCTCCAAAAGGATATAAACGAAGACGCTGTATACTTACTATTGTTTTCAGCAGTTTCCATTGTGACTCTTTCTATGATCATCTATTTGATTGAAATGAATCTGCTTCAGGAAAAGATGATGGAAAAACTGAGAAATGCGGAAAAAATCAATGCGATCAGTCAGCTGGCTGCGTCCATCGCCCATGAAATTAGGAATCCAATGACTACTGTAAGAGGTTTTCTGCAAATGCTTAAAAATGAAAAAAACCTGACTGCAGATCAAAAGACATTTATTAAAATTTCTTTGGAAGAGCTGGACAGATCCAATCATATTATTAGTGATTTCCTCTCACTTGCACGCCCGGAAACTCCTGTTGCCAGTAAAGTTTCTCTTTCCGGAGTATTAATGGAGGTGGCTGATTTTATGCGGCCATATGGACTGATGACAAAGGTTGAAATAAGGACAAGTATTTTTGAAGGCATTTTTATCATGGGTAATCCGAATGAAATGAAGCAATTATTTATAAACTTAATGAAAAATAGTATAGAAGCCATGCCTGATGGAGGTATTCTAGAGATTTCAGCATTCAAAAGAAATACTACAGCAGATATACAAATTAAAGATGAAGGTGTCGGAATGTCGAAAGAAAAACTCCAAATGCTCGGTCAGCCCTATTACTCAACGAAAACGAAAGGAACCGGCTTAGGATTAATGATATCTTTTGACATCATCAATCGTTTGAAAGGAAAATATGCAATAGAAAGCACACAGAATAAAGGAACCTGCTTTACTATTTCGCTGCCTCTTTATTACTCGTCCGAAGTGATCCGGCAGCCTTCTTTCCAGAACAGGTCTGAAGGCCAGCGTATAAATGAGAGTTAACTCCAAATGACTGAATGGGAATCCTGCCGAAAATTAATGCTCGACAGCATAGGTTAGTGATGAATCAAAAACATTATCATAAAAATATACCACTGAAAAAAGCCTCCAAAACTGAAGGCTTTTTTCATTTATCCCCTGCCGGATGCACGGCCTCTAATAAAGTTTACAACAATGATGATCGCTGCTATTACCAGCAGTATATGAATGATGCCTCCTGCTACTTTAAATATTAATCCGAGTATCCATAATACAAGCAGAATACCTGCTAAAGTCCAAAGCATGCAATTCACTCCTTCCTGTTGATCTATTATTTACATACCCCTAACAATCGGGACTAATTCATGAGTAAATGAAAAATACAAAAAAACATTGCCGCACTTTTTATAGTTCTGACAATGTTATGTTTTGCAGTGGATGGATATTTTTATTCTGAAAGTATTTCATTTTCCAGTTCTTTTGCAGCAGCCGCTACTTCCCCGTTCTCTTTTAATAAAGCGAATAGTCCTTTTATGACCACCATTTCAGGTCTGGATTTTCTTGTTTTATCTGAAATGCGATTGGCAATTTCTTTTAATGAGGATGCTTCACTTTTTTTCAAATCCTTAAGCTTGTGATAAAACGGTTTCCATGCCTGCTCCCTTTTCATTGTTCCGATGATGTATCTCGCGTTTAGAAAGGTGCCGGACACCCATGCTGCACAAGATCAATAAGATCATATAAAACCTTACTGTATTCAGGGAAGTTTTGCTGCATCCTTTTTGCATCACTGCATATACTATATTCACGGTCGCCCACCTCTTCTAAACGCTATCGTTGCGGGACTAACCAGACCGGAATGTGGGCGGCCACCTGTATAGGTGACAGGCACCTATACCACCACTAGACCACTTTCACACACCATTGAAGCTGCAAACCGCTCAGGGCTTGCAGCTTTTATTTTTTATGGTCCTTCATCAATAAGTTCGTAGCCTGGAATCAGTTCTGACAGCGGCACAATTTGTGCTTTCTCTTTATATACAGGTATATACTCTTTAAGCACACTAACCATCTTTGTACCTGTGATGCCGACATGGCCGATTGCGATGATGCGTTCGTTTTTCACAAGTTTTTCAGCAATTCTGTCTGCCTGTTTTGTGATATGTGCTGTCGTGTAAATATCATCGAAGAAAATATTGTTTTCTACATAAGGGACTCCTATTTCATTTGCCAGTTTGCCGACAACGCTTTTTCCGGTTGTTTTGCTGTCGAGATAAAATAAACCGTGTTCTTTGCATACTTCAAGGACAACCCTCATGACCCGTTCATTTTCCGTTGCTCTTGAACCCATATGATTATTCATGCCGACCGCATGGGGGACTTCTTTAATGGCATTCTCAACTCTGCTGCGGATTTCTTCATCGGTTAAATCTGTTGTGATTGCCCCAGGCCCAAGCCAGCTCCTTTTTCCTCTTTTCGGCTCCATCGGCATATGAACGATTACTTCATGCCCATTTTTATATGCCAGTTCTGCATCTTCTTTTGTCGTTGGCATGAAAGGCATGATGGCAGCCGTCAGGGTCACCGGCAGCTCCATCATTTCTTTTGTTCCCTTCATATTGTTCCCAAAATCGTCAATGACAATGGCCAATTCAGGTTTTTGAGAAGCAGCATTTATGGGAGTTCCTATACTTCCGAATGAAAAAATTAATACAAATATGCTGATGAATCTTTTCATTTTTCCATCCTCCTTTGCGCTAGCATTCCCTGATTCCATAAATCCGTTCCAATGCAAAAACTGCCAGGAATTGATCCTGACAGTAACTTTTATTTTTTATGCATTTTAAACTCGAGGAAAAGCTCATTATAATAAGCGAGCATCCTTTTTCCCAGATTCTCATAAACCTCCAGCCGGGCTGTCATTTCTTCATCCGGATAAAAACGTTCATCTGAAATTGTTTCTTCGTCCATATATTTCTGCGCCTCTTTATTCGGCGTTGAATATCCGACGTATTCTGTATTTTGCGCCGCATTTTCAGGGTCAAGAATGAAATTCATGAACTGGTGGGCCGCTTCCGGATTTTTGGCAGTCTTAGGGATGACCATATTATCAAACCACAGATTGGAGCCTTCCTCCGGAACTACATATTCGAGATTATCCTTCTCCCACATGAGCTCCTGTGCCGTGCCGGACCAGACCACGCCAATGCCGGCTTCATCATTTTCCATCAGCATTCTGATTTCATCACCCACAATGGCCTTAATGTTAGGAGTAAGACGATCGAGTTTTTCTTTAGCTTCGATCAAATGGTCTTTATCTTTGTCATTAAGAGAATAATGCAGACTGTTGAGCCCCATGCCCATTACTTCCCGTGCCCCATCAATCAGCAGGATCTGGTTCTTTAATTCAGGGTCCCATAGATCATTCCAGCTCGTGATTTTTTTATCACCTAAAATATCGGTGTTATAAAGAATCCCGACTGTGCCCCAGAAATAGGGAATCGAATACTCATTTTCAGGATCAAAAGGCAGGTCCATAAAACGCGGATCAATATATTTCAGGTTTGGAATTTTAGAGTGGTCAACCGGCAAAAGCAGGTCTTCCTCTTTCATTTTTTCAATAGCATATTCTGATGGAACTGCAATATCATAGGCTGTGCCGCCCTGTTCAATTTTCGTCATCATCGCTTCATTGGAATCGAATGTTTCATAGATGACTTTAATGCCTGTTTCCTGTTCGAACTTATCCACCAGGTCTGCATCAATGTAATCGCCCCAGTTGAAAATGGTTAATGTATTGCCGCTTGTGTAGCCCTGGGAGGAATTCAGCCCGGAAACGATGTACAACAAGGCGAATGAAACGATTAATACGGCGGCGAGCGCCTGAATAAGCTTCTTCATTGCCTTACCCCCATTCCATTCGGCTTCTCATTTCGCTTTGTAATAAAGTAATAGCCTGTGACCAGAATGATGGTAAATAGGAAAAGCAAAGCGGATAACGCATTGATATTTAGTGAAACTCCCCTTCTTGCCAGAGAATAGATTTCAACAGACAAAGTGGTAAATCCGTTGCCTGTAACAAAGAAAGTGACGGCAAAGTCATCAAGGGAATATGTCAGGGCCATAAAAAAGCCGGCGAAAATTCCGGGAGTGATATAAGGGAGAATGACTTTAGTCAGAACATCCAATCTGCTGGCGCCAAGATCCATGGCTGCATAAATCATCGATGTGCTCATCTCTTCAATCTTAGGCAAAACCATCAGGACGACAATCGGAACACTGAAGGCGATGTGTGCCAGTAAAACAGATACAAATCCAAGCTTAAGTCCGATCATCGTAAAGAGAATTAAAAACGACGCGCCAATAATGACATCCGGACTGACAATCAGCACATTATTCAATGATAGCAGCGTGTTTTTCACTCTGCGTTTTCGTGCATAAGCAATCGCAAGTGCCCCGGCAACTCCAATGATGGTCGATATCGCTGCAGATAAAAGGGCAATAATAACAGTGTTCAGGACAATGATGAGCAATCGTGTATCCGCAAACAGCTCCCGATACCAATCCAAAGTAAATCCTTCGAACTGATACATGGTCCCTCCGCTGTTGAAGGAATAAAATATTAAGTAAAAGATCGGGGCGTACAGGATGATAAAAATAAGTGCCAAATAAACTGCCGGCCATTTCCTGTTCTTTTTCATTATAGGATCCCCCGCTTTCTTCTGCCAGTCAGCACCATAATGAGTACCATGGCGATAATCAGGAAGACAGCAATGGTAGAGCCCATTCCCCAGTCCTGTGTCACGAGGAAATGCTGCTCAATGGCAGTTCCAAGAGTGATGACACGGTTCCCTGCAATCAGTCTTGTCAGCATGAATAATGATAATGCCGGGATAAAGACAATCTGGCATCCTGCTTTCACGCCATCCAGTGTCAAAGGAAAGATAACACGCTTGAATGTTACCCAGGAAGAACCGCCCAAATCATTGGAAGCATCCAAAAGCGTTGGATTCAGCTCATCTAAGGAATTAAATATCGGCAATATCATAAAAGGAAGAAAAATATAGACCGACACAAAGATAAAACTGAAATCAGTAAACAGAATCTGTCTGCTGCCGATTCCCATCACTTCCAGAAAGCTGTTCGCAGCGCCATATGTACCGAAAATGCCAAGGAATGCATAAGCCTTTAAAAGAAGGTTAATCCAGGATGGCAGGATGATCAATAAGAGCCACAGCTGCTTATGCTTCGTTTTCGTAAGCAAATACGCTGTTGGATACGCGATCAGCAATGAAAATAACGTAATTAAAAAGGCATACCAAAAGGAGCTTAGCGTCATTTTTAAATAAACAGGCGTAAAGAATTCCCGATAATTCTCCAAGGTGAAATGCCCTTCAATATCAAAGAACGAATAATACAGGACAAGCAGCAAAGGCGTCACAACAAATAGCAAAATCCAAAGAACATAAGGAATTAAATAAAAATTGCGGGAATTAGTTCTCATGGCTTCCCTCTTCATAAGCTTCCAGGCGCTTATCAAATTCTTCTTCGGTCTCCCCATGCCTCATGACGTGAATCGCTTCAGGGTCGAAATGAAGGCCAATTTGATCCCCGACGGTCGCCTTCTTGGTTGAATGGACGAGCCACTCATTGCCATCGCTGTCATAGCAGCTGATCTCATAATGGACACCCCTAAATAGCTGGGAGTCAACTTTAACCTTCAGCTTTCCATCATCAGGGGCTGTAATAGCGAGATCTTCCGGGCGGATCACAATCTCAACCTCTTCATTCGGCTCAAAGCCTCCATCAACACATTCAAACAACTTCCCGGCAAACCGAACTTCATAATCCTTGATCATCGCACCTGCAACAATATTGGATTCCCCAATAAAATCAGCTACAAAGCGATTAATTGGTTCATCATAAATGTCAGTAGGTGTTCCGCTCTGCTCAATCTTTCCGCTGTTAAGCACGAAAATTTCGTCTGACATGGCCAATGCTTCTTCCTGATCATGTGTGACAAAAATAAACGTAATGCCAAGGTTTCGCTGCAGCTCCCTAAGCTCGTACTGCATTTCGGTCCGCAGTTTCAGGTCAAGGGCGGATAATGGTTCATCCAGGAGAATGACCTCAGGCTCATTGACAATGGCTCTTGCGATAGCCACACGCTGGCGCTGCCCGCCTGACATATCTTTAATTTCCCGGTTTTCGTATCCTTCAAGGTTTACAAACCGTAGCGCTTCTTTCACTTTCCTCTCGATCTCCGCTTTCTTTAATTTTTTTATTTTTAAGCCGAATGCAATGTTTTCAAATACATTCAGATGCGGAAACAGGGCATAGTCCTGAAAAACCGTGTTTACCTGCCTTTTGTTGGCTGGAACATGATTAATGACTTTTCCATTAAAATAGATATCCCCTTCAGAAGGTTCTGTAAAGCCGGCAATCAGCCGCAAAATCGTCGTTTTCCCGCAGCCTGATGGACCCAGCAGCGTATAGAACTTCCCGCGTTCAATTTCAAAGCTGACATTTTTTAAAACTGGCGGGTCATTATCATATCTTTTTGTCACCGAATTAAAACGGATAATGGTGTTATCTGTCATCTAACTCTCCCTATCTATAGAAATTTACAGGACATATGTTTTGCCAAGTTCAAACGTATAATATCATAGATTTCCTTTTATCTGTTACAAAATTCAAAAACAGAAATAGCCCCGCATCTTGAATTGCGGGATTTTCGGATGCTATACTCCCCGCTTGTTGCCCCATACATAAGTATGAAGCTGCGGAAGCACTTTAACATCTTTCAGCTCATTGTCATGAATCGTTTTTTCAATTAGCCAATCATATTTATCAAGCAGCCTCTGCAGTAAATTCCGGTCGTCTGCTGTTACCGTATCATCATTTCCCACCTGCAGATAAAACGGAACCCCGGGATAGCGCTGATATACGTTTTTGGCATATTCATAATCCTCATCATCAAAAACAACGATCTTAAGTGAGAACTGCTGGTCTTCCCTTCTGCCGGCCTGCAGTTTTTTCACTATCAGATCGAGCACATCGAAATCCGTATTCATGCCTGAACTCGGCGGCTTTGGAGACAGGGTCAGTTCATCAATTTCATAAAACCAATCCTGCCAGCGGCTTCCCTGTGTTTCCAGGCAGAGCTTAATTCGTTCAGCTTTTAGCAGAGAAATAAATTCACCCAAATTTTTCAGAAGAGCCGGATTGCCGCCCGAAATGGTTACGAAAGAAAATCCATCCCCGCCGAGTTCTTTAAGCTCCTTCCAAATTTCATCCGGTTCCATTTGGCGGATGCTGTCCTTCGCACTTCCATCCCAGGTAAAAGAGGAATCACACCAGCTGCATGAATAATCACATCCTGCTGTACGGACGAACATCGTTTTCTGGCCGATTACCATCCCTTCCCCCTGAATGGTCGGACCGAAGATTTCCAGTACAGGAATCTTACTCAACCTCCATCCACTCCCTTCTTGCTTCAGCATAGCTCGTTGGAGTTTCAAAAAGGCGCACAAATTCGACTCTTGCACCGTCATATTGCTCTTTTCTGTTTTGCAGGCTTTCTGCCATTTTTTCATAGATCCAGACAACCATATTCTCGGCTGTTGTATTCATCGGGGGCAGCGTTTCATTCAGGTACTTGTGGTCAAGATATATCTCAATCTCATTTTTCCAGATTTCCTTTATGTCACCGAAATCAATCATTAACCCTCTGTCATCCACGAATCCGCTTATGCCAAAAATCACCTTATAGGTGTGGCCATGCAGGTTTTTGCATTTGCCTTCATAGCAATGCAGATGATGGGCTGAATCAAAAGTGAATTCCTTGCTGACCATTACACGCTTATGGTGGTATTTCAGCTGATCCGGCTGAATGTCTTCATTTATCTTCTGGAGTTTATCAACAATCCTAAAACCATACATCGCTTAAAGCTCCCCCTTTTCGTTGAGGTATTCTTCAAGGCCCTTTTGTCTTAAATGGCAGGCAGGACACTCACCGCAGCCATCTGCCGGAATGCCGTTATAGCATGTCAGCGTATTTTTACGAACATAATCAAGAGCATCCAATTCATCTGCGAGCTTCCATGTCTCAGCTTTATTGAGCCACATTAAAGGCGTATGGATAACAAACTGCCCATCCATCGACAGATTCAGTGTGACATTCAGTGATTTAATAAAAATATCCCGGCAATCAGGGTAGCCGCTGAAATCTGTCTCACACACCCCTGTAATAATATGCCTGGCATTGATCTGACTGGCCAGCACACCGGCAAAGGACAGGAATAAAAGGTTTCTTCCGGGCACAAATGTGGATGGAAGTCCGCCTTCCTCTCCATCTTTTACTTCTATGTCATCACGGGTCAGTGCGTTTGGCGCAAGCTGATTCAGCAGGGACATATCAAGGATATGATGCCTGATTCCCAGATCTTTTGCTATTTGCCGGGCACATTCTATTTCAAGCTTGTGCCGCTGATTATAATTAAAAGTGACTGCTTCCACCTCGGCAAAACGTTCCTTTGCCCAGAATAAGCAGGTTGTACTATCCTGGCCGCCGCTGAATACAACGAGTGCTTTATCATTTTTCATATAAAATGTCTCCTTTAAACAGAAAAACAGGACCACTAAGAAAGCAGACCTGTTTTCCTTAGTTTTTTAAAGAGGGTAGCTAGAACCTCTACCGTGAACACGGATTTTCTATTGAACTATCAGTTTATATTATCATCTTTATCGGAGTTTTAGAAGGTATTACTTATACTCAAATAAAAAGTTTTATAATTCTAAATCATGCAACATTAATAAACGCTCATCTAATTTTCTGAATCGGCCTCCAACAGGTCCCATACTGTAATGATGCCTTTAGGTTTGTCCCTTCTTTATTCCCATTTTGGCGGACAATATAAACTTTGAAGATTCTGGTTCGATTTCCGGCAGAATAATTTGCACAAATAGAATTTTCAATCTATTATATGATATTATATTGTTTAGCTGAAGACATTGCATAAATATATAAGTTTATTAATAAATTTCTTCGTTCTAACGTGAATAAACATAGATTTCCCTTATTTTAGGAAAGAATAAAGTGTGTATTTCGTCTAAGCGAAAATGAATATTTATTATTACTGAATAATTTTTTTGAAGCTTCAGCTCACTATATTTATTGCGAAAGCTGGTGAAATCATGGAATACACTGTTCATCCTTTAGGAGACAATGCAGTTCTTATAGAACTTGGGAATGAAATCAGTGAGGATGCACATCTAAAAGTGCAGACACTGACAGCCTTTCTCGAGAAACATCCTCCAGATTGGATGATAGAATACATACCCGCTTACACAACAGTCACTATTTTTTATAATCCTTTTGAGATCTATCAGCTTTCAGATGGAGAGCTTCCATTTGATTTCATATGTTCTCTCATAAAACCGCTTATGGTAGAGATGGGGGAAAATAAGGCAATGGAAGCAAGAATCGTCGAAATCCCGGTTTGCTATGGAGGAGAATTCGGGCCGGATCTTGACTATGTCGCCGAACATAATGGGCTAACCCCTGATGAAGTTATAAACATTCACTCTTCAGGCAGTTACCTGGTCTATATGATTGGCTTTGCACCAGGCTTCCCTTTTATCGGCGGGATGTCTGAGCAAATTGCCGCACCCAGACGGGATACCCCCCGCTTGAAAATTCCTGAGCGAACAGTTGGGATTGCCGGGATGCAGACTGGGATCTACCCCATCGAGACGCCAGGAGGCTGGCAGCTGATCGGGCGTACTCCTGTTAAACTGTTTCGTCCAATGGATGAATCCCCTACCCTCTTAAAAGCTGGCGATAAAATCAAATTCAAGCCAATCAGTCTGGAAGAATACCATCATTGGGAGGAGACGGAGCAATGATTAAAGTGCTAAAGCCTGGACTCCTTTCAAACATTCAGGATCTTGGGAGAACCGGGTATCAGAAGTTTGGCGTCATAGCCAGCGGGGCCATGGATCCTTTTTCACATCGGATGGCCAATCTGCTGGCCGGCAATGAAGAAAATGAGTCTACATTGGAAATAACGATGATGGGTCCTGTACTGACATTTGAACAAGACACCTTAATTTCAATCTGCGGAGGAGACCTCTCCCCTTCGATCAATGGCCAGCCTATTCGGACGTGGCGGTCTGTTTTTGTTAAAAAAGGCAGTGAACTTAAATTCGGGGGCTGTAAAAAAGGATGCAGAGCCTATTTGGCTGCAGCCGGCGGCTTTGCGGTCCCGGAGGTAATGAACAGTAAATCTACTTATCTGCGTGCCGGTCTTGGCGGATTTAAAGGAAGAGCATTAAAGTCTGGAGATGTGCTGGAAACAGGCAAACCTTCCCTTCACTCTTTGAAAATGGCGGAATACTTGTCAAAACAGCTCCTTCATAAAACCGTTGCTGAAAACGATTGGGGCATTTCCTCAAAACTCATTCCGGTATATGTGGGGAATCCGGAAATCAGAATCACCAGAGGACGGCAATTTGAATTATTTTCCCATGAAAGCAGAGTACAGCTGTTTAATGATGTTTTTGAAGTGACGGCACAATCGGACAGGATGGGATATAGATTGAAGGGTCCTTCACTTGCATTGTCAGAGCTTGCTGAACAAATTTCTGAGGCCGTCAATTTTGGTTCCATTCAGGTGCCTCCCGATGGAAATCCGATAGTCCTGCTGGCTGACAGGCAAACAACCGGCGGCTACCCGAAAATTGGACAGGTTGCCGCGGTCGACCTCCCCCTTCTCGCTCAGGCAAAACCCGGCGACGCTTTGCGATTTACAGAAATATCAAATGAACAGGCACAGCAGCTGCTCATTAAGAGAGAAATAGAATTGAAGGAATTAAAACAAGGAATATTATTAAAGATCAGAGGAGGAAAGTAACATGCACATTGTAGACATTAATTGTGATATGGGAGAAAGCTTTGGTTCCTACAAGATGGGGCACGATGAGGAAATTCTGGACCACATTACCTCAGCTAATATCGCCTGCGGCTTCCATGCCGGCGACCCGGCGACGATGCGAAAAACAGTCAGAATGGCGCTTGAGAAGAATGTTGGCCTGGGTGTCCATCCCGGTCTTCAGGATTTGCACGGGTTCGGCCGCAGGGATATGAATATTACCCCTCAGGAAGCCTATGACCTGGTGGTCTACCAAATTGGCGCTTTATATGCATTTGTTAAATCAGAAGGCGGCAAACTTCAGCATGTAAAGCCGCATGGAGCATTGTTCAACATGGCCTCAAAAAGCGCACCGTTATCGGAAGCAATCGCTGAAGCAGTCTACAAAGTAGATCCAGAACTCATTCTATTCGGTCTTTCTGGGGGCGAATTGGTTAAAGCCGGCAGGAAAATCGGCCTACGTTCTGCCAATGAAGTATTTTCTGACCGGACCTACCAGGAGGACGGAACGCTGACTTCCAGACGGGAAAGCAATGCCCTTATTACCGATCACAGTGCTGCTGCAGAGCAGGTCATCCGCATGGTCAAAGAAGGAAAAGTTCATTCTGTACAGGGTACGGATGTTTCCATTGAGGCCAATACGATCTGCATCCACGGTGACGGGGAAAGCGCTCTGGAATTTGCCCAGTACATTCCTAAGGCACTGAACGACGCGGGAATCCAGGTTGCAAAAATCAATGAGTTTTTGAAATAAATTTGGTATTGATGGAGATAATGAAAAATTGGTGACTTGTTAAGTGCGAATCGCACTGATCGGGGGATAGTTCCGTTCATTGCGGATTCGCCAGCGCGAACGGCACTCATCAGCCCTTACAGCTCTGATTGCATAAAAAAAACACAAATGGAATTATTGGGGGAAAATGAATGAAAAAGCAATCTAATGCCAGTCTATTGCTTGGCGCTGCTTTCCTTATGGCTACTTCTGCCATCGGACCAGGCTTTCTGACTCAGACGACTGTATTCACAGAAACCCTGCTTGCGAGCTTCGGGTTTGTCATTTTAATTTCTATTATTATTGATATTGGTGCACAGATGAATATCTGGCGAATCATTGCAGTTTCTGAAAAGCGGGCCCAGGATATTGCCAACGATGTCCTGCCGGGCCTCGGGTATTTCCTTGCTGCCCTGATTGTCATGGGCGGACTGGCTTTTAATATCGGGAATATTGCCGGTGCCGGCTTAGGTACTAATGTTATTTTCGGCATTTCGCCTCAATTTGGCGCTCTTTTAAGCGGAATTCTGGCAATCGGCATTTTTCTTGTAAAAGAAGCGGGAAAATTAATGGACCGCTTCACACAGATTTTAGGATTTGTCATGATCGGATTAACTCTTTATGTCATGTTCACGGCACAGCCTCCTGTCGGTGAAGCTGTTGTCAAAACGTTTGTTCCAGACAAAATTGATATCCTGGCCATTATTACACTTGTCGGCGGTACGGTCGGCGGTTATATCACTTTTGCAGGCGGCCATCGCTTAATTGATGCTGGTGTTAAAGGAAAAGAGGCCCTCCCGGAAGTCACGAAGAGCTCTGTCAGTGCAATCGGGATCGCTTCCATTATGCGAATCTTCCTTTTCCTCGCAGCACTTGGTGTAGTTTCGCAGGGCTTGGCACTCGATCCATCCAATCCGCCAGCTTCTGTCTTCCAGCTGGCAGCAGGCAATATTGGCTATAAGATGTTTGGAGTCGTTATGTGGGCCGCTGCCATTACTTCTGTTGTCGGTGCAGCCTATACATCGGTCTCATTCATTCGGACATTGAGCCCAGCTGTCGAGAAACATCATAAATGGGTGATTGTCGGTTTTATCACCGTTTCTACGTTTGTCTTTGTTTCAATTGGAAAGCCGGTAAAAATACTTGTTTTAGTTGGCTCATTAAACGGTCTTATTCTGCCGATCGCATTAGGTGTAATGCTGATTGCTGCCTATAAAACGAAAATTGTCGGCGATTATAAACATCCGCTCTGGATGACCATTTTCGGAGTCATTATCGTGATTGCCATGTCTTACATGGGGGTTTACTCATTAATCAATGGTATCCCTGAGTTGTTTAAATAAGCATGAAAGGAGATTTTTATATGAACTCCCCTTCTCTATTGAATCCTGATGAGGCGCGCAAATTGATCCGCAGCAAGGCATGGGATAAGCCGACAGCTGGAATGGCAAATGGCTTCATTCAGGCAAACCTTGCCATACTTCCAAAGGATTTGGCTTTTGAGTTTCTCCTTTTTAGCCAAAGGAATCCAAAATCCTGTCCAATCATTGATGTGACTGAACCTGGTTCTCCTGTGCCAATGCTTTCAGCTCCCAATGCTGATATCAGAACAGATTTGCCCAAATACAGGGTGTATAAAAACGGTGTTCTCTCTGAGGAGCTTTCAGACATCACTTCTTATTGGGATGATGATATGGTGGCATTTCTGATTGGATGCAGTTTTACCTTTGAAGAAGCACTGCTGAAAAATAATATCCCTATCCGCCATATTGAGGAAAATCGGAATGTCCCGATGTTTAAAACCAATATTGAGTGTGTGAAGGCAGGCCGGTTTGAAGGGCCAATGGTTGTGAGTATGCGGCCGATGACAGAGAAGGAAGCTATTCGGGCTGTCCAGGTGACAAGCCGCTTCCCTTCTGTTCATGGTGCCCCAGTCCATATTGGGAACCCAAAAGCAATCGGCATAAATAATATACATCAGCCCGATTTTGGCGATGCCGTGACGATTAAAGATGGAGAGGTACCGGTATTTTGGGCCTGTGGCGTCACTCCTCAGGCAGTTGCCATGCATGTGAAGCCGGAGATTATGATTACACATGCACCGGGACATATGTTTATCACAGATTTAAAAAATGAAGAGTTTTCGGTTTTATAGGAAAAAGGCGTCCATTGGGCGCCTTTTACTTTTTATGTTTTAAATAATCCAGGGCATCGTGATGATCTTTTTTCATAATCTGCTCTATTAACGGGTCAGCCGGTATGACTTCCTTCTTTTTATTTTTGATAGTCCGGTAAACAGGCCTGATGGAGGATAGACTGCTTTTTACTTTCCATTCTCCATCCTCAAAGACTATTTTCAAATCGATGAGACCCAGATGATTTCCCCAGTATCCAGCCTGAACAGCAGCTGTTCCATTTATGGTTCCTGTTTTCAAGTCGATTCCCGGCACCTTTTGCAGCTCATCTTTGACAGGAAAAACAGAGTGGCTGTGTCCGAATAAAATGGCATCTATTCCTTTAACTTTGCTGAGTGCATGAATTGAATTGCCCTTTTTCTCCTCCAGCCCTTTATCGGATTGGAGACCGGTATGTGCAAGGGCAACAATGATATCCGCCCCTTTGCTTTTCATAACAGGAATAAAGTGTTCGGCCGTTTCTTTTATATTTTTCACTTTAAGGTTCCCGCGAAAATACTCTTTATTCCACTCCGAAACAATGGGAGTAATAAAGCCAATGACTCCGACATTCAACTTATGCTTTTCTCCAGCTGTATCTGTCACTTCTTTCTCTATGATGGTGTAGGGGTTAAAATAATTGAGGTCATCTTCCTCAAGCTGATTGCTGTCTTCAACATATATATTGGCATTGACATAAGGAAAGTTAGCTCCACTGAGGCTTTCTTCCATAAAATCAATTCCGTAATTAAATTCATGATTTCCCACCGTCGCAGCATCATATAGCAAAGTATTCATTGCTTTAAAAACAGGATGGACATTAGCCATGTCAAGCGGATGGCTTTTATAGGCATACTCGTCGAGTCCATTGCCTTCAAGAATGTCCCCATTATCAAATAGAAGGGAGTTAGGAGATTCATTTCTTGCTTGTTTAATCAAGCTGGCCGTTCTTGAAAGCCCAAACTCCACTGTTTTTTTGCGGTCTTCGTAATCATAACCAATCATGTTTCCATGCAAATCAGTGGTTTCCATCAGGCGCAGATGGATGGTTGTCGGTCCGGATACTTCAGCTTCCGTCTGGTTCCAGACAATCAGCAGGGCTATGAATGACAACAGCGTGATAGTAAATTTTTTCATTCCCTTTTTCATTCCGACTCCCCCAGACGATCAAAGATTAGTTTTCTTATTTTCTCTAGATGCAAGAAAATTAATCAGAGATTGGGGACTTAAGAAAAAAGAAGAAAAAAAGGAAAAATTTGAAACCTTTTTGCCCTTTGTTCGGTATAAAAAAGAAAGCAGCAAAAATCACCTAAAAGGATCTTATCAATTAATCAGTATTAAGTGTTTTGAATATAACCTTCTCCCACGTTTTCCAGCTCAGAAGGTGTTTCAGGCGAATTCTTGTGCGGACACCCTTTCCTACGGGGTATCTGAGTGCAGGTTCTTTTTCCCTGATAATGTCCACTGCTTTTTTCGCAACGATTACTGGATCTTCATAAAAGGGCTCCCCTTTATCAAGGTACCTCTGTATTTTTGTCATATATGGGTAATAAGGCGAGTCTTTTTTCAATGAGGGCTCCGATATCTTTTTCCCTGTTGTCCAAATGCCTGTCCTGAAAGACCCTGGCTCAATCAGCACCACATTTACTCCAAACGGCTTGACTTCAAGCCTAAGTGATTCACTCCAGCCTTCTACCGCAAATTTTGAAGCGGCATATGGCGATAAGCCCGGAAAACCTACTCTTCCGCTGATGGAGCTTATATTTATGATGGTTCCCGATCCCTGTTCCCGCATAAATGGCAGAACTGCCTGGGTCACGGCAATCGTTCCAAAGACATTTGTTTCAAACTGTTCTCTATACTCATCCAGCGATATTTCTTCTGCAAATCCTGCTCCTGCGTAGCCTGCATTATTGATTAAGACATCAACCGAAGGAAATTGTACCAGCTGGCTTTTTAAATTTTCAATAGAAGCTGATGAAGTGACATCCAATTCGCGAATGGAAATATGAGCAAGTACTCCCTCTTTATCAGCTTTCTCCATTAATATTTTGCTTTTATCCAAGTTCCTCATTGTTGCAAGAACTTGAAAATCATTCTTTGCCAGCTCAATGGCCATCAATATGCCAAACCCGCTGGAACAGCCGGTAATGACTGCGTATTTCCTATTCAAATACCTTCATCCTTTCTCTGAGCTGAATTTTTTTGTTTCAAATGTAAATAGATATATAATTAAATGTAAAAGTATTATAAAATAATAAATATATTGATAATAAGAGGATGAACAAGTTGGCTCACATATTTATCAGCATTTTCCTGCTTTTATCCGGTTTGATTCCGGCAGTGCAGCAAAGCCAGGAGCCTATTGATACCAATGACTCGGGAAGAGATGCCATTGTGATCGATTCACCAGCTCTGAAAAACCCTGCTTTTTGCAGCACACTGGTAACTGCAGCAAAAACAACCGCAAAGACAACCAATTTTAAAGCACGGCGCATGTATTTTCAGAACCTTACAACTGCAGCATTACATAGAAGCAGCGAGTACATGACGCCTTACATGTTTCAGAGTAACTATCTCCGCATTTAATGGAACCCTGAAGAAACTTACTAAAGTGTGGAGGAATGGAATTGGAAACGATTAAATCACTTTTTAATAATAACGGCTTTAAAAGATTCGTCATTTTTGGAATTATAGTTCTGGCTCTTTACCTGTCGAGAAGCATGATTAATTTAATCCTGATTACTTTTATTTTTTCTTTCTTGATGGATAGGCTCGTGAAACTGGTCCTATCGAGATTTAGATTAAATAGAAAACTGACAGTCGTAACCCTTTATATAGGCATTATCGGCCTGCTTTCTATCGGGGTTATTAAATACCTTCCTTTAATAGTAACTGAAATTTCACAGCTGTTTAAGCAGGTTGAAAGCTTTTATACTCAGAAGCATGACAATATTGTCATCACATACATTGTGCAAATGCTTGAAAGAAATGAAATTACGAAGTATCTCGAACAGGGCTTTGCGTTCCTGCTTCAATATTTTTCCGATATTAGCCATATTGCGATCCAAGTATTGCTGTCGCTTATCCTTAGTTTGTTCTTCCTGCTTGAAAAGCCTAAACTGACAGAGTTTACTTTAAAGTTCAAATACAGCAAAATGGCTGCCTTTTATAATGAGATTTCCTATTTTGGAAGTAAGTTCGTGCAAACATTTGGAAAGGTTATTGAAGCGCAGGTGGTAATTGCCACAGTGAATTGTATCCTGACAACACTTGCCCTCTGGATCATGGATTTCCCTCACCTGATGGGATTGTCTATACTTATTTTCCTTCTTGGTCTGATCCCGGTAGCAGGCGTGATTATTTCCCTGGTTCCTTTATGTACAATTGCCTATTCACTAGGTGGCTTCATCCAGGTGTTTTATATCCTCCTGTTAATTATGGTGATCCATGCGATTGAAGCCTATATTTTAAACCCGAAGCTTATGTCTTCCAAAACGGATTTGCCAGTATTTTATACGTTCATCGTTCTGATTTTCTCTGAGCATTTCTTCGGTGTTTGGGGATTGATTGTCGGTATACCGGTGTTTGTGTTTCTGCTGGATGTACTTGAAGTCAAGAGCAATCCTCCGAAAATACAGTAAATTGAAAACAGTTACTATTACTATAGTAACTGTTTTTTAAATTACGGATGGCGATAATCGTATTTTTCATTTGGAACATCTATTTTAATACCATTAATAACAACCGTATCTGCAGCACAATAACTCCACAGCCCTCCAAAACGTCCTGTTCTTTATCATTTCCTACCTGCCTATACAATTCCATTATATATCTAAGATACAAGTTTAAGTCCAATTGCTGCGCTTAATACCATTGCAATAAAGAATATCCGTTTGGCATCTTTCGGTTCTCCGTATAGGATCATGCCAAGGATCGCTCCGCCTGCGGCACCGATTCCAGTCCAGACCGCATAAGCTGTACCCATCGGCAGTTCTTTCATGGCCAGTGCAAGGAACAAGAAGCTGGCGCCAAAACCTCCAACCAGCAGAAGTAAGGATTGCCAATTCCTTTTTTTGTGCAGGCTGTTAATCATGGTGACACCTGTCATTTCAAAAAGGCCAGCCAGAATTAAAAACACCCAGCTCATCAACTTTCAGCTCCTTTTGATTCATCCTCATTTGTCACTAGCTTTAAGCCCAGAACACCTAATAACAAAATAAGAACCAGAATTATTTTAGATAATTTCAAAGGCTCTCCGAAAAATATGATTTCAGATAAAACTGTACCAGCAGTGCCTAAGCCAACAAAGACAGCATAAACCGTTCCCACAGGCAGGACTTTGCCAGCCATGATCATCAAATAAAAACTGACTGCTATGCATAGGATGGTCCCTGCCCATGATAATGGATCATCCGCATGCTTTAAACCAATCACCCAAAACACTTCAAAAAATGCGGCTATAAATACCTTCAGCCACTGCATGAAATCAGCCCCTTTTAAACGAATAGTATTCCCGGAAAAAGAAAAAAGCCCGGAAGATATCTGATGAACAGTATCTCCCAGGCTTTTATCCTTCCGTGGCATAGCTAATATAGCTATGAGTTTTCTCTCGGACCAGGCCAGCAGCTGCTGCGGAACCCTAGAAAACCTTTTTATTAGATTTTACTGGCATTATAACAAAATAAAATCAGCTTTTCCATAATAATTGATGGAAATAGATATCAAGACACATGATCAGCAAGGACATATTCTATTTCCCATTTCCTGCTGTCTGACATTTCAGCTGATAAAGAAAGCAGTGAGCACGTGGATGCAAGATGGCTGATTGATGGCGGATAAGGACTTCTCCTAATATGGCCTTTAATATAGTTTAAAGCCATTTCATAGTCGAAATCACGGCAATAATCAAAATAATAATGAACGATTTCGTTTTTAATCCGAAATGAGGGATAGATTCTTTCAATAAGAACAAAAAGCTTCAGCATCTCTGTTTTGTTCATTTTACCAATCCTTTATTATTATGTTAATTCAATTATTGCCTTTTTTACTAAAACAAAACCCCTGCATCTCCGCTGGGGTTTCGCTTTACATATCCAATTCAAGTGCTACCGGGCAATGATCGCTGCCCATAATGTCGCAGTGAATCTGTGAATCTATTATTTTTTCCTGAAGCTTTTCTGACACAATAAAATAATCGATCCGCCAGCCGATATTCCGCTCTCTAACCTTGGCCATATATGACCACCAAGTATAAGCTCCCTCAGCATCAGGATATTTATAGCGGAATGCATCTACAAACCCGGAACCCAGCAATCTGGTCATTTTTCCGCGTTCTTCATCCGTAAAACCTGAGTTTCCCCTGTTGGATTTAGCATTTTTTAAATCTTTTTCGAAATGTGCCACGTTTAAGTCACCGCACATGATCACAGGCTTAATCTTATCCAGGCCGAGTAAATACTCCCGAATCCGCTCTTCCCACTCAAGGCGGTATGGAAGCCTTGCCAAGTCACGCTGTGAATTCGGAGTATAGACATTGACGAGATAAAAGCCATCATATTCAAGCGTGAGAATCCTGCCTTCAGGTTCTGTTTCCTCATCATTCAATCCATAGCGAACAGAGAGCGGCTCTTTCTTTGTAAAAACAGCTGTACCGGAATACCCTTTTTTTATCGCATAATTCCAGTATTGGTGATAGCCTTCCAGTATAAGTTCAATCTGTCCTTCCTGCAGTTTGGATTCCTGAATGCAAAATATGTCTGCATCCACTTCATTGAAATAATCCATGAATCCTTTTTTCACACATGCCCTTATGCCATTCACATTCCATGAAACGAGTTTCATTGCTATTATATCCCCTTATGTTAAAAAATCTGCCTGATTACAACATTACCATGGAAATTCAATACTTGCACAGTTAAAGTACTGTAACAGGAACGGCAATCCACAAAAAAATGCAGCCTATTTTTAATAAGCGGTGCTCTATTGCCTGAATATCATGGTACCGTCTATACCATAAAAAATGCCCAAATAAATGGGCATTTTTTACATTATTCTCTTACTGCATCATATAACAGTATGGCTGCTTTTTCAGGTGAATCCGCCTGGCTGATTGCAGAAATAACAGAAACACCGTCAGCCCCTGCCTTAATTATGGGAGGTGTATTTTCAGAAGTAATTCCGCCTATTCCTACAACAGGAATTTGGATATCCGCAGATCTTAATTCTGTCAAAAAAGTAAGTCCCTGAACAGCTTTGGCATCTTCCTTTGTGGATGTCGGATAAATAGGCCCTATCCCAAGGTAATCTGCGCCTTGACGGATCGCTGTTTCCGCTTCCTGCATGCTGTGCACTGAGACTCCCAGGATTTTGCTGCCAATTTTCCTTCGGACCACATCGGCTGCTTCATCGTCCTGGCCTATATGGACACCATCTGCATTTATTTTAAGTGCCAGTTCGATATCATCATTTACAATAAAAGGGATACTGCTCTCTTTGCAGATTGCTTGAAGCTTAATTGCGAGCGATTCCTTTTCTTTACCATAAAGGCATCCTGCTCCTTTTTCACGGAATTGAAATAACGTAATTCCTCCTTTGATAGCCGATTGAAGGACTTTTTCAGGATCCTGATGGCAATTGGTGCTGCCCATTATAAAGTATACTTTTAATAAGTTTCTCATTGCCTGCGGATTAACAGCCATATACTTCAGTCTCCTTCTTCCTTCTATTGAACGCCCAGTGATTGGTAGGACCATGACCGCTGCCAATTCCCAAGTCAAATTCAATGGCGGCCTGGATGAATTTTTTCGCGCGATCAACAGCTTCTGGCACAGAAAGACCGTCAGCGAGGCCAGCGGTGATAGCAGCCGAAAAAGTGCAGCCTGTTCCATGTGTGTTGGCTGTTTGTATTCTGCTGCTCTTAAATTCCGAAAACCTTTCTCCGTCAAATAGAAGGTCTGCTGCTATGTCTTTTGCTTCATCATGGCCGCCTTTTATGATGACATTTTTCGCTCCAAGGTGAAGCAGTTTTTTTGCTGCTTCTCTTTTATCCTCCAGTGAACGAATCCTAATGTCCGTTAAAACCTCTGCCTCTGGAATATTCGGGGTAATCACCATAGAGAGCGGTATAAGATGCTTTTTCATCGCTAATATCGCTTCATCCTGAAGAAGACTTGCTCCTCCCTTTGCAATCATCACTGGATCTATGACAACATTTTTCCAGCCGTACTTCACAATTTCATTGGAAACACTCACAATTATCTCTGCACTAAAAAGCATTCCTGTCTTCACTGCGTCAGGCCTGAGGTCTTCTCCAATCGACTGAATTTGAGCAGATACCGCCTCTGCTGTCATTGGATAAACTCCCTGAACGCCCTTGGTGTTTTGAGCGGTCACCGCAGTCAAAGCAGACATGCCGAAAACACCGAGTTCCTGAAATGTTTTTAAGTCTGCCTGAATGCCCGCGCCGCCGCCGCTATCTGAACCCGCTATGGTTAAAGCTTTATTCACTTTCATTTAAAAGCCTCCTATCCGATCGTTTTTTCAAAAGATCCATATGCTTCAACATCTGCAGCAGAAATGTTATATAAGCTATTCAAAAACTCTGCTTGGAAAGTGCCTGGGCCTTTGCCATCCGATTTTCCTGCTGCGATTTCTGCGGCAGATCCATAAACGACCAATGATGCTACTGCCGCTTTTACAGGATCCTTTTCAACCGCAGTGAAAGCTCCTATTACAGAAGTAAGAAGACATCCGGCACCCGTTACTTTCGTTAGAAGAGGATGGCCATTGTTAATGGCAAAAGTGGATCTTCCATCTGAAACGATATCCTGTTTTCCTGTAATAACAGTGATTGCACCAAGTTCTTTTGCTGCCGACTTAGCAAGCTCAGAAATATTCCCTGCTGCTTCTGCTGCATCAACGCCTTTAATACTCCATTTCTGTCCTGCTGCGTTAGCAATTTCTGCTGCATTGCCTCTTATGATGGTAATATCTAATTCTTCTAATAGTCTTTTAGCTGTTTCTGTGCGATAGGCCGTCGCGCCGACACCAACAGGGTCAAAAATGACCGGCACCCCATGATGATTTGCTGCTTTGCCCGCTATGAGCATACTTTTTACTTCTTTTTCAGTCAGTGTTCCCATGTTGAGTACCAATGCGCCAGCTATTTTAGCCATGTCAGCTGCCTCTTCATGTGCATATGCCATCACTGGTGATGCCCCAATTGCCAGCAGGCCATTTGCCGTAAAGTTGGTTACTACCACATTGGTGATATTATGTACCAGAGGATTTGAATCTCTCAGTTTTTCCAATAGACTGCTAATCTCCTGAATGTTCACATTAATTCCTCCTTTAATTCATAACTAGTCCGCCATCAACAACCAAATTCTGTCCTGTAACCGCCCTTGCCCAGGGAGAAGCGAAGAAGACTATGGCATCAGCCACTTCTGCAGGATCTGTGACTTTTTTTAATGGAGTTGAGTTTTCGATAATTTCAAAGACTTCCTTGGATGTCGAAGCACTGGCGTCTGTCGTTCTTAATAATCCACCTGATACCATGTTCGCAGTAATCCCATATTGGCCCAGCTCATTCGCCATATTCCTGGTGAAGCCTAATAAAGCAGCTTTGCTGGTCGTATAGTCATGGTAGGGTACAACTGGATGCTGGAAAAGATTGGTCCCAACCGAGATTATCCTGCCAAACTCCTGTTTTTTCATATCTTCCAGACCTGCCTGAACTGTGTTTAAAGCCCCAAGAATTGCACCTTCAAGCTGGTTTTTGTAATCCTCCCATTTAATTGTTTCTGCATCCTTTTTTGAAACAGGGTCAAATTGAAAGTTCACCAGTGCATTATTGACTATGGTTGTAATGGGGGCTCCAAAGTGATCCTTCACCTTTTGAAACATGGATTTCACTTGGAAACTGTCCCGAATATCAGCACGAATGGCAATGGCTTTTTCGCCAATTTCCATCTGCAGAGCATGGGCTTTTTCCTCGCTATGGAAATAGTTAATGACAACTCTCGCCCCTTCTCTTGCGAATGCTTTTGCTGTTTCTTTGCCCAGCCCTCTGCTGCTGCCTGTAATAATGACAATCTGATCGTTAAGATTCATTGAAAAATCCTCCTTATTAATAGCCAATTCATTTGTTTTTAGAACAAAATAAAAACCAGATCCGTTTAATTGGACCTGGCTGAATAATCTATAGGGAATTAAGTTTGTTCCCCGCAATTACTACTTTCCTACGCTGGTATGATCCAGATCAGGTCCGAAGGGTAAAAAACAGTCCGGTTTCTTTCTCAGCCCGCGAGCATCGGGCACCCCTAGCAGTAAAACTATTAAGTTGGCTGATTTCATCTTAGCCTGAAACGTTAAATCTGTAAAGTCTTGCAATTCTGCCTGTTCCCCTTTAAGGTTTAAATAGAAATAAATAACTTGGAGGAATCAAAGAATGGCTGAACACCATTTCCATTTAAAAGCACATTGGCCTGGACTTCGTAATGATGTTGGAGAAATTGAGACTGGAGGGCTGAAAACAAAGGTTTCCATTCCCCCAGAAATGGAAGGTCCCGGAATCGGAACAAATCCGGATGAAATGCTGCTGGGGGCGGCAGCAACTTGTTATATCATTACACTGGCAGCCATGATGGAACGAAGCAAACTCGAAAAAGAAGACCTTACGATGGAATCGATTGGAATTGTGGATGTAACCAAAGGAGTGATTACGTATAGGAAAATTATTCATCGCCCTATTATCTTGTTAAAGGCTGACGCGACAGAAAAGGATCATTCACTTGCGCGAAAGCTGGCGCAAAAAGCCGAAGCATCCTGTATGATTTCCAGGGCGATTAAAGGAAATGTGGAAATAGCACTGGAAGAAACCATTCAAATTGCCAAAAGAGCATCCAAATAAACCAAAAACCGGCATGTTAGCCGGTTTTTATTCTTAGAGAGCCCACTTTCGGATTGCTTGTGCAACACCAGCTTCATCATTAGTTCCCGTAACAGCATTGGCGGTTTCTTTCACAATATCCTGAGCATTTCCCATTGCTACTCCCCAGCCTGATTCCTCGATCATGGCAATATCATTCAAGCTGTCACCCATTGCCATTACATTATCCATCGAAATGCCAAGAAGCTCTGTTACCTTCTGGATACCTTTGGCTTTGTTGATGCCCAGAGCATTGACTTCAATATTAGTTAAGCTTGAATTTGTAATTTCCAGGTCCCCTTTTGTTCGAAGCTCTTTATGAATGAGTTCCCTGATCTCATCATCTGATATATCAAAGCCAAATTTAAGCCATTCATGATCATGAATATTTTCAGGCATTTCATTCATCCAAACCTGTTCGCAGCTTGTTGCCCAGAATTTGGTCTTATGTGACTGTGATAAATTCCACATCCATTCCATTACTTTAGAATCAACAGGAGTCCTTGTGATTAATTCTCCACCAGGGCCAAATATTTCACTGCCGTTGACCGTGATCAAATAGGAGTTCAATTCCAAAGAATCTGCATGATCGCCAGCCGTGAGCCTGGATCTTCCCGTGCTCAAAATAACTTCAATCCCTTTTTCCTTCGCCTCTCGTATGGCCTTACGGTTCTCATCTGGAATTTCCCCTCTGGAATTCAACAAGGTTCCATCCATATCAAGAGCGATTAATTTGATCTGTGGAGCAATATTTGATTGTGACATAATAATCTCCCTTCTTTCTTTGCACAATATATCCATTATATAAATAAATAATCGGCCCATCAAAAACAAAGCACTTGCGCAGAATCACTTTTTCAATATAGGGGTTATTATTCCCAATCTAAATAATAATAGGCTTACTCAATATGAACAAATGAGGTGATCATGAATGCCTTACATAATATTTTTGATGCCAATCAAGTAAATGGGCAGAGCTTGTACCTATAATGGTGCAGGCTTTTTACTTTTTACCTGAATTGGCCCCCAAAGAATATAATAATCGTGAGGACTGATGAAAGAAACAGGGTAAGGATAATGGAAAATATGACATGAAAGCCCGCCTGCCAGTTTTGGACTTTCTTTAAAACAATGACACCTACGAGGAAAACAAGTACTGTCAGGAGGAGAAGGATTGAAAATGGACGATTCCCTATATTGTGCAGGTAAAGATCATACAGAGGCGAAAAACCCAGCAGCAAAAATAAACCAAGGCATATAAACGACAAGATGAAAACCAGATGGCTTAGTTTTTCCGGCATTGTTAGTCCCCCTTCTATTATACCCGGCTCTTTTATAAATGTATGAAAACATATCATTACATAAAACTTGTAATTCATTCATTATTCAAATATGGTATTAATATCTTTAGGTAAACTAAATAAAAAGAAGGTTTTTTCGTGAAAAAAAATATTTTCATTACCTTTTCTGCTGCTGTACTTGGTGCAGGGTTATTTTCTTTATTGCATATTCCGGTCGCCTTTTTGCTAGGTCCATTGACTGCCGTAATGATTGGAAGCCGGCTCAGCAGGATTCCGTTTTACTGGCCAGCCGGATTTCGCGATGCCGGTATTATTATCGTCGGCTACAGCATCGGCCTTTCTTTTACACAGGAAGCGGTCCTGCTTATCCTCCAAAAGCTGCCATTTATTTTGCTCGTTACTGTTTTGCTTGTTCTCTTTAGTGCCCTTTCTGCCCTTCTCATTGCGAAATTAATGGGCATTGATTATCCAACAGTTCTGATTGGAAGTATTCCCGGAGGTTTATCACAAATGATTCTTCTGGCAGAAGAAGTCAAAGGAATCGATATTACAGTAGTTACCTTTATGCAGGTCGCAAGGCTGATCATGATTATCTTCATTATCCCTGTACTGGTTTTCGGACCGTGGATGAATATCACAAGCGGCACTGGTTTTACAGCTTCAGAAGCATTATGGAGAGATTTATCCCCTGATATTTTGCTCTTTGCCTTCGTTTCCTTTGCAGGGATTATCCTTAGCAGGCGTGTGAAGCTCCCTACCCCGTACCTTCTCGGTCCAATTATGGGAACAGCTGGTCTTGTCATTTCCGGCATAAATGGGCCTCAGCTTCCCCCGTCTGTTTTGGATTTTTCACAGCTGTTAATAGGTGCCCATATCGGCATGATGATGAAGCCTGAAAAGCTGGACAATAAGGTTAAAACGATTTCACTGGCTGCCTTGAGCGGACTGCTTCTCATAGTATGTTCGGTGCTGCTTAGTTTTTTGGTTATTCACGTATTTCATCTTTCCCCTGCCACCGGATTACTGAGCCTTGCACCGGGAGGGATGGATCAAATGGCCATCATCGCCCATGAAACCGGGGCTGACCTGGCCATCGTAACAGGGTATCAGCTTTTTCGCTTATTCTTCATCTTCTTTGTGGTGCCGCCGTTTTTAAAATGGATCTTTTTGAAGTTTAAGAGATTAGCATCATCTGGCGAATAAAGAAGGGGCTGCAAGCTTGCAGCCCCTTCTTTTGCTATTAAGCTAGTTAATGACAACTGCCTGTGACCCCATTAGCTCCCAGGCTTCTATGAATTGCTGTTTAGGCACCTTTTTATTTTTTGTGCCATACGGATCGTTAATATAGATATGTTCCTCATCATATCCGGTTATCGCCACACTATGCATCTGGAAGGTCACATCGACCGGTCCGCCCGGTGTATTCCAGGTTTCAAATGATGCTGCGGGTGACAGGCTTGCCGTTGTAATTATCCAGACCGGCGACCCTTTCGCAACTTTGTCGAGCAGCACATCAAACGGCTTGCCAGTCAGATTCTCAGCACGGTCAGGAAAATACTTTTTCGCGAGTTCGAAAATCGGCCCCTCATAAACGCCAAGTCCTGGACCATCCTCCATATTGCCGACAAAGCCGTCATTTGGATTCCCGTATTCGCCTCCGCTATACTTGAGCGGCACCCGGTCAATTTCCTTTGCTAAGTCATTTTTTGATACTTTAATGCCTTCATAGCTTATAATCATTGCCAAACTGGTAATCTCACATCCATTATATAAACGCGGATGATCCATTTGGTTGTACAATGGCACATCCAGAAGCACCGATTGCTTCTGTACTTCCTGCTTCACTGGCGGTTCATGCTTTGCCTCCGCATGCGGAACAGCTGTATAGTGAATTTCCTTTTCCTTTGAGTGTTCATTGCTCCCCATCTTTATGCTTCCTGCAGTCAGAGACAATCCAACCCCGGCTGCTATAGACATTGCGATAATTCTATTACCCAATTGATCATGCTCCCTTTTCATTTCGCTGTTTTCATAATATTCCAGTTTGCTAAACTTCCCTACCATTGTGCCACACCCGCCTGGATATGACAAATCGGCTGATGGTTGGCAAATTTTTTAAGATTTTTGTCAAAATGGCGGGTTTTTGCTTTTTTCTGATGAATATCGTCTTGTTTTGATAGCTTTTGTCATGCGGCAGGAAAAAGACGGATATCATGCTGAATAGGTTAATTAGAAATCATTCGGAACCCGCTTCCGAATGATTCATAATCTATTTTGGAAAGGGCTGAGTTAAAATGGATACGCAATATATGAAAGCTTATACAATTAAAGAGGTTTCCAAAATGCTGAATGTGCCTCCCGGGACCTTAAGGCAATGGGAAAAGGATTTGAACGGACTTTTGCTGATTCCCAGGTCCAAACAGGGAGCCCGTTTTTATACAGACCATGAAATTGCATTGCTTGATAAAGTGAAGCAAATGCGCGACAAAAACTTGAGCAAGGAAATGATCCGGGAATTAATGCAAAAACATATGGACTATGCTTCTGAAACGGGTTCAACTGCAAATGAAACTGCTTTGGCGGCAATCGAACCGGAAACAGCATTACATAAAGAACATGAGCCAGTCATGGATGCTGAACAGATCATGGCTTTGATGGAAAATTTCAGAGACAGTTTACTTTCAGATGTCAGAAATGAGATTCGCAGCGGCATTCGAAAGGAAGTATTAGAAGAAGTGAAAAAAGAGATTAGCAAAGGATCTTTGCATACCGTTAAAAGCCTGTCGGATTCTATCTACAAATCAGGCGAAAAAACGAAAGCGGAACTTGAATCACTGACAGCGAGGATTGAGCAGACATCAGAAGACACTTCCGAAGCGTTCGGAACTCTTTCGAAAAGGGTTGCGAAGAGTTCGAAACGTACTTCCGATCAAATTCATCAGTTGACTAACAAACTGACTGAATCCTCGGAAGCGTCTTCTGAAGAGTTCAAAACCATGATCCATTACATCTCCTCTTCTGCAGAGGTGACCAGCACCGAAATCAGCTCGCTGATTGAAACATTAAATACGGACAGGGAAATTTATATCGAAACCATTAATAAAGAGCGGGAGCAATATTGGCATGAAGTAAAGCAGCGGGAAGATGTATTTCAGGATATGATTGTCTCCTTCCGAAGCGCTGCTGCCGCACAGGAACCCGGGAAAAAATGGTGGAAGTTCTGGAAATAGGACATGTATATTTTGACCTATGAAAAGAACCAGGAGAGATGCATTCCCCTGGTTCTAGCTTTGCCTTCTGGCCAGGTTTATCTGTTTCCGCCGGAAGATCTAAGAACGGCCTTCTCAGAAAAGTACCCTTTTCCAAGGCTATATCCGTTGCTTTTTCAAACAATTCGACTGTTTGATCGATGCATTTAATAAAAACTGCCATTTCACCTGATGTCAAATGAAACTTGTTTTCTTCCATCCCGAATCCCCCTAATTATCGTTATTCTTTATCATTTCCTGATTTCGGAGGATTATCACAAAAGACTCCCTGATTGGGAGCCTTTACGTTCACTCTGATATAGAACCGGGTTTAATATTTTTTCCGTAAAATATCTCGTCCATCTCTGTTGTAAGCCGCTCAGTAATCTCTTCGGCCTCTTTGGGATCAAGCTTGTCCTTCGTGTAACCAAATAAATAATTATCCAAATCAAAGTCCCTTATTTTACATTTGGTATGAAAGGTGTGTGCCTGGTAAATATTTACGTCGATCATATCAAAATCCTCTTTTGCTTCTTCAGGAATATAGTTCTGGATCGAACTGATATCATGGTCGATATAGAGTTTTTTCCCGTCCTTGTCCCGTGTAAATCCCCTGACTCTGTAATCAATGGTCATGATGTCGGTATCAAAGGAATGGATCAGGTAATTGAGGGCTTTTAGCGGGGAAATTTCTCCGCAGGTGGATACATCTATATCAGCCCTGAATGTGCTGATTCCTTCGTCAGGATGATATTCAGGATAGGTATGAACGGTAATATGACTTTTATCCAGCTGCATGACTACGTTATCCGGCAGCGGACCGGGAGATTCATCATAAGATTCAGCCGGCACTTCCACTACTGGCCCTTCAGATACAAGGACCGTTACACTTGCACCCTGAGGCACATAATCCTGCTGTGCCACATTCAGGACATGAGCACCAATAATATCGGAAACATTCGTTAGTATTTTTGTGAGCCGCTCCGCACTGTATTCCTCATCAATATAATCAATATAGGCTTCACGCTCTTCCCTTGTCCTCGTATAACAAATATCATACATATTAAAGCTGAGTGATTTCGTCAGATTATTAAATCCATGCAGCTCAATTCTTTGTTCCGGTGTTAGTTTCATTATGCTTCCCCCTTTGCAGCTCATCTGTACATTTTTATAATTATGTTACCCAAACTTTTCTTTTAAAAACAGAAAATATCGAATCACGGTTAAAGAGACAGGCAAACAGGGTAGAAAAAAAAGGAAGGCCGCAATGTTTTGCATTTCCGGATTTTTAAATCTTATAATGAATGGGCATACCTTTGATATTGGGTTGAAAGGTGCATGGGAGGAGATTATTTGAGGAAGTTTTTATTTATATTTATCCTGTTATTTCTCGGTTTCGCCTTTTCACAGCCGGATGAGAAATCAGCAGATGATTCTAAGTCAGGAACTGTAATGGATAATATAAAAACGGATATTCAGCTTTTTAAAGACAATAAGGACCTGCAGGAGATACTTACCGGCGTGATGGAAGAGGCCCAAAACTGGGCAGATCAATTTCTCCTGATAATCGGGCAATATACCGGGGAAAAAAACCTTTCTCCTGAGGATAAAGCCGAGAAACCTGTTTTGAAAGCCCCTGAGGAGCAAACCTTTTCTATTCATAACATAGAAATAGGCGATGATAAGGCTGAAATCGAAAGGAATCTCGGTCCCTCGAATCGCATCTCCGCGAATGAATATGGAACAGATTGGCATGCATATCATGATCATTATCAAAATTTCGTAATGGTCGCTTATGACAAGCAGGAAAAAGCAGCGGGCATCTATACAAATCAGGATCTGATCTCTTCAACAAAAGAGATTGCCTATGGAACGCCAAAGTCATCCGTAGCACAGCAGCTAGGAGAACCTCTGGACAAAATGAGAAAAGACTTTGTCATCTTTCAGCTTGAAGAGAATCGTGATTATGACTTATACGAGCTTGACGGGAATTACGTAACCATTTTTTATGATAAGCATCGTGACAATACGGTCACATCCATTCAAATAATCAGTAAATCCCTTGAAGAGCAAAAAGAATCCTTTTATGCAAATGCCAGCAGTGCTTTAAAGGAAGGGTTTGAATTGCAGCTTTTTGATATTACCAATGCTGAGAGAGTAAATCATGGACTGCCCGTTCTGGAATGGGATGATACTGTTAAGGAAACGGCCCGTAAGCACAGCAGCGATATGGCAGAGAACAATTATTTTGACCATACCAACCTGCAGGGCCTCTCCCCTTTTGACAGAATGCAGGCGGATGAAGTTTCATTTATGTTAGCCGGGGAAAACCTTGCTTCCGGTCAATTCAGCAGTATCTTTGCTCACGAAGGGTTAATGAATTCACTCGGCCACCGCAAAAATATTCTGCGTGCGGATTATGAGTTTTTAGGTGTCGGTGTCGCTTTTAATTCAAAATCACAGCCTTATTATACGGAAAATTTTTATGCCAACTAAAAGCTCCAGCTTCTGCCGGAGCTTTTTCCTTGTAAAAAGCACATTCCACTCTTATGTGCATACCCTATATCAGCCTATATAAAATTAGAGGAATTGGGGTGAGACAGAATGGCAGTGGTGAAGGCACGAGAACAAGATATAGATTTGCTTGCCCGCCTTCTTCGGGCAGAAGCTGAAGGCGAAGGCCAGCAGGGCATGTTAATGGTGGGAAATGTGGGGATTAACCGTATCAGGGCAAATTGTTCTGATTTCGTTGGTATTCGCACCATACCGCAAATGATTTACCAGCCACATGCTTTTGAAGCTGTCCAAAAAGGCTATTTTTATCAGAGGGCAAGGGAAGTGGAAAGAAGACTCGCGCGAAGGGCTGTAAGTGGTGAGCGGATCTGGCCATCCAAATTTGCACTATGGTATTTCCGGCCGCCTGGCGAATGTCCGCCCACATGGTACAATCAGCCCTTAGCCGGAAGATTTAAGCTGCATTGCTTTTACGAGCCTACAGCGGAAGAATGCGAGAATGTTTATAATACATTTTAAAAGAATCCCTGCCAATTGGATACTGGCGGGGATTTTTCTTGACATTAAATTTCCTGATCCATCAGAATGCCTTTTTTCACGTAATCAATTATTTTCCCGGCTTCATCAAACGCTCTTTTTCTCCCATAAGGATGCTGCTTCCATTGCTCTTTCCCGGTTGCACCATCATCAGAACATACTAGAGAGTAGTTTATCCAATTTGGCATATACGTCAATAATGTTAAGTGCAGCCTCCTCATATGAAATGGAGCCGTCACAACAATGATATTGGAGATGTTCTCCAGCCCGCACATCCGGTCCATAACCAGCATAGAGGCAAGCACATTTTCTTTTGTATGAAGAGATTTATTTTCAATGAAGAGGTCATTGGGGTGAATTCTGTACAAAATGGCTTTTTTCATTAACATTTCTGCTTCAGTCATTTCATTGCCCGGCCATTTTACACCACCTGATAAAAGCAGCTTTTTTGCCCTTCCTTCCTGATAAAGCCTGACAGCTTCAGGCAATCGATATTCTGCAGCTCTGCTGCTTCCAGGCACAAATATTAAATCTCCTTTTTGCAGATTATCCTCAATCCCATCATAAAGCAGCTTGGAAACATCTTCCTCATTTAAATGCCTGGGGCTGAATTCCGAGATTTTCACAAACCTTCCCCCTTTCGTTCCCAGCTTATTAACTTCCTGTATTATACTATTCTTCCGGGACAAGAGCTCTCCTTATATATGCCTAGTCAAAAAGAAAAAGCAGCGGAAATCCGCTGCTTTTGTTTAGAAAGTTTTTGCTTTGTCTTTTGCACGTGCAATGGCATCAGCTTTGATTTCTTCAGCTTTATCAGGCATTGCGTTGTGCCCTTCCACGAACAGACCCTCGAATGAAGGGACGCCGAAGAATTGCATTAATACTGTTAAATAACGGTGACCCATTTCCATCTCAGCTGCAGGCCCTTCAGAATAGATGCCTCCACGAGCCTGGATGTGAATCGCTTTTTTGTCAGTCAATAACCCGATTGGGCCTTCAGCCGTATACTTAAATGCCTTGCCGGCTACAGCCACTGAATCAAGATACGCTTTCATTACTGGAGGGAACGAAAAGTTCCAAAGCGGTGTAACAAACACATATTTGTCGGCTGCAACGAATTGTTCGCTTAGTTCGGATAAGCGGCCTACTTTTGTCTTTTCATCTTCAGACAGTTCCTCAAAACCTTTGCCTGACTGAAGCTTGCCCCATCCGCTGAAAACATCCACATCAATTGCCGGGACATTTTCCTTGTATAAATCAATATGAACGATTTCGTCATTTGGGTTAGCTTCCTTGTAGGAATCAATAAATGCCTTTCCTGCTGCCATGCTGTATGACACCTTATCATCATGAGGGTGTGCTGTAATGTATAAAACCTGAGCCATGATTTTATCACCTTTCCATTTTGAGTTGTCAACTTAGTTTGAATCAGAAGTAAAATATGTATTCATCCTGCAGTATGATCATTTTTATTCTTAATCCGAGATAATCATATTCAAAATAAAAAAGAATTTCAAATGATTTGCTCACGCTATTTTTTATTACCCAAAATAAATGAATGATAATCCCCAAAAAAAAAGACCCCTGATCGGGTCCTTAATTATTCTTGTACTTCAGGTGAATATGGATTGGTTCCGATATTTTTTCTCATTTCATCTGTTAGTTCAAAAGGAATGCTTGAGCTTGCTTCTCCGTCTTTTTCATAGTTCATTTGTACGCTTCCATCATAATGAAATGGTTTATTTTCCATGATGAGATCACCCCGATTTTGTTTTTTATTATATTATATACTAAAAAGGACCTATATTTTCAGAAAAATAAAATTATTTTTTTATTTTCCTGTACCTATTGTTCCCATTCCCCTCCTGGTTTTATCCTGATTTCTTTATGGATAGTAAAAAAGCATTATTCCCGTCAGGAAATAATGCCCATATACATCAAGGTGTTTTTTTCTTAATTTCGACCTGCTTAATCCTGTTGTCTTCAATTGATTTTATTTCAAAATGCAGATGATGGTATTCAAATGTTTCCCCTTCTTCAGGAAAATGACCCAGCTCTCTTAGTAAGAATCCTGCGAGGATGTCTTCATCTTCGGGAATTTTTGTTTTAAAGACTTCATTGATTCTGCGGATTGCCAGTTTGCCGTGAACAATAATATGGTTTTCCGTTAATTCATCAATCAGCACTTCAGTGTTTTCATCCGTTTCATCTTCAAATTCCTGGCCCAGCATCGCTTCAAGAATATCCTCATGTGTGATGATGCCTTTCGTCCCGCCATATTCATCAAGAACAATGGCAAGGTGCTTCCTTTCTTTCATCATCATTTTGAATACCTTGTCAATGCTATGAAATTCATAGACAAATAAAGGCTCTAAATCAGTAAAATCCTTTAGGGACTTCTCAGGCTGATTGGACCAGGAGAGCAATACCTTAGCATGGAAAACCCCGACAATGTTATCCATATTATCTTTATACACCGGATACCTTGTAAAAGGATTATCCAACACTATATTCTTTGCTTCTTCTATCGTTGCTTCATATGGAATGCCTTCAATTTCCATTCGCGGCGTTTTAAGCGCATCGCTGACATCTAAATTATAAAAATCAATGATCCCTTTAATTCGCTGTGTTTCTTCTTCATGGAAGGTTCCTTCGCTTGTAGCTATATCAACCATGGTAATGAGTTCTTCCTTAGATACAGATACTGAGTCCACATCATTTTTAGAAAGGAATTTAATAATTACCCTCGTGAATCTGGATATTAGAAAAGTGACCGGCTTTAAAATCAGCATAAGAATTCGAATGACCGGAAATACAAGATAAGCAATTTTGTCGGCAAAGCTTGCTGCTATGGACTTTGGCAGAACTTCCGCAAATAAAATTAATGCTACAGTCAGAATTCCCGTTGCCACCCCTACATTGAAATCATATTCAAGCGCGATTATGGTAACCAATGTAGGCAGCATGATATTTGCAATATTATTGCCAATCAATATGGATGTAATCATCTCATCAGGCTTCGAAACCATATCCAAAATTCTTTGTGATTTCTTATCATTATTGTCTGCTCTCGATTTTAATTTCATTTTGTTAACAGCAGTTAAGGCAGTTTCACTTCCCGACAGGAAAAAGGACATGAACATAAAAAACAAAATAGCAATGAACAAAGCTGAGTTCCTCCAATTTTAATCCATTTTTAATTGTTTTTACCCGCTTAGCATCCTAAAAAACGGTGCTGGGCAATTTTGTCTGCTATTTGATTATTATAAAGTAAACGAAATCATATCGAAAATATAAAGCTTTTTCAATGTGCTCTTTTTATATGTTTTCAATAAAGTAACTCCCTTTGCTCATAATAAGCATGATTAAATAACTTGAAGGACAGCTGGTAAGTTAACATGGGTCAGATAAAAGCTTGCAGAGCAAAAAGGCGATCTATGGATTGCTGCTTATTGGAAAAAATGCGAAGCTATGGGCAAAAGATGTTGAACAATATTCTTTTTATGAAAACAGCGGACAAAAAAGCGGTTCCTAAATGGAATCGCTCTTTGTTTCAGTCCGTTTGTTGTTCCATTTTGTGTATAGAAAGGAATACTTCTTCCAATGAGGAACATTTGTATTCTTTGTAAACCTGATCAAGCGTTCCATAAAATTTTAACCAGAATATAATGGCTGCTGACAGTCCCTGTATCCTTGTTTTGGAAAAAGCTCCAATCAGTAAGGACGCCGCTGAGAATACCAGGATTAAAAGCATATTCACCAGCAGAAGAACCTGATAAATATGTGCTGCAAAAGAGCTTCCCGCTAAAGAGAAAATCAAGCTGAATATCCCATATGAAATGCCCATTACAAAGAATAGTGAAAGGACTAAAGCCAGAAATTTACTGATCAGATAATACCCTGAAGAAGCCTGGTAGGTACTGTATAAGGATAATCTCCCATTTTCTTTATCGGCAATAATCGAATTCCCGCCAAGAATCATGCAGATGATCGGAAACATCCAAAGAGATAGATTGATCAGCATGGCAATCGAGCGGTTGTAGGCAGACTGGCTGAAACCGGCTGCATGGAATAGGACACATAAACACCGTCCTGCGTGCGATAAAAATAGTTATTTTTAACTGCAGTATTTGGGGCTTCAGCCAAATAGATGCCAAAGCCCTTGTGTTGGCCCTTACTCTGGAAGCTTGTAATGAGATTATCTTCAAACCTGTGCCCGTAGGAATTCCTTGCATATACGCCGTGAAAAACATTCCTCAGCGCAATATGGTGAAGATAGGAACGGTCTCCTGTCACATATATTCCGGCATTCTGTGATCCGCTGCCCTCCACTTTCAGATTTTCAATGATGACATCGTCCGCTGCAATTGTCAGCACATGGCCTTTTTCAAATCCTATAATTCTTGTTCCTTTATCCCCGATAATATGGACTTTTCTCTCTATTAAAAAATTGCCTTCATATATTCCAGATTGTAATTTAATGACTGATGCATTCGGATCCGACAATGCTTCTCTCAGCTCTTCTGATGATGCTGCAGTGAGTTCCTGAGCGGAAGCTTTTCCGGCCAGGATCATACTGAAAAATAGCAGAAACCATCCGATTTTTTTATACACTCAGCGATCACCTGCCCGGAAATATGCGTTCCGGCTATCTTTTAGAAGACAGCCGAAAAAGGGATTCCATTTTTGATTTTTCTCTTGTATAATTTAGTTTAAGTTGAGTTTTTATTTATTTTTAATGGCTCATTGTAGCCTTACCGTCGTCTTCACCGGTCTCAGTTACCTTTAGAATGGCGACGGCTCCTTTTTGTGCGTGGTTAAATTGATGCGTCACTATTGGGTAGCTGCCTTCCTTCGTAACGGTAAATTCTACTACAGCTCCGCCGCTCGCCGGGAGCATGACCGTCTGGAGACCTTTGTAATGGTTATAAGGATTGCCGTCAATGTATACGTCGTCAAACACCGTACCAACTACATGGAAGGAGCTTACTTCATTTGGTCCCACATTGTTTACATAGATCCTCACTTTATCTCCTACTTTAGCCAGAAGCGGATTGTCCTTAAGCGTGAACGTATCCCCATTTGTATTAGGATCTCCCTCTTTTAACGCTTTTGTTGAGAAAACCACATGACTCGGAACACCATTTGTAAAATCATCAAGGTCGTTGTATTTATACCATTCGTTTTGAATAATTGTATATTCTCTATCAATTTCTTTATCAGTCGGATAGCCGTC
Source organism: Cytobacillus firmus NBRC 15306 (assembly GCF_001591465.1). GTDB lineage: Bacteria > Bacillota > Bacilli > Bacillales > Cytobacillaceae > Cytobacillus > Cytobacillus firmus. Next base: position 51,022 of record NZ_BCUY01000012.1, read on the forward strand.
TTTAGGCTTTACAATGATCGTTCCGTGCATTCCGTTTGCGATATGTGATAATACAGGTGAAGTTCCGCAGTGATACATAAACACCCCCGGTTTATTTGCAGGGTAACTGAATGTTCCCGTCTCATCAGGCTGAACGTTCGAGAAGTCTTTTGACGGAGCTGCGTGTACAGCGTGGAAGTCCATGCTGTGCGGTATAGCGGGATCCATGTTTTTTAAAGTGAAATTGATTGTGTCCCCTTCATTGACGACTACTGCCGGTCCCGGTGCTTCCCCGTTAAATGTCCATGCTTTATAGAATTTTCCTTTGTCGATTTCAATATCTGTGATTTGGGATGTCATTTCGACATTGACTTCATTCGCCCCGACTCTTTCAATCTTCAATGGAATAGGTTCCTGATTTAAATCTTTGTGGGGAGCGATTGCTTCAGGCTGGTTTGTTTCTGCTGCCAAAACCTTTTCTTCGGGCTGAAGGGATTTTTCCGGTGCTGCCCCCTGGCTGCATCCCGTTAGCAAGCCTATGCCTATTGCGGAAGTAAGCAGATATTTTACTCCTTTTTTCATTTTGAATTCCTCCTTATAATCGATTGGTTTATCTGCTTTTATCATATGGTAAATTAGCTCTGAAATTGGTGATTTTTCTCACAAGACTTTGGAATTCTGTGAAGAGTTTGTGAATTAGTGATCGAACTATTTTTTATTAAGTCCTATTAGATTTCAAAGACTTTGATTGGGGATTTCTGCCTGGTATTGACCAGTGCTGCAATTCACTTTTAGGACATTTTCCGCTGAATTAATAGACAGTTTACAACTATATTACTTTGTAAAAAAGTGTCCCTATCTATCTTATATGGTTTATAATCATTAAATGGAGTTGCTTGCATCAGATTAAAAGGAGAATGTAACAGTTATGGATTTTATTATGATTTTAAAAGCAATTATATTGGGGTTTGTTGAAGGAATGACAGAGTTTGCCCCAGTGTCATCGACAGGACATATGATTATTGTGGATGATATGTGGCTTAATACAAAAGAGTTTTTATCCAAATATGAAGCCAATACCTTTAAAGTCGTTATTCAGCTCGGTTCCATTTTAGCGGTTGTGATCATTTTTAGAGACCGGTTCATTGAAATGCTCGGTCTCGGGGGACGAGGTAAAAGCTCTGAAGAAACACAAAGCCGCCTGAAACTATCTCAAGTCATTGTCGGGTTAATTCCAGCAGGGATTCTTGGCGTTTTGTTCGAGGATTATATTGATGAACACCTGTTTTCAACTGAGACGGTACTGATTGGTTTAGTTATTGGTGCATTTCTGATGATTTTTGCTGATATCTTTGGAGGCAAAAACCCGAAAACAGTTTCTGTTGATCAAATCACCTATAAACAGGCTTTAACTATTGGATTGATTCAGTGTTTCTCCCTTTGGCCCGGTTTCTCTCGTTCGGGTTCCACTATTTCCGGCGGCGTGCTGCTAGGCCTTTCACACCGGGCTGCAGCTGATTTTACTTTTATCATGGCTGTGCCGATCATGGCAGGTGCGAGTTTTCTTTCATTAATCAAGAATCTTGAATACTTTTCAGTCGAGGCGCTTCCGTTCTTTATTGCAGGATTCATCAGTGCATTTATTTTTGCCTTAGTTTCAATCCGCTTCTTCTTGAAAATTATCGGCAAGATTAAACTGATTCCATTTGCTATTTACAGGATTGTACTGGCGGGGGTTATCTATTTCGTATTTCTATAAACATGAACCCGGGCTTTGGCGGCCCGGGTCTTTGTTTGTTTGGTTCCCGCTGTTTTCTAAAGCGGGGATATGCTGTTGGTGGGGATTACATTGGTTTTTGTCTTGTGGGAGGGTGGTTCGGACTCAATACCCGGGATTTTCGCTTATTGTGTCCGAAGTTGCACATAGTTCGGACTCATACTCCCTGTTTTTCGCTTTTTGTGTCCGAAGTTGCTCCAGGTTCGGACTCAGGACCCTGGATTTTCGCTTTTTGTGTCCGAAGTGGTTCCAGGTCGGTTTCAGTCTTTCTTTATCCAAATTTACACCGTGCTCGAACTCTGCGGAGTGGATTTCCCCTATCCATGTCCATTCCAACAAGCTCATGATTAAAACACATTTTTACAGAACCTGAAAATAAACCGCGGTATCCAAAGTATAATCCGAATAAGAGATTCTATAACAATTGAATCGAGGATCTCGTATTTGATTTCACGCAGCAGTCCTGTTTTTCGTTTTTCTTTTTTATTTAAGAATTTTCCCGCTTTTCTATTTACCATCCGCTGCCTCCTTTACCTCATCAACAATTCGCTCAGCTGCTTTACGGTACAAATTGCTCATGTGAACCAGTGAAGATGCCAGCAGGACTTTTTCGAGCTGGGCTGGCTGCCCTTCATTTAGATCTGCTGCCCTGCCTGCCTGATTTTCCAGATCATACATAAATGTATCGGCATTCCGTTTGGCCAAATCGAGATAAAGCCGATAAAAATGGTCCAGATCCATCTTACCTTCAGCTGTCCTCGTGTTGACGTCATTTAGCAGGCTTTTAATGTCGTTTATGGATAAAGCCCCTTTTAGCTGATAAATAAAAGCTATTAATATAAGGTGCTCCTTTGAATATTTTTTATTTTTAACAGGAAAAAACAATTTCCCTTTTGCATAGTTATTTATCATTGTCTTAGTAAGCACTTTTTCTTCTTCATTTCTGGTCGTGCTGCCAAAAGTATTTTCGAATAGCTGGATTACCTGATCCATGTATAAATCTATCTGCGGTATATCTTCCAATTGAATTTGGTTATCCGCAATGAGTTTTTCCAATTCCATAACAATCCCTCAAACCCCTCATTTGTCATTATATAAATTCTACTTAAAAAAACGCAGAATGTAAAGATTGACTAGATGATGTTTTATATATATTATAATAAGTAGTTACGATAACTACATAAAAGAACATTAGGAGGAGATTTTATGAATTCGTACATCCGGGAGCCCATCAACGGACTAACCCATTTAGCAGGGGCCATTTTATCCTTTGCAGGCTTGCTTGCCATGGTAATCAAAGCCTCACTGACAACATCTTCACCAATTGCCATTACAGCTGTTGCTATTTTTGGAATAAGTTTGATGCTCCTTTATTCAGCATCTGCTACCTATCATATGGTCATTGCTAAAGATAAAGTCATTGCCTTTTTGAGAAAGCTTGATCATTCTATGATTTATGTATTGATTGCAGGTTCGTATACACCTTTTTGCCTCATAACCTTAAATGGTGTGACCGGCTGGGTTCTATTTGGAATTGTCACAGCTGTTGCTTTGTCAGGCATTCTATTTAAAATGATCTGGTTCAACTGTCCGCGCTGGCTTTCAACAGCGTTATACATTGCCATGGGATGGATTATCGTTTTCGCTTTCTCACCTCTTTCTGAATCATTAAGCTCAGCAGGCGTTCTGCTTCTTTTGCTGGGAGGCATCCTTTACACGGTCGGCGGAGTGATTTATGCTGTTAAACCAAAATTCCTTGAGTTCAATCATATGGGTTTTCATGAGATTTTTCATATTTTCATTATGATGGGAAGCATGGCACACTTTCTTTGTGTGTTCATGTATGTGATCTGACAGATAGTTAAAAAAGCGGACACCCTCATGTCCGCTTTTTTTGATTAGCTGCCTTCTACATCCTTCAAAACGGCTTCTAATTTCTGTTCAGAAAATCTGACCATGTTTTTGTAGATGTTCAGGATAGATTCCGCATAATTGGTTCCAGGCACAGCCCATTTGCCATTCAGTTCCTGCCATAGCTTTGCCGAACCTCTTTTCACAAGGCTGAAACGCGGATCCGCCAGTGGATATTTAGGAGGCAAGGGCTGTGTAGAAGCATAGGCATATAAATGCTGAATATGTGCCAAAACGCCTTCTTCCTGTGTGGAAAAGCTTGCTCCTGCCGCACCATTCCCTGTTGCGCCGATTCCTGCAAAATTATTCTGGCCAGGTTTAACATCACCAGTGAATCGGAGAAAGTTGGTTTCATGCATGGCCTGTGCAAAAGCTATATCCCCTCTGATACCATAATATTCCCCAATAGCCGAATAGAATGAACCTAAATTGGCAGCATTCGGGTTTACCTGTTTTGCATATTGATTCATATGCTCTGGTGACAAATGCGTTACTCCCAGAATGGAATAGCCTTTGGGTTCAGAAGGCACTGCCGGCGGAGCGTCTGACAGTATATAGGCATCTGTTATTCCCGCTTTTTTTACTGTTTCCAGTTGTTTTTCTGCATTTTCCTTCGTACTGAAAGCACCGGCCTGTACCCTGTACCAGACCGTGCCTGAAATTTCAGCAGTGGCTATAACCGATTCAATGCTTTTATTTTTTAGAACGGCAGACCTTTCCTCGGCATTTTTTCTATTTGTAAATGAACCGGCAATCACTCTGTATAGATTACTGGGATCGACTGGCTTTGGCGGCTGCGGCGGGACTGCCGGTTTCGCTTTAAGGCTAAAGGCTTTTGCAATTCCATTAACATGTCCCTGTGCCACCCTTTGTCTCCACAGCGGATCTTTCATTAAAGCGGCATCTGCAGAATTATCAATAAACCCATTTTCTGTTAAAAGGGCTGGCATGGCTGATTCACGCAGTACATGAAAGTCAGCTTTCTTCTTGCCTCTATCGATGAGCTCATTCAGTTTAGTGACTTCAGCATGGATAATATTCTGATAACCGGCAGTTTGGGAAGTGCTGCCAAGGCTGTTATGAATAAAATCTTCATAGCCCCTCGCTGCACCATTCGCGGCATTACAGTGTATGGAGAGGTAAAAATCAGCCCCCCAGCTATTAGCTTCAGATGTCCTTTGGCTCAAACTCTTAGTCATATCATTTTCACGGCTCATTCTAACTTCTATATTCTGATAGCCGGCCAATAAGATATTTTTTATTTTTTTTGCGATATCAAGCGCAATATCTTTCTCTCTTATTCCGTTTCCCTGTGCTCCTGGGTCCGTACCTCCGTGTCCAGGGTCTAAATAAAGCTTCATGGTCCTCACTCCTTTATTATTGATGTCTTATATTTCAAAGTTTGGAGTTTCCCAGTTCATTATGAATCAATTTAACACAGCAAGTACTTGCTTGTAATAGTATACGTTTAACAGCAGAAATGGTTTGTACACATGACCAGTCAATATTGTTTCCCATAACAGGAATCACAAAAAATTGTCTTTTTATAGGCGACATTCTCATTCAAAAACTTAGGTGAAGCCGTATGCTAATGGTGGAACTAATTTTTCAGGGAGTGAAAAATCATGGGTTTGTGCGGGAAAAAAAATAAAGACTTTGAAAGGCATGATTTTTGCCATGAGCATGATTATGACTGTGATTGTCATATAAAACCGGAATGGGACGAGGGGAAACACCGGAAAAATTTCTATGAAAACTGTGTTGATGAGGTTTTGGAAGCCATTTTCAGAGCGCAAAAAAAAGCGGGTATGGATGATGACTGCAGGAGTTCCTGCCGGGAATCCATTGATGACCTTATGGGAGGACATAAGAAACCAAAAAAGAATACAATTCCTTTCCTTTTATATTGCGGGAGCTGTGAACCATTTAAAGCCACAGGTGTTACTACATTCACTCATCATTCTAAGGAAAAGAAATTTGCTTGTATTACATCATTCATTTTTAGAATAAAAGAATTTGATGGCAAATGCGCTGTATTGGAACTGTTGACGTTCAAGCAATGTAAATCCTCTAAAGATCCATTTAAATCGCATACAAAAGATTTCTGTTCCCCTTGCAGCCAAATCGACTGTGAAAACGTAGAGGATCTCATTCCTACAGGCATTTGCATAAATGTGGATCTTTCCTGTTTTTGTGCTGTAACCTGTCTTCCTGCCGTCCGCTTATAAAAGTTTCATGGCTCATCCTAATTTAAGCAGGCAACCAAAAAAGGTACACCCTTGTGGCATGGTGCACCTTTTTTGGTATTTTAGTATATTATCCTCCAAATGCCTCCAGCACATCCTCTACTTCTTTTAAATCAACCTCATCTTGTTTTGAGCCGTGAAAAACTGTCTCTTTATATGCTGGCGTCTGGCCTGCAGCGTAGCCTGACTGCATCATTTTCTTAATTTCATGAATTTCTGAAAGTATAATATCACTGTTCATATTTTTTGGATGTAGATAGCTGTTCAAAGCTGACAGAACTAAATGGATCAGTGTATTATTATTTGAATGATAGTCGACTTGTTCCTGAATCTTCTGTGATACTTTTACTGAATTGCCGGTTTTGACATCAATGAAATGATCCGGGATTGTTAAGGCTGTTTTATTCGCATAGTCGGTATAAGTTCTCAACTTTTCCATCATCCTTAACCTCTGTTTGAAATGGAATGATTACTTTCTTTTTCCCTTTTAAGCTGATTCATTTTTGCCAGAATCATAAGGCCAAGAACATTTAATTTTTCCATGTTTTCAGGAAACGTTAATTCAATTGGCCTTCCTCTATCCGACCATTTCGCGGCAGCTTCCTGAATTTGCTTTTGGGCGAGTTTGGCTGCTCCTCCTACAGCAATATACCGGACAGCCCCTTTAATCTCTGATGAGCTGCTCCTTACACGATCAAAATGCTCCAGGTATTTGATTGCCATCGACTTTAACTGCGGCAAAATGTATTTGCTTATATCCTTTCTGACCCCTGCAAAAGGCTCGACATACCATCCTGAAGGCCCTTCCGCCAATTTTTCCTCCAGTTCGGCACGGGAGTCAAATCGGTACATTTCCTTTTTACTCACCCTTTGAATGATGTGGTCCAGAAATTGGTTGATCCCGAAAGGCTCCCCCTCTACAGATGCGACAGGCTTATTATTTTTTATTCCCACAAAATCGACTGAGTCTCCTCCAAGGTCGCCAATGATGATTCCTTTTTGTGATTCTTTAACAAGCTCTTCATCCTTAATGTTCAAGGTTTCCTGATCTCTGGTTAACCCCAAATAGGCACACGCACCTTCAGCACCGACAATTACATCATTGATGCTGACTTTAACAGTTAACTCCTTTGGTTCAGATATTCCGGGAACTTTATGAAAAATGATTGTGTGTGTTCCAGCCAATTTGTCTTTAAGGCGGGTTTTTCTCTCTTTATACTGTGTTGTTGGAAGAGATACAGCTAATTGATCAATAGAATAGGTGATTTCTGTTTCTTCGGGATGCTGAAGAGCAGCATGATAGCCTGCAAGGCCAAATAGCAGCAAATAGGTTCTGTCTTCATCAACTTTCTGGTTATTGAATGCAGTCAGGCTTACGTCCCGCTGTTTAGCCGCTCCTTTGCCGATATAGAATATTTCCCTTCGATCTACAACAGCCTGGCTCTTTACCTCCACAATTAAATTTTCTTCAAACACTATATCATCATCATCGTATGTCTTTTCGTAAAATTCTTCATCAAAAAGAGCAATAGCATTTGGAATTTGATATTCCGAATGAATACCATTTTCAGAAGCTAATGCCTTATACCAGCTGTTTCCGATATCTACAGCAAGAAAATTATGTCTATCCATTTCTCCTCACTCCTCCTTTTGAATCTTATGCGTGATAGAAGTCCAATTGTGCCCGTACCCTTTCACATTTTATCCGCCATTGCATCAACCCTTTAAATTTCCATGTTTGTCCAATGCATTCAAATAAGGATTTGCATAGTATATCTTGAAGTAAATTTATAAAGGAGGAACAACATTGAAAAAAGATAACAAATGCGTAGATATTAATGTGTCTGCTAATGTGGGAGAGTGTGCTTATTCTCCTGGATCCACTCCTATTGCAGACGCAGGTGAAGCCATCATTAGAGTACCTGTTGAACTTGCTGTTTTGAATATTAGGACAAACCTTGCAGCAAAAATCAAGTTTCCGGAGCCAGTCCTGGAAATAAAAGATATTAAAAAGAGAGTTCAAATCGTCCAGTGCAAGCTTCTTCTTCCAGGTGTTGCAGCAGGAACGAATCCTTTTGTGGAAGGTTCCTATCATTTATTCATCAAAGGATATGTACGAAAAAACATTCAATATGCTTCACCTTGCTACAATTCAGGGGTTTGTGTGAACTCGGAGATGCGGTCACTGACAACTGATGTGCCTTTTGAATGTGTCGTCGAAATTGCAGAAGATGATTTTGATAGAACTCCTCAGCTTCCTTTCCAGAATGCACGTGCAGAATTTGATTTCTTCAGACAGCAGGACCTTGGACATGGCTATCCTGAAAAAGATCACTTCCTTTCCAGCGATCTTTCCCAGTTCCATCAGGACAGCAGCCAGTTTTACAATCAAATGCCATATTGCGAGTTGATCTCAAGCAGGATTACAGAATGGGATGAAGCTCTTGACCGCAAGCCATTCCACAACAGTGCAAACTGGCAGGAAGGAACATTCGAAACGATCTCTGAAAAAATGTTCTTGCAGTTTACTGTGAAAGTTCTTCAAAACCAGCAAGTCAGAGTAACAGCACTTTAATACAGCGACTGGCAATACCTGTTCCTTTTCGGGGACAGGTATTGCTTTTTTATGTTTGTTTACTAGCATCATATTCAAAAGCCCTTAAAATGACATTCACCTATCAAACTTCCCTATACCCATTTTTCGTTTTGGCAGTTATCTGGTTTTACATAGGTAAGCGCCCAAACATAGACGATTATCATGCATAGGATGTGATTATCATGATTTCAGGAGGAGCCCAAATGTCTGAAGAACATAAAGATCGAGATAAAGCGGAATGCCAGATTTCTGCTCAGAACTGTGATTGTGAAAGCACCACTCATCATCCTCATGTGAATATTGGAAAAATTACGGCAAAGGTCCCTGTCGTTCTGGCTGAGCTATGTCTAAAAGTGAATGTAAATGCCCTAATTACTTTTCCGGAACCTGTACTTGAAATTAAGGATATTAAGAAAACAGTAAAGTTAACACAATGCCGCCTTTTATTGCCTGCTGATCAGCTATTTATTAAAGGCTTTGTCCGCAAAAATATTCAGTATGCCAGCCCCTGTCCTGACATCGAAATGCATACAGACAAAACCGTAGCATCTGATATTCATTCCTATACAGTTGATGTTCCGTTCCAATGTGTGACCGAAATTAAAGAATTTCTTACCTGTCCGGTAATGCCCGAAATGAATCACCGCCAGGAATTTGATTTCCTCGTATCAAAGCCTGTACCGAGGGGATACCCCGAGAAGGATGAGTTACAATCGAGTGATCTTTCCCAATTTCATCAGAAAAGTGTGCAGCATTATAATGAATTGCCATTCTGTGAACTGGTTTCAAGCAGAATAATTGAATGGGATGAAGCGATTGACCGCCGTCCTCTGCCAAACCGCTCGCCGATCGGAGAAGGAGTATTTACAAAGGTAGAGGAAAAAATGGTTGTAGATTTGGTCATTAAAGTACTGCAAAAACAGCAAATCCGTGTTTCTTCAACCACCAATGATCACGATGACTGCTTCGATTGTGAATAGATCTCAGCAGACTCTTTTCCATTGATTGATGAGCTTTTACTATTTGACGTAAGGAGGGGACCGGTGGGGATGCTCTGCAATTGCAGCACCTTCCTATGTATATGAGTGATATGAGAAGTGCCTATAACCGGATTTATCGGATCGATGCAGATACTGGAAATCCAATGGAACAGCAGCAGTTTTTATTTTATACAGGAAACGATTCAAAAAGCCAAAAACCAGCTGAAGCTGTAAATGAAGAGGAACCTAAAAAAGATCAAAAGGCAGCTGGGAACTCTTTTACCCGCGGAAAAACAAAGTCGTTTCCGCTTATTTTACCGCCTCCTTCTGTAGAATCGAGCCAAATTATCAAAACCAGTGAACTGTCTGAAAAAGCAGCTGAAAAGGATAATACGGAGAAGGAAAGTGTACCTCCTAAAGATAAAACTGAAATGACAAAGCCTAAAAAATTTAGACTTCCGAAGCAGCTGAATGACATGCTGACGCCCTTTTCACCAATGCTGAGCTGGTCCCCTTCTTTACCCAGTAAATACTCAAACCAGCCTGTATTCACGAAGAGCCATTTGCCTGGCGGGTCAGATGAAAAAGGTTTATCTAGGCCGGATGCAGAAGCAAACCTGAACGAATTAATGCCAGCAGAAAAATTCCCCGGCCCAGCAGGCAATCCTGAAACCAGAGTATTTGAGGAAAAAGCAGAAATGCAAAAATACAATGCTTCTGTTAAGGATCCGGAAGAAACTGATCTGACACAGGAATTTCTTAGCATGCTGGATGGAGGCGTGATGAACGAAACAAGTGAAGAAACAGAATTGAATAACAGCATACCTAAAGCAGCTAATAAACAATCTGAGTCTGCTATGTCATTGGAAGATGAATTTGCCGATATGCTTGACTTGTCTTTCTCCACCGAAAATGAATCTGACTATTTGGAGCCCAAACAGGATGAAGCATTTGCACTGATTTTAGAATCTGGCTATGACAAGAGTGAATCTTCTGACCATGACACTGGTAATCATTTGGAGTGCGAAGAATCTTCATCTGAAAGAGAGTATCCTATTTTGAAGGAACCGAATGAATGTGACTTTGAAGAAAATTGGCAAGCTAATCAAGACGAAGAGTCATCCAGCTATGAAGGCGAATTCTCACTAATGCTGAAAAAAGCCTGCAGCATTCTGGATAAGGAGTGTGAAGACACTCCCCCGCTTCAGGAAAAATTCCTGGCCCTGCTGGATGAATCTTCTGATCAAAGTAATAGCTGTCCTGATTTTTTGAAGGAAGAATTATTTATGGAAAGTGATTGTAAAGAATCTGAATCGGCAGCCCAGTCTGAAGAAGCCACATATAAGGAAGTTTCTTCACTGCTTGATTACTTCTCAGCAATGCTGCAGGGTGTTATTTTAAGCGAAGTATCGGAACACGAGGAAGAAGAGTCCATCAGCGAAACTGAAGAGAGAGTGAATCCTGTCTCGGACGAAAGTGAAGCTTCAGCAGAGTTAAGTGATGACCTTTTTGATATGCTGGAGGAATCCTCCTCAAGCAGCAGTCTTCTGAATGAAGAAGAACCTTCACCATGCTGCTGCGAATGTTTCCGGAATGAGCTTCAAGTCAAGCTTCCTGTCTTAATAGGAAAAGCGGAACTGGACTTTACACTATTCGATTTCATGCCGTTCCCTATTAGGAATGGTCACATTTCAAAAATGGAATGGTCAGTGGACTCCTTGCAATGCTCTGCCATTTTGCCTTCTAAAACAATTTTTATCAAAGGAACCCTTATGGCAGACATCCTTTTTGTAACTCATAGTAATCTGCAAAACATAAGGATGCCCGTTTCTATAGATAAAACCATAGAGCTGGAGTGGATTTCCCCTCCCCAGATGCCAGCTTCATCTAATAAAAAGGAGTTTATGTATATTCACGAAAACAGACTGGATCATCATTATGAATATTTCCAGGAATTCACAGAGGAAATCACCTGTAAATTGAAGAGTATTCGTGTTCTCTGGCATGGGGATGCAGAAGATCATTCCGGGCTGGAAATCATGGGGAAAGCCTTGCTGTCTCTGGATTTCTTTCAGGAGCAAATCATACAAATATAAAGAGGGTATCACATGAAGATACCCTCTCATTTCTTATTAGTCGTCTAAGCCGTTTGCCAATTGACGCTGAGTTAATCTTACAAGCAAATTAACTTCTGCTTTTTCAGTAATCTTGTCAAATCTGCCCCATTTATCAAAATCGCTCAGAATATCCATTTGAGTAACGGAAGCATTTAGAAGTTTACACTTGATTGGCTCATTCAAGAACTCAAATGTCAAGGAGCCAAAGCTGCATCTGTCTGCACCCATGCCATTTTTTGCAAGCTCTCTGATTTCGTTGGAATTGCTGTTCTTATTGCTGAATTCCCAATCAATTTCAGGAAGGGTGTTCACCAGTGAGTAGCACTTAAATGGAACGTTGACACTGTAATCTTTCACATAGCCTTCACAATCATCAACATATTGAATGTTTTTGTGAATATACCCTTCTACATAAAGCTTTACGGATGTTGGTGCTGTGTCAGGGAAGCCTTCAGGAATAACAGGCACAGCCTTGCATTGTGTCAGATAAACGTTCTTTCGGATTTGTTTAACTTCTGTTGCATATGAAGGAAGATAGATATCCGCTTCAGTTAATGTCTGAATTGGTACATCCCCAAGAATTACTGTCTGTTCTACTCCGCCTGTATTTTCCGGAGTCCCTACATCACAAAAATGAGTATGCGATTTAGCCGTGTCACACTTCGGCATTGGAGGACATTTGTCGCTGCTTCCACAGCCATACGAATGGTTTTTCTTCATATTCTACACTCCTACTTGTTGTTTTTAGCCAACAGAATCCGAAGCTTTCCAACATAAAAAAGCTTGTTTTCTATGGCTTATATTGTATATGCGGCTGGTCGCAACAAGGAGTGGACAAGTTGAGGATGGCATTTATATCATTTTTTATAAAAAGTGAAAAACTGTACTAATAACTACTCTTTACAGCTTACACTCCAATTAACGGCAAATAGATCTCTGTCTACATGCGCATGCTTATTTGAATCTTCACACAATTCAATCACCTGCTTTAAATTGAAGTGATTGATGATTGTCAGAACTACAAGAACTGCTGCCGTTATGGTTAGGTATTTCTTCATATTTTTACTTCCTCCGCAATCATTTTCAAATTTATGGAATAATTTCTGGTATAATGGAATCAAAATTATGCAAATGTTCTAACAGAAATTCATTTTATGGCAGACGAGGCGATTTTTTGTGCTGATATTCTTTAAGATTGCTGTGTGGATCATAGTCGCTTGTCTTGGGTTTTATGTTATTTCTGTCTGGCTTTGGGAAAAGAAAGTGAAAGAAAAAATGTCCGTCATTCGTAAAACATGGTATATCCTTTATGTGCTTGGTGCGGTAATCTATTGGACAAATGAGCCGGATTCCATTTTTGATCACTGGCAGAATTACCTGATTGTCGCGATTATATTTGCCCTTGTTGATGCTTTTGTTTTTCTTGGATCTTATTTGAAAAGAGTCGGAAATAATGAACTGGCAACTGACACAAGAGATTTACTCGAAGAAAACAGCGACCTGTTAAATTCACATATGAATAAGCTGAAATCGTTTCAATATTTATTGAAAAATGAACCGATTGACATTTATTATGGAAATGAAGAAGCTTATCTTGCAGGAATCGAAAAGCTTTTGGCTGACTTTGCGGAAAAAATCGATATGAAGGCATCGTTATGCAGGTATTCAACACAGGAAGAGAAAGACTATCTCCTTGAGCACTACATCGATAAAGCCCTGATTCATAGCCGGCTAAACCGCAGGGAAGTTTATTATGATGCGGAAGAAAAACTGGCGCTAATTCCTTTTTCCATTTTCGAAGAAGATTATGTCATTAAAGTGACCTCCGGCCAATTTGTAACCGAATTCGACTATTTGCTATTCACTTCACTTATATCAATATACGATCTAATGCTCCCTGCCGAACAGGAGGACGAAGACCATGAAGGAACCAGCGGATAAGAAAAAGAATTTACCGCAGATAAATTCCAGCAGCACCATGAAAACCCTGAAGAAAAAATCCCGGATAAGCCTGCCGGGCTTTGAAGTCAGCCCTCACACCGAAAGAATATTAAAAGAGAATAAAAGATTAATAAGCGTTTATACCAAAACGAAAACTTGAGCATACTATATGGCGTGGAAGTAAATTTCTTCCGCGCCATATTCATGTTCGTGGAGCGGGGACATATACTATAGTAAAAAAGGGCTGATTTCATTGAAAAAACTGACCAAGAAAGTCAAAAATATAAACTTCCCCACCTTCTCGGTTTCCCCATACACCAAAAACCTTTCAAAAAAAACCGAAGCCGCCATACAGAATTTAAATAAGGATCTCAAGCCTCCGAAAAACAATGCTTAGAACCCCTCTGCAAATATGACGGTTATTTTATAAAAAATTTCACCTTTTTTAATGCATCTTTTGTGGTCGGATATCGGAATGGCAAATCGAATCTGGTGGTTTGCTTCAGAATGCTTTTTTCATGTGAAAACACATCAAAGCTGCCCTTTCCGTGATAAGCGCCAATCCCGCTCTCCCCTACCCCTCCGAAAGGAAGATATGGTGAGCTCAAATGATAAACAGTATCATTAATGCATCCGCCTCCAAAGGAAATACTGCTGAGAATCTGGTTTTGGACACACACACTTTCTGTAAAGATATATAGGGCCAAAGGTTTTGGGCGTGCAGTAACTTCTCCAATTATTTTGGACAAGTCGTCATATTCAAGCACGGGGAGAATCGGCCCGAATATTTCATCCTGCATTACCTCATCATTCCAGGTAATATTGCCGAGAACAGTCGGTTCGATACTTAGAGCGCTTAAGTCATGCCTGCCTCCGTGAATAGCAGTGGCATTGGTTAAAAATTTAGCGAGTCGGCTGAAGTGTTTTTCACTGACGATTCGCGTAAATTGGCCGGATGCAATCGGATTTTCTCCATAAAGCTCCTGTATGGCCTGCTTTAGTTCTTTAAGAAATTCTTCTTTTACTCTGCTGTGAACATAAAGATAATCAGGAGCCACACACGTTTGGCCGGCATTAATGTATTTTCCCCAGGCAATTCTCTTCGCGGCAAGCTTCAGATTAGCATCTTCATGTACGATGCACGGACTCTTCCCGCCCAGTTCCAGCGTAACAGGTGTAAGATTTTTCGAAGCGGCTTCCATAATGATTTTTCCAACAGGGACACTTCCTGTGAAGAAAATATAGTCGACCTTTTCATTTAGAAGCGCTGTGCTTGTTTCTGCGTCTCCTTCAACTACTGAAATATACTCTTCAGGAAAATGGCTGCTGATCATTTTTGACAGCAATGCCGAAGTTTGCGGTGTTAATTCCGATGGCTTCAGGATTGCGCAATTCCCTGCCGCAATAGCGCCTATTAGCGGTGCAATGGCCAGCTGGAAAGGATAATTCCAGGGCGCTATGATAAGCGCAACTCCATATGGCTCCGGATAGATATAGCTTTTCGAACCGATCTGGGCAATGGTGGGCTTTGCCTTCCTTGGCTTTGACCACTTTTTTAAATGTTTCATGGTAAAGCGGATTTCCTCGAGCAGGATTCCGATTTCCGTCAAGTATGCGTCAAACTCACTTTTATTGAGATCGGCTTTTAAAGCATCCATTAATTCCTGCTCATGCTGCTTTATGATTGAACGAAGCTTTCTGAGTGCCCCAATTCGAAATGTGACATCTTTTGTTTTACCCTGGGTGAAGAAATTTCTTTGTTTTTGAATGAGATCCGCGTAGTTTTCCAAAGGAATACCTCCAGATGGGACTAGGTTTTAAGGATATATTATCATCTTGGCTGGCCGAAATACATAAATAGGTATACTCCCAATGCAAAAAAAAATGCCGGCCATAAGGTCCGGCATTGGAATAATTATCTTGGCAGCTTGAAGAAATCGCTGCTTTCACTATAGTTTCCTGCCAGCCTCCCAAGCGGCTGCAGTTTTTCTAAGTTCACTTTATAATTACCGAGGTAGTACTCATCATCAATATGATAATGTACCATTCTCCCGATAATCAGATGATCGCTTCCCAGTTTAATTATCTGTTCCAGCTTGCATTCCATATGGATTGGTGCTTCTTTTACCCTCTTAGGTGCGACTAAATGACTTTCAGCAGCCGAAAGCCCTGCCGCTTCAAACTCATCAGCATTACTCGGGAGATTCTCTGCACTTTTTTGCATTTGGTTTCCTAATGGTGCAGGAACCACGTTGATGACAAACTCTTTTGTCGCCCGGATGTTGACCAATGTATCTTTTTCTGTTCCTTCCCTGTCGCCCACGCCAGGACCAATAGAAATACAGAGCATGGGAGGATTCCTGGAAGCTACGGTAAAAAAACTAAAAGGTGCCAGATTCAGGTCACCTTCCTCCGACACAGTGGATACCCAGGCAATTGGTCTTGGCACAACCGATCCGGTTAATAATTTATAAACATCTTTTTCTCCAAGTTCTGAGGGTGTAAATTCCACTTGGAATCACTCCTTTTTTCCATTAAATAACAATATTATTCTTTTTATTCATAATAGATAAGGTGGTCAACAAGGTAAACACAATAGCCATCATGCCCGTAATGAGTATCCAGCCTGAAGAGAATTGACCGGTCTGATCCACGATATAGCCAAACAGCGGGGGAATAATTATGGCCCCGGCTGAGCCAAGTGTTATACTAATTCCGCTTGAGATGCCAGCTTGTTCTTTTGGAACCAGCTCACTTGCAAGGTTCATCCAGATGCCATTGAAGCCTGAAGCAGCAAATCCAAACAGAGCAGTTATAGGCGCGATTACCCAAAATGGGGCTGAGCTGATGAAAGCCGCTGCCGCGCTGGCCAATGCTGTAATAATAGTGATGATCATTAGAATGATAACCCGCTTGCCATCAAACAGCCTGTCACTGATTATACCCCATGCAAGCCTTCCAATCGTTCCGAAAACTTCTGATATAACCAATAGCAGTCCAGATAGGATGATTGGAATCTTCAGCTGTTCATACGCAAATAAGACGATATACGTATTTAAGCACATTTGTGTTCCATTTAGGCCCAGAGCACTGAAGCTGATAAGCATCAAGGCTTTATTTTTAAACATTTTGAACATTGATCTGTAAAATTGGAGTATATTCATGCTGCTGCTTTTTGCCTGTTCCAGTTCCGGCGGATCACGGTAAAAGTGATAGGAGACAAAACCTCCTGCCAATAATAGAAGGCAAGCGATCAGCAATACGAATCTCCAGCCGAAAGAGACACTAAGAGGAAGCAGGATCAAGCTTGCCAGAGCAGATCCTGCCGTGATGCCTGTTTGCTTTATTCCCATTGCGGTGCCCCGCTTTTTAAGCGGAAACCAATAAATGATGCCCCTGTTTGTTATCGGATGCATGGATCCATACCCTATTCCTCCGATGATTATCAATAACAGAACAAGCCAAAATTCATGAAGCATAGTCATGAAAAGATAGCCTAGGCCCATTAAAGCTGATGCCAGAACCAATAATTTACGGGATCCTGCAAGGTCAGCCAGAAAACCGGCAGGAACCGAAATGATCGCCTGGCCCAAAAAGAGAGCCGCCGGGAGCATGCCAATTTGCGACTTGGTCAAGGACAGATCCTCCCCTATTAAAACCCCCAGCGGTCCAATGCTTCTGCCGACAAATGCTACCATCAGCTGTGAGAGCAATAGAAACAATAACATTCGCCATGGATTTTCAGTTAAGGCAAATTCTTTTTTTGCCAGTGAATTGCTCATAATCAATCATCTCTTTTTTGGCTCTTAGGCCTTTAAATTGATTGCTGATAAATCTTCCTCCAGCACTTTGTTTTTTGAAACTGCTGGAGCTAAGAGGGTTCCTGCAATACAAATTAAGAAGTTCAGCCCTAGTCCCAGAACGCCGCCATGAATTCCATAGATGGTTTTATAGCCTGTCCATGTAAGCAATCCGGCTAATATGGCGCCTGTAAGCATTCCCCAGAAAACAGCCCTGCCTGATAAACTCTTCCAATATAATCCAAGTACAAAAGCAGGGAAAACCTGAACCAGCAATTCGAATTTCAATACAAAAATTTCATAAAGGGTTCCCGGAGGATTCCAGGCAATCCACAGAAGAAAGATGATGGCAAAAATTCCGCATACTTTCCCGACCATAACCTTCTTATGTTCAGATGCCTTAGGATTGATGAATTTCCCATATACATCATTTGAGAGCATCGATGAAAAGCTGAGCAGCACTGAATCCGCTGTTGATATAATGGCCGCCACAATGCCCCCAAAGAAAATGATCATAATCCAGTAGTAAAATGGATTAATGGCAGCAATCTCATTGGCCATCAAACCTACGAGCTGCTCAGAACCTGTCTTATCAAGGCCGGGAAAAAGCATGATTCCAATGATGCCCACCATAAATACAAGTCCTGTTGTAATGGGCGGCATCCATGCCATGCGGGCAAATGATTTTTTTAGTGTTTTTTCACTTTGAGCGGAATAAATCCGCTGAACAGCATGCGGATAAATACTTGCTCCAAGTCCAACCAGCAGGAGCATGCTTAACCAATTGATATTTACTTCCATAGGAGGAACAGCCGTTTTTGCAGGCTCCATTTCTGCAACATACCGGGTAACTTCAGAGAAATTTCCGCCTACCAGGTACAAGCCACCGATAAGAAAGACAATGATGCCGATCATCAGTACGATGCCTTGCATAACATCTGTGAATGCAACCGCCTTCATTCCGCCCATCCATTCATAGGCAAGCATGACAGCAACGAAGACAATAACAGCAATTTGGTATGGAATGGTTCCGCCCGTCATTCCGGATACAGCCTGTCCGATTGCTACCAGCTGTTCTAATAGATAGTTTCCAAGCCCCCAAAGCATGAGAAAAATACTAAGCAGTGTGACTGCCTTTGATTTAAAGCGGTGATCGATCCAGTCAGTAGGTGTTACAAAATTTCTTTTCTTCGCAATGACATATAGCCTTGGTGCAAACAGTAAATAGATTCCGATAATAATTGTCATAAACGAGATGGACTGTATCCATGAGAAACCTGTCCGATAGGCCGTCGGTGCATAGCCGACAATAGTATTTCCGCTATATTGCGTTGCATACAGGGTGAAGAAAAGTGCAATAAAACCGAGATTCCTTCCGGCAAGATAATACCCTGAAAGACTGTGATGAAGGTTCTTCTCGCCTCTGCCAGACAGGTAACCAATTAGCAGCATGATTATGGCAAAGACTGATAAAATAATGATCCCATCTGTGCCTGCAAATGCTAAATCATTCATGATTTATCCCCCTTTGCTCTTTCGGCTTCTTCCTGGTCCTCCACGATATTCCACTCGTTAACACATAGCCAGCTTAAATACCCGCACATGATAATGGAAAAAGCTGTAGAGATAAATGCCCATAACGGAAACCCGAGAATATAAGGCTCTGCTGCAGCATCCGGAAAATACCAGGGTACTACGCCAAGTGTTATGATGGCGAGGACTATCCAAATCCATTTTTTTCGAATAGGTTCTTTTATCGTTCTGTCTTCCATTCGACTGCCTCCCTATTATTAATTTTTGGCACCCAGCTTGTAGTAGATCTTATGTGATGATTCAAAGGAGTGTATATTTTGAGATGATTGAAGGGTCGCTCCAATTTCATCCAATCCCTGTAACAGCTGATCTTTTCGATAGGAGCCTATCTCGAATTCTGACATGTATCCAAAAGAATCTTCTATTCTCTGATTCTCTAAATCGACCCTAATCTGATAGCCGGGTATTTCTCTGGTATTCCGAAAAAGAATTTCTATATCCTGATCGGGCAAAACGACTGGCAGGATCCCATTTTTGAAACAATTATTATAGAAAATATCTGCGAATGATGGAGCCAGGATTACTTTTATTCCATATTCTGCAATCGCCCATGGTGCATGCTCCCTGGATGAGCCGCATCCAAAATTTTTGCGGGTCAGCAGTATAGGCGCATTTCGGTAAGGTTCTCGATTTAGAATGAAATCCGGTTTTTCCCTGTCATTTTCATATCGCCATTCATAGAAAAGAAATTTGCCAAACCCTGTTCTTTCAATACTTTTAAGAAATTGCTTCGGGATAATGGCATCTGTGTCAACATTTGCCGTATCAAGCGGAGCAACGATGCCTGTAAATCTCGTAAAAGATTTCATTGTAAACTGACCTCCTTTCTTTCCTTAACTGGCCACTCCCTCACATCTGTAAACCGCCCGGCAATCGCTGCAGCCGCTGCCATTTCCGGGCTGACCAAATGGGTCCTGGCATTCCTTCCCTGCCTGCCTTCAAAGTTCCGGTTTGAGGTGGATGCACAGCGCTCCTCAGGAAGAACCAAATCCTCATTCATTCCCAGGCACATGCTGCAGCCCGCTTCTCTCCATTGGAAACCGGCCTCTATAAAAATCTGGTCAAGCCCTTCAGCCTCTGCCTGCTTTTTTACTAGCTGTGAACCGGGAACAACTAAGGCTTCCACACGTTCCGCAACTTTATAACCGTGTGCGATTTTAGCAGCCTTGCGGAGATCTTCAATTCGGCTGTTTGTACAGGAGCCGATAAAGACTTTGTCAATCCCTATTTCGGTGATCGGTGTTCCCGGTTCCAGCCCCATATACTGCAGTGCCTTTATTGCCGGCCGCACGTGATCTTCAGACATATCTTCAAGTTTCGGGATAGTTTCTGTAATGCCGGCAACCTGGCCTGGATTCGTCCCCCAGGTAACCTGCGGGATGACTTCAGCAGCATTGAAATCAGCGGTCAAATCAAATTTCGCATCCTCATCTGTATAATATTGCTGCCACTCTTCAAGAACTTCTCCCCATAGATTTCCTTCAGGAACCGCCTGTTTTCCTTTCAAAAACGCAAAGGTTTTGCTGTCAGGCTCAATTAGTCCAGCCCTCGCTCCCATTTCGATGCTCATATTACAGACGGTCATGCGCTCTTCCATCGTTAATTTCCGGATGGCTTCGCCGCGATATTCAACCACATATCCTGTTGCAAAATCATGTCCATATTTTCCAATGATTGAAAGAATCAGATCCTTGGCAGTAGTCCCCGACGGCAATTGTCCATGTATATTTATTGCCAATGTTTTTGATTTAAATTGCTTTAATGTCTGGGTGGCAAGAACATGTTCAACTTCACTTGTACCAATGCCAAAGGCAAGTGCTCCGAACGCACCATGTGTAGATGTATGACTGTCACCGCATACAATGGTCATCCCTGGCTGGGTTAATCCCAGTTCAGGAGCAATGACGTGTACGATTCCCTGGTTCCTGCTCTTCAGGTCAAAAAGCTGTATGCCGAAATCCCTGCAGTTTTTTTCTAATGCATCGACTTGCTTCTTTGCGATTTCATCCCTGAATGGCAATGTGCGATCTGTTGTTGGGATGCTATGGTCCATGGTCGCAACCGTCAACTCAGGCTTTCTTACTTTGCGATTATTGATTCTTAAGCCTTCAAAAGCCTGCGGGGATGTGACTTCATGAATTAAATGAAGATCAATGTACAAAAGGGAAGGCTGATTCTGCTGCTCAAGCACTGCATGTTTATCCCAAATTTTCTCATATAGAGTCCGCCCCATGTTGAAGCCCTCCTAAATGATATTTTTTTTCTTCAATTCTTCTAATCTGCTTTCAGAATACCCAAGGAGTTCTGAGTAAATATCGTTATTATGCTTGCCCATCGCTTCAGGGCCGGCATGCTTTACTTCCCCTGGTGTCCTGCTTAATTTTGGAACAATGCCAGGCATTGGAAATTCCCCCAGCTGCGGATGATCAACTTTGATGATCATGTCCCGTTCTTTATAATGGGGATCTTCCAGAATATCTTTAGCGGAATAGATGAGCCCTGAAGGCACTCCTTTATCTTCAAGGATTTTTAGCGCTTCTTTAGCCGGGAGAGTCTTAGTCCATTCTTCGATCATGGAGTCAAGAAGCTTCATGTTCTCTCCCCTTGCATGATGGGTTGAAAATCTTGGGTCCTTCGCCAATTCCGGCTGCTCCATTGCCTCACATAATCTGCTGAACACACCATCCGCATTGGCGCCGATCACGATATATGTTTTATCCTTTGTAAAATAAATATTGGATGGCGCAACACCTGGCAGAATATTGCCCATTCTTTCCCTTATGTATCCTGCTAGAAGATAATCCGGAATAATGCTTTCCATCACAGAGAATACAGATTCATAGAGGGCTGTATCGACTACCTGCCCCTTTCCTGAACGCTCCCTCTCATGTAAAGCAACCAGGCAGCCGATCGTCGCAAAAAGTGCTGCCAGTGTATCACCAATGGATACACCTATTCGCGATGGCGGCCTGTCAGGGAAACCGGTTACATTTCTTAACCCCCCCATTGCTTCTCCGACACTGCCGAAGCCTGCACGATGCTTATACGGCCCAGTCTGTCCATAGCCGGAAGTCCGGACCATAATTAATCTGGGGTTAATCTCCGACAATGTTTCGTAGGAAAGATTCCATTTTTCCATTGTGCCCGGGCGGAAATTCTCAATGACAACATCGGCTTCTTTAACAAGTTCTCTTAAAACGTGCTGCCCTTCTTCTTCCCGCAGGTTTAATGTGATTGATTTTTTATTTCGCGATTGAATCGGCCACCATAGCCCAACTCCATCCTTTGACTTTCCCCAGTTTCTCATGGGATCTGATTTTCCTGGAGGTTCAACCTTGATGATTTCAGCACCAAAGTCCCCAAGAAGACGTCCTGAAAATGGTCCAGCTAATAGTGTGCCAAGCTCAAGAACTCTTATATCTTGCAGTGGAAGCTGTTTTTCTGACATGTAATTCCCTCCTGTTATTTCTTGAATGCGCTTTTATATTTAAATTTTCTCAATCTTGTATACAAATTTAATTGTTTGTATACAATAAGTCAATAACAATTTTAAAATTTTCTGAAATCTCTTTAAAAACATTGATTTGATTAAGTTTTAATATAAATTTTCAGAATATTTGTTGTAATAATTTTTGCGTTTGTATACAATACAGTTGAGGTGTTGTTATGGATGCATACGAATATATAAAAGATGCCATTATTGAAGGGAAATTTGTCCCTGGTATGCGGCTCGCTGAAGAGTCATTGGCTAAAAAGATGAATATTAGCCGCACTCCTATTAGAGAAGCAATTAGGCAGCTTGAAGCAGAAGGACTAGTTATTCCTTTAAAGCGGGGGGTCAGCGTAAGACATTTTACAAAAGATGATATTCGGCAAATTTATGACCTGCGCACTCTGCTCGAAGGATACGCTGCCAGCCAGGCGGCGATACATCGGACAGAAAGTGACCTTCTTAAAATGGAAAGTGCCAATATTTTATATGAAGAAGCAATTAGCGGGCATGTGGAATCCAATATGGAAAGCCTGAAAGATATTGTTCAGGTAAACCAGAAATTTCATGAAGCGATTGTCGCAGCTTCCAAAAATGAGCATATTCATTTCCACATTTCCAAGGTTGTCGTCGTTCCAATTGTGTTCCGGTCCTTCTATTGGTATAACAGCTTTCAGCTAAAGCAATCACTTGAGGTACATAAAACCATCCTGGATGCGATCAAAAATCGGGAGCCCGAACGTGCCCGCATTGCGATGCACGAACATATTTACCAGGGCCGTGATCATGTTTTGAAGCATCTGGAGCAAATCAAAAACATTCATCTGCTGAAGGAGGAAGGAAAATGATTGAAATTTGTGAAGTTGGCCCCCGGGATGGGTTGCAGAACGAGTGCAAAATGGTCTCAACGGAATCCAAAGTTGAACTGATTACAAGATTACTTGATTCCGGCATCCGCAATATAGAAGCCGTTTCTTTTGTCAATCCGAAGGTTGTTCCTCAGATGGCCGATGCAGAAGAAGTTCTGAAATCACTGCCTAAAAGAAATAGGGTCCGCTATGGCGGCCTGGTTTTAAGCCGGTCCGGGCTTGAACGTGCACTTAAGACCGATGTGGATTTTCTTCATGTTGTAACCACGACAAGTGATTCGTTCAATTTACGGAATGCGAAAAGGACTGTTGAACAGGCTGTTGAAGAACTTAGTCTGGTAATTAAAGACGGTGCCTCTTCAGGCAAAGGTGTATCTGGAGTATTGGGCACCTCATTTGGATGTCCGTTTGAAGGAGAAGTTCCATTAGAAAACGTGCTGAAAGCGGCAGAAAGATTTTTAGAAGCCGGCTGTACTGAAATCACTCTGGCTGATACAACAGGTATGGCCAATCCTGTTCAGGTCCAAAAAGTGGCAGAAACATTCTTTGATACTTTTGGAATGGATCTTCTGCTTGGACTTCACTTCCATAATACGCGCGGTTTGGGACTGGCTAATGTATTGGCGGGATATCATGCGGGTGTCCGCCGCTTTGATTCATCCATCGCCGGATTAGGCGGATGCCCATTCGCACCAAAAGCAGTCGGGAATGTTTGTACAGAAGATATGATCAATATGTTCCACGGTATGGGTGCGGATACTGGGACAGATCTTCCTGCTGTACTGGAAACAGCCAAGTGGATGGAAACAGTGATGGAACGGCCGCTGGATGGGATGTTAATGAAAGCAGGAATAGCTTAATTTGAGGGATAAGCCATCTGTGGGATGGCTTTTTTTGTGGAAAAATGGCGGAAGGAGCTTATGTTTGCAGATTTTAATAATTTGTTTGCAGAATTTTAGGTTTGTTTGCAAGTTTGGTGTTTTTCTTTGCATATTTTTAGATTTGTTTGCAAGTTTACTGTTTTATTTGCAAAGTTCACAATTAAGAAGGTTTTAAATATAATCTATTCTTCTTTTCACCACCTAGATGAAGATTCATCCGGCCAAGTAATCTTGAGGCAGAAAAAACAGATGTCAAATGCTAAATTTGCGAAATTCAGCATTTGTTATTGACGGTTTAATGAGATCAAAATAATCCTCTACTGCTTGATGATGTGCCGTATCCGAAGTAGTTTTACATACAGTACATCTCCATTTCCCCCAATCGTAAATCATTGGCAGCGAGCCGCACTTTGGGCAGTGCACACCGGTAAGGATGACATTTGGATTTACTTTTATAAATTTCATTACATCAATTTCATGCTCGACATGTTTTTTCAAAAGTGTCTGGTTTATTTTTTTAAATTGTTTTTCGTTTAATCTCTCAATCGAAGATGATTTTTTAATGGAGTTAAGTTTGCTTAACAAACGGTGGGCATGAATAACTTTTTTTTGAGGTGTGTTTCGATGAGGATTTGAAGATGGTGGAAGGACTGCTGATCACAACGTCAAATTCAACGGGGATATCCGGGAAGCCATGTGCTGCCATCCACTTTTTTAATTGCCGTCTCTGGTGTTCAGCCTGGGAAATGGGGTCGTGGAAAGCCTCCTCTTTTTCGTTATGGATCCGGATGACCTGGTGGAATTCGGGTTCAAAGATGATGGTTCCGTTCCAGTTTTTCACTTCTAAAATTATGCCGGATCCTTTCGTTAGAAGCAGGGTATCAATCTGGAAAAATTGACTTCCATTTGAAAGCCGAAGGCCGTGATAGATCCAATACTCTTTCTCGTCCAAAAAATTTAAATAATAATCCAGCTTTTGTTCCCCTGAATATCCAGCTCTGCGTTTGTTCAATTGAGATATGGCCCTCTCCCTCCCCGGTTCCATTTCAGGCATTCTCCTTACTAATGCTTCAAGTTTTACGATGAAGCCGGATACTGTCCTTTCCTTTTTTATCAAACTGCATCACTCCTCTCCTTTTGTAAAAAAGAGTCTAGGTTCCTAGACCTAAACTCTATAACTTAAATCTGCTGATCAACTCTTTCAAATCCTCCGCCATGCCCGTAAGGTGGTCAGCGGAAAGGGATATTTCCTCCATGGATGCAGCTTGTTCTTCAGTTGATGCCAGTACACTTTGTGTAGCCATTGCGGATTCATTTGCCACATGGGTTATCTCATCCATGGACTGGACCATTTGCTGGGATCCGGCAGACATTTGCTGAATGGCTGAAGCGACTTCCTGCATTTGATTTGTCACCATGCTGACAGACTGCCGGATTTGTTTGAAGGAATCCCCTGCTCCCTTCATGACTTCCATGCCTTCTGTTACTTCATGATTGACGGTATCCATGGTTTGGACGACCTGATGGGTTTCTTCCTGGATTTTTGAGATCAGCTGGCTGATTTGCAGAGTGGATTCCGCCGATTTTTCAGCGAGATTTCTGACCTCGTTCGCTACAACCGCAAAGCCTTTTCCCTGTTCTCCTGCACGGGCCGCTTCGATGGCAGCATTTAATGCCAGAAGATTCGTTTGAGCGGCAATGCCTGTGATCACTTCGATAATCTTTCCAATCTCCTGTGAACGCTGGCCAAGACCTTTTACCACCTTGGATAAGTCCTGTACATTTACATGAATGGAATTCATTTGGCAGCCTGCTGTTGAAATGGATGCATCGCCCTGATTTGCTTTTTCCAGAGAATCATTGATTTGCTCTGTCACCTGTTCTGAATTAGCCGCCACCTGTGTCAGTGTTTCAGACATCTGCATAATGACATTGGAAGCCGTTCCGACACCGTGGACCTGGTTGTCTGCCCCTGCAGCAATCTCTTCAATCACCTCAGCAATGTGGCTTGTTGCCATATTGGTCTGCTGGGCGCCTGATGATAGCTGCTGGGCATATTGTGTGACTTCGTCGGAAGCCAGAACCACTTTATTCAGAACCTCCTGCCAGGCGGAGGCAGTGTGATTCAGAGCTGAAGCAATGGAACCAAGCTGGCCCACTGATTTTTCGTCCAGTCTTGTGGACATGTTTCCATCTGCAAGTTCATCAATAAATCTATTAATTTTGCTGATGGGTGCAATAAATTTGCGGTAGTTCATAAAAGCGGATAATATTCCCGCCAGCGTGCCAAGGATGACAATAAACCCAATGGTCGTCCAAAACGCACTGCCTTCAAGCCCATTACCAACACAAACTGTAATGCCGATGATCAATACAGTAGGAATAATTACGATTAAAGTACGGAGAATATAGCTAAGCTGGCTCATGTAACAGACTCCTTTATTATTATTTCAGTAAAACAGATTCCAAATTCCCCCTATATTATCATGTTCTGCCAAGAGACAATTTGATTATAGTGGATAAAAGGAAGATATATCAATATATTTTGTGGAATTATTTTTTAATAATTGAAATC